>JAVBNI010000185.1:0-10806 GCA_031551645.1 Bacteroidales bacterium | reverse complement strand
TCTCCACTATCTGGATTTTGATCTTGCCGCCTGGCTGTTTTTTCATCCTGACAAACATGCTGCAAAGATCGGCTTTTTTTATATCCAACTACAAGAATTTCAGGGGATTTATCGATGGGGCACTACAAAACGACTTTTGTTTTACACCACTGTAACTCGCTATATATCAAGGATGGGGTGGAGAATGAATGCGCTCAAACCGTCAAAGTCAGGAAAATAACATCCTCGTCTTTTTTACCCCTGGCGTTTACTTTTCAGTCCTATCTTATGCCCTGCCACCGCATAATACAGGATGAACAGATAACACGGGATAAACAACCAGTATGCAGTTTGGAAATTTCCGGCAGAAGCCATTCCATTTGCCGGTTTAAGAGCATCAAGGATGAATCCGAAAACGATCGGTATGATGCCACCGCCTGCTATAGCCACTACCAACAAGGAAGCTCCGGATTTGGTGAACTTTCCAAGCCGGTCAATGGCTATCCCCCAGATGGCTCCCCACATGATGGAATGAGCAAAGCCTAAACCCGACAAAAAGTAAATAGCAACTTGGGCAGGAAGCGTGACCAGCAGAATCGAAGAAGTCAGGGCTATCAATGCAAACAATATCAATGCCTTGTTTTGAGACATCCATTGTAACAAAAATATACACACAATATATCCTATTATCATTCCCAATGGGACAAAAGCCGCATATTGTTCGGGATTCTTTAAGCCTCCTATTGATTTGGCAAAGTCGATAGACGCAACCATAGCTAACGTTTCCACTCCTACATAGAGAAACAATACAATTGCTCCGAGAACGAGGTGGGGAAATTGCCAGATAGATGTTTTCCGGTTAGCTTCCACAATAAATTCATCATTGGCATCCTCGTCCGTTTCAGTTTCACCTTTTGCCGTTACCTCTGGTAAAGGTATAAAAAACATCGACAAGGCAAACAGGGCTATGATTGCAGCTGCAATACTAAATGGAATGGCGGCGTTGGCAATGTCAGGATGTGTGACATCAAGAAAAAGGCTCAAAAACAGGGGGCCCAGGTACCAGGCGGATTTATTCATGATACCCATTACGCTAAGCCGCAAGGCTGCCTTTTCAATTGGACCGCAAATAGTGACGTATGGATTGATGGCGGTTTGCAACAAAGTATTCCCTATCCCTCCGATAAATGAAGCTACAAGGAACATATAAAATCCAGACATTGACGAACCCATCCTTGCCGAAGGTATGAACAGCAACATACCCAAACTCATAATAAAAAGTGCAAGAATGAGCGATTTTTTATACCCTATTTTTTTAACAACCCATCCGGATGGCCCGCCAAATATAAGGAACGCCGAAAAAGTGGCTGCAACGATCAGGTACGACATACCCTTGCTCAGCTTAAAAGTGCTTTCGAGAACGGGTACCATAATTTCGTTGATGCCTACTCCGAATCCAATTACGAAAAAGGCGATCCCGGTAATGATTAACGGAAACAAAAATTTATTACTTTTTAATTGCGTCATGATTTTTTTTAATTTAAATGATTGACATTTATTGACTTTATCCACAATGATATTTTACTAATTCTTCTATCAAATTAGTTTCCAGCATGTCTTGTTGGAAACATTATCTGCTGTTAAATCACAAGTTTAGCTTTTTAATGCTTTCGCATTTTTTTGAATTTTACGCACAGCTTCGGCTATTTGATCCATATCACGGGTTGTTGTACGTAGTACATTATTGGTAAACCAAACAGACGTCTCGCTTGTTAACTTATCGTTTTGAGGACATTGGTTCCGCTCGAGCCATTGTTGCATGGTTTTTTCGCCGTAAATCTTCAGATAATGCTTACTCTTGGCCAACCCTGTCACATAATCATTCTTATTCATTTGACCATAACCACTGATGCAAGGAACACCCTCAGCAGTCAACGCTTCCATAAATCGTTCACGACTCATTCCTGCAAATTGTGATTTGTCATAATGGAACATGTACAGGTGATATGCACTTTTGGTAACCCCCTTGTACAGTTTAGCCGGTGTGATGCCTGGGATTTCGTTGAAGAGTTTGGTCAGGTAAACGGCGTTCTCCCACCTTCTTTTAGATTGCGCTTCCAGACGGGTCATTTGTGCCAAAAGCAGATTGGACTGAAATTCGGTAATACGGAGATTGGTTGCCCGTGTGTTTGTACCTACATCTGCATTATATGAAGTGGTGACGCCGCCTTGTCCCTGGTTATGAAATTTGTAACAAGCCCTGATAAAGTCGCCGTCATTACTGGTAATAGCTCCCCCTTCAGCGCAGTTTAGATGCTTGGTCGCCTGGAAACTAAAAGCCCCACCTATTCCATATGATCCTACTTTTTTACCCTTCCATTCGGCTAAATGTGCCTGGCATGCATCTTCAATAACCGGAAGCTTGTGCTTTTGTGCAATAGCCAAAATCGTATCGATATCTGCCGGAGAGCCGCCCATATGTACCGGCATCAATACCTTGGTTGCCTTAGTGATGGCTTTTTCCATCTTTTTGGTATCAATCTGGAATGTTTCAGGATCCGTATCCACCAATATGGGTAAAGCATAGTTGAGTGCTATTACATTGTATGTAGCAATAAAGGTGTATACCGGCATGATCACCTCATCGCCGGGCCCTATATCCAAAACGCCCAGCATGGTATACAAAGCGCTTGTACCGCTGGACAGGCCAAGACAATGTTTCACATCATTCATTTTAGCGTATTCCTGTTCGAAAGTTGGCGACACCGTGCTTCCATCGAGACGTCCCCATTTTGAACTACGCAATACATCCAACAATGCTTGTTCTTCTGTACTGTCGTACACCGGCCATTGCGGATACCCATCCGGATGAGCCTGAGGGCCTCCCAATAATGCGGGTTTATCGTTATCGTCTAATCGTATTGTGGTAAAGTTGTTGACCCCACCTAAAGTTGGTGTGGGTGTTATGGCCATTCCGGCTCCTGCCAATGCAGTAGCTCCTAAAAATTGTCTTCTATTGATAGCTTTCATTTTACTATTGTTTTATTTGTTTTAAGGTAATCTCTAAAAATCCAAAATTCTCCAATTTAATTTTTACGATATCATTGATTCTGTTGTTTACTTAAGGTTATCTTCATGCGGAATGTTATTTGTTATCAAATACTTAATATTATTGCAAACTCCGTGTGCGCACACGGATATACAAAATATGGATGTGTTCGCACACGATATAAACAGAATATTTTTAATTATAAACAAAATATCATATAGCATTTTTCTTAAATCTTGCCGAATAATGTCTGATCCTCTTTAATAGATAAATTTCGACTAAGTACTATGTCAAGCATCATCCGACGCTGTCAGGTTCTACCGAACCCTGACATGTCCTTATACTCGTCAATGTCAAATCGACAATAACCTTGACACGACACCAGTATCCTTCCTAATAGAATAAAACACTCCACTCTCCAAGTACACCTGGATACTTTACTTCAGGTGTTTTTATGTTTAGATTTTCTTTCAATCCTATGATGGTAGTTACAACGCTTACACTTGTAACACTGATAATTTTGAACTATCCCATTTTTACAATCTTGGGTAACCCATAGTTTTCTTGCAAAGAAAATAAATCTATATCAAATTAGCAATATCCAACCTAATTTATTCGTATTCGGATGATAAGTGATTGAATATTGATAATCGACGATTGAATATTTACGCAAAGAGAAGAAGATTAACGAGCCTAAATATTGTTTTTAACAACTCTATTTCATTTTTTTCAACCGCTTTGTCTGAACACCATACATTTCAGCTAAATCAAATGCTAACATCACTTTGCAACTCCTGATGTTATATATTTCATTTTGAATTACCTGTAACTCCATATTCTTTGTCTCAAAATCACCTTTTTTATGTAAGTTTGTAGATAACAAAATAAATCTTTTTAAGATGGATCGTTTAGTAACTATAATTACGGTTTTTAATCCGCATGAAACAGGTCTCCCGTGCAGTTTGCTCGATTCTGAAGGTATTGAATGCTTTGTACAGGATACAATGTCAGTACCCTACACCGGATTGGCAGGGGGTGGCATCAAGCTCCAGGTAAGAGAAAGTGAAGCGTTAAGAGCGATTGAAATACTTAAAGATGGTGGATTTATCTCATCTGACAAATCTTGTGGCAAAGGAACCTATTAGCTTTGCTAATCTGCACAGAAGTTAGCTGTGTGAATTAAAAAAATAAAATTACAGAAATGAAGTGTATGATCAATTTCTGATCTGTCCATTTCCCCTCACCACCCATTTATAACTCGTCAACTCTTTCAATCCCATCGGACCGCGGGCATGTAGTTTTTGGGTACTGATGCCGATCTCAGCGCCTAAGCCAAACTGTGCTCCGTCGGTAAACGCAGTGGATGTATTGGCATATACGGCAGCAGCATCCACCCGGTTGAGAAACAATTCTATATTTGTTGCGTCTTCACTGATAATGGCTTCACTATGTTTTGAGCTGTAACGTCCAATATGTTGTAAGGCTTCTTCGATGCCATCTACTGTTTTGACCGACATCTTATAATCCAGGAATTCTGTCCCATATGAAGTTTCGTCGGCCAAGTATAATAAATCGGCGGGATAACGTCCTTTTAAAGCCTTGTAAGACCGTTCGTCGGCGTAAATAACAACATGAGCGTCGGCCAGAGGATTGAATATTACAGACAAATCTTTCAATCTATCCTGGTGTACAATCAGGCAATCAAGCGCATTACACACACTCACCCTGCGCGTCTTGGCATTATTGATGATTGCACTGGCTTTTTCCCTGTTGCCCGTTTTATCAAGATAAGTATGTACAATTCCTGCGCCGGTTTCAATTACGGGAATTTTTGCATGCTCACATACGAAATCGATCAAACCCTGGCTACCGCGTGGAATGGCGATATCCACAAATCCCCGGGCATTCAGCAAAGCCGTGGTTGCATTCCGGTCCGGAGGAAGCAAGGCAATCATGTTTCGGTCGATATCATGATAGACCAGCGCCTTATGAATAAGAGTAGCAATCGCTTCATTAGAGTATTGGGCGTCGCTGCCGCCTTTTAACACACATGCATTCCCCGATTTGATGCAAAGCGAAAATACATCGCATGTAACATTAGGACGGGCTTCATATATGATGCCAATCACCCCGATGGGCACCGATATTTTCGATATTTCCAAGCCGTTGGGACGTGTTGTTTGTTCCAATATCCTGTTCAGGGGAGATGGCAACGATGCTACATTGCGCATATCCTCAGCAATATCCGCAATACGTTTGGCGGTAAGTTTCAGCCGGTCGTATTTTGGATCAGAGATATTCATTTTATCCAGGTCTTTTTGGTTGGCATCCAGAAGTTCTTTTGTATTCCTTTCAAGGAGATTGGCAAGATACAACAGCAATTTATCCACCTTGTCGAATTTATTGAAAGAACGGGATGCTTGCCGGACATCTGAAAAAATAGCTTGGTAATCCATGAATGTATTATTATTTGATATGATTCATAATGCAAAGATATATGATTTAGATAAAATAACCTTTCAACCGGAAGCATATACTATCATTAATACTGCTTTTAAGCTTGTATAAAATACTGTTTACAATTTCTGTAAAATAACCTTTTGTCTTAAAACCTCACATTGTTGCTGATAAATGAAGATAATATTTCACTTTCAATCGTATCTTTGTAGATTACATAGGAAGTGTTTTTATTTGTTGTTTCACAATTGCAAAATTAATGTTTCCTTATTTTAAAATCAAGACGACTTCCATGCTTATACCTCTCACCGTCAAGTTCTGTGCAAAATATCCGATAAAAATGCACAAAACTTGGCAGCGCGCAGTATAATATGTGTTTCGCTCAAAATTACAAACTATTAGAAGTAAAAAAGCGCAATTAAATGAAACAGTTTGTATATAAAAAAGTAAATGCTTTCTCCACTGAAAAATCAGGAGGAAATCCGGCAGCTTGCCTCTACTTGAAAGGTGGACAACAGCTTTCCGAATCCGAAATGTTATTTATAGCTAAAGAACATAAAGGTTTTGTTTCGGAGGTTATTTATTGTACTCCTTTGAATGAAAATTCTTTTCGATTGAAATACTATTCCTCAGAATGCGAAGTTGAATTTTGCGGACATGGTACAATTGCGTGTATATACGAATTGATAAAAAGTGATGAAAAGTTGAGAATTTTACCGAAAATTACCATTAAGACTAACAAAGGAGAACTGAAAGTCTACAATGAAATTGAACAGCTTGATGCCGTATTTATCACAGCACCTGATCCGCGATATTATACTGTCTCAACGAAACTGGATGATATTATCTGCAATCTGGGTATTCCTTTGGAAGCGATAAACAATAATTATCCTGTTGAGCTGATAGATGCAGGACTTAGGACCTTGATTGTTCCGATTAACGATTTGGAGTGTGTGATCGGAATACATCCTGATGAATTAAAATTAAAAGAATTTTGTCTATCCAATGAAATAGATATTATCCTTGTATTTACAACATTTGTAGCAAATATGAATAATATTTCAAGAACGAGAGTGTTCGCACCTAAATTCGGCTATCTTGAAGACCCTGCTACCGGATCAGGCAATTCTGCATTTGGATATTATCTGATGAAACAACATATTTGGGACGGCAACCCTATCTCTATTGAACAAAACGCAGAAATAGATAATTATAACATTGTCAAGTTAAAAACTGTAGCAGATAAAGTATTATTCGGGGGTAATGCAGTTGTTAAAATTGAAGGAAATTATTTTCTATAAATTTTTTATCTGAGACATTTCTGTTGAAATATACTATTCTATCACGTAATTCTTTCATCAATGTATAGACTAAATATTACCGATCATTGTTTCCAATAATTTTTTACTATACCAAAAAATATCCTACTTTTGTTTTGCAGGTTTATCATGAAACAAAGTTTGTAAATATTTAGGAAATGACCCGAAAATCAGATAACCCCAAGTTGGTTCGTATTGGTTTGGTACAGTCGGTATCCCATAACGATCCCGCGCAAAATATGTCGGATACAGTGGAACAGATACGAAAAGCTGCTCAGGAAGGTGCACAGATCGTATGTCTGCAGGAGTTGTTCCGGTCTCTGTACTTTTGTGATGTTGAAGAGCATCATAATTTCCGTCTGGCCGAGCCTGTTCCCGGACCAACAACCGATATGTTGCAATTGTTGGCTGCCGAATTGAAAATCGTTATCATTGCTTCCCTTTTTGAAGAACGTATTCCGGGATTATATCATAATACAACTGCGGTTATTGATGCTGACGGCACATACCTCGGGAAATACCGGAAACAACATATTCCGGACGATCCCGGTTTTTACGAAAAATTTTATTTTACACCGGGCGATAACGGTTACCGTGTGTTCAACACACAATATGCCCGGATTGGGATACTAATCTGTTGGGATCAATGGTACCCCGAAGCAGCACGCATTACATCCCTGATGGGTGCGGAAATTTTATTTTATCCGACGGCCATCGGGTGGGATGTGAATGAAAAGTCGGAAGAAATCAACTACGAACAATACCAAGCGTGGCAAACCATTCAACGCAGTCATGCTATTGCCAACGGCGTTCATGTGGTAGCTGTTAATCGTACCGGGATTGAAGCGGGCACTCAATTCTGGGGAGGCTCGTTTGTTTCCAATCCGTTTGGAACGGTTTTATACCAAGCGCCTCATTCCACGCCGGAAACCTATGTACAGGAAATAGACTTAAACCTCAGCAAGTATTACCGAACTACATGGCCTTTCCTGCGCGACCGTCGGATAGATACCTATCAGCCAATACTTAACCGGCTCATCGACTAACTTTTATTCGACAATTTGCCTATAAATTTTTCCGTGTCGGCTAATTGTTTTTCCCTGGATACCGAAACAAATTTTTCTGCGGCATGGGTATAAAACCGATGGTTTGACAATCGTTTTATTTGTAATTGAAACCATTCATTTTCAGTCATCTGTATGTTGTATTCTTGTTGTTCGCGGAAGAGATTAATCATGTTGGTAATGAAATCGACGCGGCCACAATACATTAAATTGGCATCGTGCATGATTTGTTCCAGTATATCAACTGGCTCCGACTCGTGATATGTGGCTCTTATCAAGCGGCATACTTCGTTGATCTGTTGAGGTTGGTACTGGAAAAGCGGAAGAGTACCCCGGACTATTTTCTCTGTCATAACCCGGGCATTTTCATATGAAACGATGTATCCAATATCATGAAACAAAGCGGCTGTTTTCAGCAACAACATGTTTTCGTCGGACACATTTTCCGAGTGGCCGAGTAGCTCCACCTGCCCATATACATCGCATGCATGCTTAAAATTATGAAAATACAGGCTGGACGACCCTGTTTCCATTTTACTTTTGACATATTCTTCAAGATCATGAAGACGAAGCAGTTGCAATTGAACGAAAAAATCATGATTGGGTGCCATTGGGATATCCGAATTTTCATCAACAAACTCAGGTTTCAATCCTTTTACATAATACGAAACATCGTCGACCGACTTATCTGGTAAAGGCCCATGATAATCACATTCGAAGAAATGTTTTACTAATTCATATGTTGTCCCTGAAATATTTATTTTACCTGCTTTACACGATGATTCTAATCGGGCGGCAAGGTTTACGGTATGTCCCCAAATATCGAATGATAATTTCTTATGTCCAAGCATTCCGGCAATAACCTGTCCGGTATGTATACCAATCCTGACAGACCAGACGTTAGGATTCTGTTCGCGTAGTCTGTTGAGATAATTTTGAACCTCCAGCGCTGCAAGAACTACTTCTACCGGGTTGGTATGATTTTTTTGCGGAATACCTCCGGCACACATGTAGGCATCGCCCATGGTCTTGATTTTTTCAATATGGTAGCGATCGACAACTGTGTCAAAATAGAAGAAAAAACTATTCAGTTCATTGATAAGGATTTCAGGATTCACGCTATCCGTAATTTCCGAAAAACCTTCAATATCGGCAAACAGGACGGTTACCATATCGAACTTTTGGAAAAATGATTTTTCTCCCTCGACTTGCTCTTTAAGAGTATCAACAGGTATAGCGGATGGTGTATAATTATCGACAGTATTGTCCTGCGGTTGAATATCTGTTACCTTCTTTCTTCTTCTTTTTCCGTACAGGAATCCAACTGCAGCAGCAAGTAGAACTAAAGGTATCATGAACCACCAGTAGGCCGCCTGTGACGATGAGCCAGAAATAACAACCGGGAACTGTCCGGCAAGTTGTTCTGGTATACTATCGGATTTTATTTTAACATAAATCGTATATTCCCCGGGAGACAAAAGATATTTCTTTTCATTTTGATCTAGCCAATGAGACCAATCATTGGTATGTAAATCGATCGCTGTAGAGGTCTTTTTTGCAATTTTGTCAATTTTGAACGAGTATTTTATACTTTTGTTCAGGATTTCATGGTGTTCAAAAACGAACAAAATGCTATCTTTGGCAGCGCTTTCGGTTAGAGTGGCATTTTTTACGGAAGATGCAGCCCAAAGTGAGTAGACAGGTTGTTTTGTATCGGTTAAAATACCGTTTTTTTTATCGTTATTTTCTCTGGCATAAACATTTGTGAAAGATACACAACAAATAATGCAAAGAAAAAGAAAAAATGTCTTATTTTTGTAAAAAATAGAATGATGATACATAAACGTTAAAAATCGGTCAAAGATATTGCTTTTATTGTTCCAATGCTAATATAAAATGTAATTTGTATGGAGAATCAATCCAAACCCATTTTAATTCCGACAGATTTTACTGTCGTAGCTCAGTATGCCATCGAATCGGCTGTAAAGTTTGCGCAATTGACCAATACCGAAATGGTCTTGGTACATATTGTAAAAAAAACTTCTGAAATATCGGAAGCCACTGCCAGAGTGGAACTTGAAGCCGACAAAGCTTCCAAAGACTTTGGAATCAGAGTAAGAGGAATTGTCCGCGAAGGTTCTATCTTTTCTACCATCGGCGAAACGGTTACCGAACTGGATGCCGGTTTAGTCGTTATGGGGACACATGGTATCAGGGGCATGCAGAAACTCACGGGAAGTTGGGCTTTGAAAGTAATCGTAACGTCAAAAGTCCCTATTATTGTAGTGCAGGAACATCCCCGGAAGGATGTTGTTGACAAAATCGCTTTCCCAGTTGATTTTAAACGGGAAAACCGCGAGAAAATCGGATGGGCCTATTATATTGCAAAGCTTTTCAATTCAAAGGTTTATATCTTGAGGGCAGAAACTTCGCGAGACAAGAAAATCGAACAAGGAATAAGAACCAATTTGCTGTTTACTGAAAAGTTCCTGCGTTCGAAAAATATTCCTTACGAAATATCGGTGGCCAAAGGAGATGATTCCTTTGCTAAGGAAACCTTGCAATATGCAGAAGACATCGATGCTGATCTGCTTTTGATCACCACTACGAAAGGTATTTCAAGAATTGATTTTGTACTGGGAACATCTGAAGAAGATACGATTGCCAATAGTGCTCACATACCTGTTATGTGCGTTAATCCAAGAAAAACAAAAGTCGGAGGCTTTAGCGCCACCGGCGGATGATGCCATCAGGAAACTTATATGGACAAAAGGGTGACTCGTATTGGACTGGTCACCCTTTTTTGGTGTGCCGTGCATGATTGATCAACTTGGTGGTGTAAGTCCACTACGGGGGTAGGTAGCGACCAACCGTTAGCCGCAGGCAATGGTGTCCATCGCGAGGTGGAATCAGAAAGAAGCTGTAGGCAAAATCCCGG
>JAVBNI010000028.1:0-7603 GCA_031551645.1 Bacteroidales bacterium | reverse complement strand
TGAATACCATTACAGATACAATAGACGCAACCACATGGATACTGTTTTTGACAACCTAATTTGCAGAATGATTAAATTCGAGCCAATCCGCAGAAAATTAAAAAAATAATTAGTGAGCTTTAAACGCCTATACCGAATAATGTTTATAATGGATGGTCGCAAGTGAAAGACTTTACCGATATTCATGACTTTGACCGGGTGGGGGAAAAGACAAGGGAGTGATCATGCCCGGATGAAAGTTTGTCCGAAATAAAAAATTACAAAAAATTATGGCCTTTTCTTAATTAAACGACATGGATTAATATATCTGCGCTGATAAATTCAATTCTTTTCTATGATTAGACAATATCTGAATCTAACTGCCTACTAATACTCACTCTTGTACCATTTGATAAAATGATAAATGCAGCCTTACAACTAAAAAATAATGAACTTTCAACCGGAAACATATATCACTAAATACGGCTTTAAGTTTGTTTAGAACACTACTTACAATTTCTGTACGACAACACTTTGCCTTAAAATATCGCGTTTCCCAATATTTCATTTTCAGTCGTATCTTTGTAAAGTATCATTGTACATGAGAAGTGTTTTTATTTGTTATTTTGTGATTACAAAATTAACTTTGCCTTTTTATATCATTTCAAAAAGCCAAGACGACTTCATTAAAAATTAAGTACACATCGTAAATTAGTTTAGGTTATAATTATTCCTTGTTTGCTTGTCTGAATTGATCATGCATAATGTACAATCAAAAAAATAATCTAAACTAAATATTGCGGAGCACTTAAATCCAAAATAAATGGGTCTAAAATATATGGGTAAGGGGTTGTTATGTCCTGACAAAAACAAAAAAAGAATTAAAAAGTCCTGAATATTATGAGAATAACCACATTTTTACTTTGTGTTGGTATTTTATCGGTATCAGCATCAGTCTATTCTCAGGATGAAAAAGTTTCCATCCGACTAAAAAACAGATCAGTCGAGTCGGTTTTAGCTCAGACGCCGGCAAGCCCGAATCTTGATTTTACGGTGTATGGTAATCACATCATTATTCCTCCTAAAGGTCCATTCGGTTCAGCCTTGAAATTGCAAGAATTTGTTGTTACCGGGAGAGTTACCGACCAAAACGGTGAACCCCTGCCGGACATTAACATCATGATAAAAGGTACCACTACCGGGTTTATTAGCGATGTGCAAGGCAACTATACCATCAGCAATGTTCCCAATGATGCTGTACTTGTGTTCTCATTTGTTGGAATGAAAACACAGGAAGTCTCTGTAAACGAAAAAACAAATGTTAGCGTTGTAATGGAAGAAGACGCTGTTGGAGAAACTGTTATCACTGCTTTGGGATTTAAACGTGAGAAAAAAGTCTTGGGTTATTCGGTGAGTGAAGTAAAAGGCGATGACCTCACCGAAACCAGCCAGCCAAATGTACTGAATGCATTGGCCGGAAAGGTTGCCGGTGCAAAAATAAACCAAATTTCTGGCAGTATCGGAGCATCGGTAAACATGATCATTCGTGGCGCCGCCTCATTAAGTATTGATAACCAGCCACTCTTCATCATTGACGGAATACCGGTGCAGAACCAGCTTAATAACCTTTATCAGGGAGCTGACTTCGGAAATGCCATTTTCGACATCAATCCGGATGCTATAGAAAGTATTTCGGTATTGAAGGGCGCGAATGCAGCCGCTCTATATGGTTCCCGCGCAGGAAACGGGGTAGTCATGATCACCACACGATCGGGAGCGAGCGGCAAAAAAGGGATTGGCGTATCATTCAATTCGACCAATGTTTGGGAAGTACCATTTCAATACATGCCGGTACAGAATAAATTTGCCAGCGGAAAAGACGGAGGTATTGATATATGGGACGAAATGCAAAACGAAAGCTGGGGCGTCATGCTTGATGCGGGAAGAAGAGAAATTCAATGGAACAGCGACGGTAAACCAGCGCCATTGGTTTCCTATCCCGACCGTTTCAAAGACTTTTTCCAAACAGGTTTTACCACAACCAACAACCTGGCTGTTTCAGGAAATTATGACAAAGGGTTTTTCAGAATATCAGGAGGTGACATGCGGAATACGGAAATTATTCCGAATACCGATTTGAAGCGTACCTCCATCAACCTGAATGCCGGTTTCGATGTCACCAAAAAATTCAGGGTATCCGGAAGCTTCCTGTGGACACAATCAAGTTCGGATAATCGTCCGAATATCGACGGGGGAGACCGTAACGGGATACTCCGGAGCCTTTATGAAATGAGTTCGCATGTGAATATCATGGATCTTAAAGATTATTGGGTAAAGGGACAGGAAGGCTTCAAGCAGAAGAGATATAGAGAAAATCAAAATAACGTGTGGTTTGTTGCCCATGAAAATGCCAATGCATTCACCCGGGACAGACTGACCACCAAAGTAGGTGCAGAATGGGACTTAACCGACGATTTGACCTTAAGCGGTAGTTTTGCCCGTGATGCCTTTACAGGAAACAGGGAAGTAAAAAGAGCATTCAGCACCTATGGATTGGATAAAGGAGCATACGGGACTATGGATATGTCTCATAAAGAAACCAACATGAATATGACTCTTTTATATAAGAAACACTTCAGCGAGATTTGGAGCCTTAATGCTTTTGTTGCTGCCAACAGGATGTTTGCTCGTGACGAAGTTTCCGACAACTATGCTAACCAACTCGTTATACCGAATCTTTATACGATAGGAAACGCAGTTCCCGGAACGGTTACTCGCAAGGATTTATGGTCGGAAAAAGTAATTAACAGCGTCTATGGAATGACTTCGATAGGATTCAAGAACCGGATCTATCTCGATCTAACAGCACGGAATGACTGGTTGAGTACTTTATCCTCCGAAAACCGATCTAACTTTTATCCATCCGCGTCGTTGAGCATATTGCTTTCCGAAATGATTACAATGCCTGAATGGCTAACTTATACCAAGTTGCGTGGAGGTATCGCCAAAGTTGGTGTAGATAACTGGGGAAATAACGGATGGATGTATAGCGGTATACTGATGGATAAAGATCTGAAGCTCGGGATGGCAATATCTAAAGAAATAGGGACAGATCTCAGATTTTCTAACAACAGGATCGGATTAGATCTAACCTATTATAATGTTCAAAATAAAAATCAAATATCGATCATCAAAGCACCTTTTGAAACAGGCACTATCAATAGAGCGATCAACATTGGGAGCATCGAAAGCCGCGGATGGGAAATCATGTTGCTAACAACTCCTGTTCAGACCCGGGATTTCCGGTGGGATATGATCTTCAATTTTTCGCGCAACAGGACCAAGTTAAAAGAATTGGTACAAGGAATGGACTATTATAAGTTCGAAGATACACAAGGCGCCATGTTCCGGAGTTATGCAGGCGATTACATCGGGAATATCTATCAACAACCCATGTTGAAAGTGACCGATAAGAGTTCGCCATATTACGGATACCCGATCATTGATAATGCCGGTTATTACCAGATTGACAACAAGCCGGAAAATATCATAAAAATCGGAAACTCAAATCCGGATTTCAACCTCGGTATCCAGCCAACATTCAGTTATAAGGGATTTACTTTGTATGCCAACATCGATTGGAGCCAAGGCGGGCAATTCTATTCCGAAACCATGATGTTTTTCAGCAACAATGGCTGGTTAGATGACACTTTCTCCGGCGCAGCATATGATCCAAGCAAAAGTATTGAGAGTCAGATTAAAGAAAATCCGCAAGCTTATTTCGGAGAATGGATTGGCGGACGTACTCCCGCATATGGAGGTTTTCTCTGGCCGAGTAATCCGAATCGTTCGCATGACGCGTGTTTCAATCCGGGTGTCCGCGAAACATCAGGTGTATATACCGAGAATCTGGGCGTTGACGGAACCATATGGATTACCCCTTTTGTGGCCAATCAAAAGGCAGTCAGACAATTTCCTGAAAAAAGCCTGTATAGTGCAACTTACATCAAATTGCGTGAAGTCGCTTTAACTTACCACTTCCCCACCAAGCTCATCGAAAAAATCAGCCTTCAACGACTATCGCTTTCCCTTGTAGCCACCAATATCTGGAAATGGACTGCAGCAGACATTTTTGTTGACCCGGAAAGAGCATACATGCCGTCCAATAATAAATGGGCTTCAAGGTTAGAATACTACAATATAATGCCATACACGGGCACGATAGGCTTAAAATTAAATGTTGAATTTTAAAAAATGAACATGAAACGGGAGTTGCCATTTATCGACGACTAAGCTGTAGGCCAATATAAAAATCCTTGATCAATCACTATTATGTATCCGTTTCATTCCCGATTTTTAGTACAAGTTCTATTTCCTTTCAATTTTTATTCTGTGTGCGCACACAGATTTACATAATGCTATTTTCGTAATGTACAGAGCAGATTTTTCAATCCAAGGTTTAGAATAAGATATATTATCCCCTACGGGCCAGGTTGTTAAATTCTAAAAAGTCACAAAGAGACGTAATGTTACAGCATAGCAGATAAATTTCCGATGTTGTATGTTAGCAACATGGTTGTGTCCTAACGCTAAGCGGCATGTGTAGCATCATTGCGGTCAATTGTAATTACCTTCGGTGAGCCTGTCTGAACGAGGTAGTCGGGCAGGGTCGCTTCGGTAAGTTGCAGCTTGAATAACGAAAATAAGTAAACGATAAAATATCACGCCAACCGGTTATCAAATACTATAGCAATCGAAGATCTATTACCTGACCTATTCTTTGACGACTTCACGCGTAACATGCATACTGCTATCATGCTCAATTTGAGTGATTAATATGAATAACAATCTTTGTCCTTTTTTCATTTTATCTTTGCCTTGTCTTAAAAATCAAATTACACGAATAAATGCATGATCGCATAAAACCAGAAACATTCGAAAGCTTACGAAAAGGCGATCCAAAAGCTTTTGAGTCCATATTTTTGTTATATCACAACAAGATCATAACTTTTATCCGGGCCATTATCAAATCAGATGATGTTGAAGACATTACACAGGATATATTTGCGAAATTGTGGACAAACCGGCAGAAAATCGATCCGCAAAAATCGCTCAATGCATACATGTACACTGCTGCCCGCAATGCTGCCTTTAATTATTTGAAACATAAGACGGTAGGCAACACTTATCTGGCAAATCATACCTTGAAGGATGTGGATATTAGCCCAGAAGACATACTATATGCCAGGGAAATAGAATTGTTGACGGAGATGGTTGTGTCGCAGATGCCCACGCAACGGGAAAAAATGTATCGAATGAGTCGCAACGACGGTATGACCAATGAAGAAATCGCAAATCAACTGGGCGTTACAAAGAAAACGGTAGAAAACCAGTTGTCACTCGCACTTAAAGAATTACGCAAGGTGATTGCGGCATTCACATTATTTTTTGTATAGATACATTTTATATTACAAATTTTCTTTCGTGTGCGTACACGAAATCGTAATTTTTTAATCGTGTGCGTACACGTACTTTCAATTTGCAACTTATTGATAAAAATATCAAATTTATTTTCAATCTCAGAACCTAAAATTTATATTTGAGCTTTATCCGAAACAAATAAGTTTCATTTGGCAATTCTTCCATTTCTGACAAGAAGCGCTCCATCCTATCTCTTTGGTGGAGGTCGGGTGGAGTTACTTTTTTTATTCATGGCCGGGAGTTTCGTACCACATGGTTGTATGTATAGATATAAAGCAAATTGTGATGGATTATATTTCAAAACTCATCAAGCAATACCTGGCTGGCCGCCATTTGCCCGAGACGGAGGCAAAAATACAGCAATGGCTGGCAGAAGATATACATTCGGAAGCGAAAGATGCGGCTTTACGGGATTATTTCGACAGCATTGAAATGCGAGCGGATAAAAATACCTACAAGGCGCTAGCAAAGTTGCGGAAACGTCTCGGTATGGAGGCTCCTGTACGAACCCTTTTCCCGGTACGGAAACTATTATTACGCGCAGCAGCTGTTCTATTACCACTGATGGTTATAGCCGGTGTTTATTGGTATATCAATAAGCCTATTCCCGTGATTGAGGTGATCGCTGCATATGGTGAACAAAAGCAAGTTATATTACCGGACGGTTCGCAGGTATGGATCAATTCCGGTAGCCAGTTGAGTTACCCGGAAAGGTTTACAAAAAAGAGGACCATGCATTTGAGCGGCGAAGCGTACTTTTCGGTAGTAAAAGATGCCAAAAAGCCTTTTATCGTAGAGACAGAGTGTATGTCGGTTCAGGCTTTAGGTACCGAATTCAATGTAACCGGTTATCCTGATGATGATAAAACAACTACGGCTTTGGTTTCGGGGAAGATACAAGTAGACATACAAGGAGGGAAATCATATCTGCTTTCGCCAAACCAGCAGTTGTCTGTTTACCGGGATTATATCAACGAACCGGAAATAACCAGGGTTACAGCAGATGATGTCATTGCAAAAAGAGATGGTGGGCTTGTTTTCGACAATGCAACACTCCCTGAAATACTGCGAACCGTGGAAAGGAAGTTCAATGTTGACATTACTATTAAGTCTGTTTTGCCTGAAGATCGTTATTCCGTAAAGTTTGTGAACGGCGAGACATTCGAACAGGTGATGGATGTACTGGAAGATGTAACGGGTGGATTTGAATGGAAATGATTATGTTAGGACACAGAGAGCCACAGAGAATATTTTTAACGATTATTTTTTTATTCTTAACCTTGACCACATTCGCCCAGCAATCATCCATCACCATCCAAGCAAGGGATATCACCATCGAACAGGCGTTCAGGCAAATCGAAAAACAAACACCTTATTCCATTGCTTTCAACCGCACGAAATTGGAGGTGAGTAAACGTATTTCGCTTTCGCTGGAAAAGGTGACGGTTGAAAAAGCCTTGACGGAAATATTGAAAGACACCGGTTTTACTTACAAAATCAACGGCAACCATATTGTGATCGTAGAAAACAAGCAGCCGGCAGAAGGTAAATCTAAAAAAGTATCGGTAAGCGGTTATGTGCGGGATGCCAACACGGGCGAGACACTTATCGGCTGTTACGTGATGGAGCCTGATGGAAAGACTGGCGTTACTACCAATGCTTTCGGCTACTTCAATATGACGCAGGAACCGGGCGCCTGCACTATTGTGGCGCATTACTTAGGGTACGCCGATCAATCTATTGATATAAACCTCGTGCGCGACACTGTTCTTACCATCCGGCTAAAGCCATCGCAGACACAGTTGGCCGAAGTTGTAGTAGTAGGTTCAAAGACTGACGCAGAAACCCGGTTAGCCAAACCACAGATGAGTATGATGAACCTGAATAGCAAGGAGATTACAAAAATGCCCGCACTGCTGGGCGAAGCGGATGTGATGCGTGCTATACAGGTGATGCCGGGCATACAGGCAGCCAACGAAAGGAGCACAGGCATCAGCGTACGCGGCGGAAGCATCGACCAGAACCTGTTCCTGCTCGACGATGCACCGGTGTTCCAGATTTCGCACGGACTGGGCTATTTTTCGATATTCAACAACGATGCCGTGAAGGATGTACGTATCTACAAGGGCGACATCCCCGCCAA
>JAVBNI010000096.1:0-17687 GCA_031551645.1 Bacteroidales bacterium | reverse complement strand
ATCAAGACCACATACTGTCCTCATATTGATAAATTTTAAATAAAACATTGTGCCTCGAGCACGTTAATTATCTATAGAACGGTACTGGTCTTGATTTTTATTGTGCGGTGTATAAATTCACCATTTTTATGTAAGTTTGCAAATACGAAATACTTTTTCTTAAAATCTATTGGAAACAACTAAAATACAGAAAAATGGAAGGGTATGATTTCTCATGGGATCAATTGGGAGATATAGATGAAGGGCGTCCCAATTTAGGCAAACAGACTTCTGTAGCAGTATATCGCTTAATGCAGTATACGATGCGTGCAGTACTCGAAAAAGAGTACGGAGATGAGCAAACTCGGCGGCTTTTGGCACAGGCCGGACGGCTTGCGGGGCAGGAATTTTGTAAAAACGTACTGGATACTTCACTTCCGTTCAATAAATTTATTGCCCAATTACATGATGCATTGGTAGAATTGTCGGTGGGTGTCCTTAAAATGGAAAAATCGGATATTGAAAACCTGAATTTCATGGCAACCGTATCTGAAGATCTTGACTGTTCGGGTCTTCCGATAAAAGGTGTTACGGTGTGCGATTATGACGAAGGTTTTATCGAAGGTATTTTCAATATTTACACAGGTAAAAATTTTGATGTCAAGGAAATAGATTGCTGGACAACCGGCGAGCGTACCTGTCGTTTTTCTATTCAAGCAAAAGATAATTAGGCCTTTCCCTGATGAACGGAAAAGAGAATGATGTTATTCTGAAACTGAACAGGATTGTCGACCGGCTTTTATCGGGCAACCGCAAGATTGACCTCGATGTGGGTGAAATGGACGACGTGGAGGACAAAGATCTCATATCTCTTGCAAGTAAAATTATGCACTTAGGTGAACAATACAGGGACAGCTATGGTTTCATTCTGGATTTGTCATCCGGGAAGCTCTATACGGAAGCTCCCCGGATGAATGCTTTTGCCAATCCATTCAAACAGCTTCATTCCGAATTACGGCACCTGACATGGCAGATACAGGAAATAGCCGACGGAGACTATGACCAACGTGTATCCTTTTCTGGCGACTTTGCAGATGCGATCAACAAGATGATTACCGCCTTGCGGGAAAGACAAGTGCTTATGGAACGCATCCGGGAAAACGAAAACCTGTTTCGTTCTATTTTCAGCACATCGCCCGACGGAATTGTATTGTGCGATTTGAATCATTGTATCATTCGTGCTTCCAATGCAGCATATCGTATGCTCCAAATTGCCGAAAAGATAAGCGGAAATATAAATTTCAGTGATTTGATTCACCTTGAAGATAAAGAAAATTACAAAAGGGTTCTTGATGGTTTGTTAATTGATGACAGGACAACCGTATTTGCCGAATTGCGTATTATTCGTTCAACAGGGACGAGTTTCTGGAGCGAACAAAATGCAAGCCTGTTACTCGATTCGAACAGCAAACCGAAAGGATATATTATCATCATCCGCGATATTTCGGAACGGAAAGCCGCCGAGGCTCAGCTATTGCAGTATACGGATGAATTAGACGAGTCGAACAGAACTAAAGATAAACTGTTTTCCATCATTGCGCACGACTTGAAAAGCCCCTTCAATACATTGTTGGGATTCAGCAATATACTGGCACAGGAAGCAGACAAAGAAAAGCCGAATATCGAAAGAGTAAATAAATTTTCAAAATTAATTTATGAATCGGCGGCAAGATCATACAACCTGCTTATCAATTTACTGGATTGGTCACTCTTGCAGTCGGATCGGATTGTGATCAAACCGGAACAGTTGAATCTGAACGATATCATCACGGACAATGTGGATATCAGCCAAACGGTAGCCATACGCAAGAATGTTATTCTGGAATATACGACACCGGGTGACCATCCGGTCATAAGCGACCGGGCGATTATCAACACTATTTTGCGTAACCTGATAAGCAACGCCATCAAATATACGCCGCAAAACGGTTACATTACGGTATCATTGGTCCGAGCAGACAACATGTATTTGATTTCGGTACAGGACAACGGGGTAGGAATTACCGAGGAGAATCTTGAAAAGCTATTTCAACCGGGTAACATACAATCCACACCGGGAACCGCCAATGAGAAAGGCACTGGTCTGGGATTAGCACTGTGTAAGGACTTTGTTGATAAGGTAGGTGGCGATATATGGGTGAAAAGCACTTACGGACGCGGTACCACATTTACATTCTCACTCAAAAATCTCTCAATACCCAAAACATCCTACCACAAAGAGGCCTAATCTGAACCCCGAATATTGCACTTTATGTCTGTTATTGACATTTTATAAACCCGGATATATTTTTCAACGCAACCCTCAAAAACAGATAAGTTCAAACACATGCAAACTATGATAGACTCGTTAATGCCGAATTACTTTTAACAGAAACCGCTTATCAACTATCCATCCGAATGCTATATCTTTGCAATGGATCAAATTTTAATCCCGCATGAATTCTTCACATCTGAAAGCATATCGCTATTCTGTCCTGGCAGTGGTCTGCCTGTCCGCAGCTTTAGTTCCTTTTATGGGTTCATCCATTAATCTGGCTTTACCGAATATTGCGGTTGATTTGTCTATGAATGCCGTAGCGCTAGGTTGGATCATTACTGCGTTTTTGCTGGCATCGGCCATTTTTCAGATTCCTTTGGGACGCTTGGGTGATATGATCGGACGCAAGAAAATATTGATTGGCGGAGTGGTCTTGTTTATACTGGCTTCGCTTGCCTGTGCATTTGCCCCGACTGGGAATTGGCTGATCGCCATTCGTTTTGTACAGGGAATAGCCAGCGCCATGATTTTTGGTGTGAGTATGGCCATTATTACATCCGTTTTTCCTGCTAACGAAAGGGGGAAAGCGCTCGGCATCAATACCGCAGTTGTTTATTTTTCAATTGCTTCCGGCCCTTTCTTCGGCGGAATGTTGACCCATTACTGGGGATGGCGCAGCATTTTCTTGGTAACTGCCGGATTGGGGTTGTTGGCGCTTTTCGGTATTTTCCGCTACCTGAAAGGAGAATGGACGGATGCAAAAGGAGAACGATTCGATTGGACAGGTATGTTTATTTATGCCATCGGGTTATCCGCTATAATCTACGGATGTTCCACATTGCCTTCGACATCCGGATTCGGTTTAATTGCCGGAGGGATTATCGCTTTTGTATTCTTTGTGTATTTCGAAAAACGGCAGGCAACACCCATGTTCAACATGAACATGTTTTTGAGTAACCGGATATTCCGCATGTCATCTTTCGCGGCGTTGATCAATTATTCGGCTACTTTTGCTATAGGATTCATGCTCAGCCTGTACCTGCAATACATCAAAGGCTATAATGCACAACAAGCCGGGTTAATCCTGATTATCCAACCCATCATGCAAACAATAGTTTCGCCGTTGGCCGGACGATGGTCTGACAAAGCCGACGCCGGTAAAATTGCGACCTTGGGAATGGCAATCATTGTCATATGCCTGCTGGTGATGCTATTCTTAAAACCAGATAGTCCATTGGCTATGCTCATTGCCGTTTTGATCGTATTGGGTACCGGTTTTGCATTGTTTTCGTCACCTAATGTCAATGTTATCATGGGATCTGTGGAAAAGCGTTTTCTCGGGATGGCGTCGGCTACCACCGGGACGATGAGACTTACCGGACAAGCGCTCAGCATGGGGATTACCATGATGATGATTTCCATATTTGTAGGCAAGACTCAAATTACTATCGAAATATATCCGTTTTTCATGAAATGCCTGCATTACACTTTTGGAATTTTTATTGTACTGTGTGCTTTAGGGGTTTATACTTCGATGGTACGATCCAATTCATCCGTTAAGAAATGATAAACAGATGAACTTCACCGCCCTTGACTTCGAGACAGCCGACAATCTGATTCCCTGTGAAATAGGAGTCAGCGTCGTTCGTAATGGTATTGTTTCGGTAACCCGTTCATGGCTGATCAAACCAAGTTGTTTCCCGTATATGAATTACTGGCATCAACGGGTACACGGCATTACTAACAGGGAGCTGGAAAAAGCGCCGTCTTTTGCTTCTCTCTGGGACGAACTACAGCCATATTTCGAAGGGCAAACAGTCGTCGCACACAATGCGACTTTCGACATGGGAGTCCTACGGGCTACTTTGGATCACTATCAAATAGAATATCCGGCAATGAACTACTTTTGCAGTGTAAGGCTTTCGCGTAGAACGTGGAAAGGAATGCCGAGTTATAAACTCAACGAGCTTTGCCGTACTTTTGGTATCGGGCTTAATCATCACCGGGCTGGTAGTGATGCTGAAGCATGTGCCCGGATCGTACTCAAAGTCGCTGAAAGTCTGGATGTATCTACAGTTTCGGAATTGCCCGGTATTCATCTTTTTTCAGAAAAAATAGTCCGAACAATACCAAAGTAGATGAAGGATATGTGTCTTTTAGTTTGCTGTATTGTTTCAATACAACCTGTATTATTCACACTCAAAAGGCAATAGCCACAAATTATTTGTTTTTAAAGTTTTAAATCTATCAGGCCTCAGCCCGTCTGACTCCTGCCCGTCTGGTCAGGCGGAGAACGGGAAGGAGACTTAATATTATTTAAGCCCTATTATTCTATCACAATTTTTATTGTTCTCACTTTTTTCCCTTCTTTCACATGTACAATATAATTCCCCGGTAACAGATCCCCGACAAAAAGTTTTTCTTCGACGGCAGATATATTATGGCGATGGTGTTGTTTCCCCGATGGATCGAACAGGGTTAGAATGCCATTGCCTTGCAGTCCGCTAATGGTAATATGATCCCGGGCAGGGTTCGGGTATACTTTCAACGGATTGTTTTCCATATCGCCTACTCCACTGACTACTTCCTTTACGGTAACTTCCAGGCGATAGTTCACCGTAGTAGTCCCATCCTCAGCTGTAACTCCGATCGTGAAGATATTCAAACCGGGTTGTACCGGTTTAGCGCCAAGATCGCTACTACTGATGGTCGCCGCCGAATGAGCGGAAGTGGCAGCAATGGTGACCGAGGTAGTGGACTCTACCGTTATTTCATACGTAGTGGTGCTGCCTGCTTTCAAACTAGCCGTTAAGCTATTGACGGAAACAGCGCCTAATGCGGCATTGTTACTTGCTGTTTCCGACTGCCGGGTCACCACAATGGTGTAAGTTTTGGTGGCGACACCGTTTTCGGCTGTTACAGTTACCGGGATGGTATTGCTGCCCACATTGAGCGTACGAGCACCGGTACCCGTAACTTTTGCGTTACCGTCTGCTGGCGTTGCCGACACCGTAATACTCGAAATGTTGTCGGCTACATTAACCGTGTAGCTTGTGGTGTTGGCGTTAAATGCCGGTGTCAGCGTGCCTGGATTGATCGACAAGCTTTGTAGGTCAGCATTGCTATTACCACTTGCTGCGGCACGCACAACCGTTATTGTATAGGTTTTTGTGGTTTTGCCGTCCCGGGCCTTGACTGTTACGGGTATGGTGTTAGTCCCCACATTCAGTTCACGGGCGCCTGTGCCTGTAACAGTTGCCCTGGTATCGGAAGCAGTTGCCGAGACGGAAATACTTGAAACACTGTTGGCCACATTGACAGTATAGGCAGTAGTTCCGGCGCTGAATATCGGGGTAAGCGTACCCGGATTTACTCTCAGGGAGGTTAGATCAGCATTATTGGCAGAGATTGTTGATGGTGTCACAGCAATTTGATATGCATTGGCAATGTTTATGCCATTGTTGAGTGCCACCGCCATGCCGTTTTTCCAATATAGGGCATAGTTACCATCCCTGCCTGCCACATAAACATCATTTCCTTTGACAACAATTGAGTTTGCCCAAGCATTCATACTTCCATCGGTAAGCAGCACGGCAACGCCATTCTTCCAGTATTTGGCAACCAATATCCCGTTTTCATCAAGTTCCCGACCTGCCACATAAACGTCATCCCCTGCCACAAAAATAGAGTTTGCTTCGGCGTTGTACTTTCCGTCGGTAAGAAGAACCGCCGTACCGTTTTTCCAGTATAGGGCTATCTTTTTGTCGCCTGCCCTGTAACCCGCTACATACACATCGCCGTTCGATACGGCAACAGACATAGCTCTGCCACCGGATGTCGACCCGCCAAGTGTCATGGATCCATTGTTTTTCCAGCATCTGGGTATATCTTGCTTGGAAACCGAGTTATATTCATAACCGGTTACATAGACATTACCACCCGACACGGTAATGGCGCTGGCGCCAGCGCCGTTTGAGCCAGAAGAGTAGAGAAAGTGCTCTGTACCATTATTTTTCCAGTACATGACATTGTAAATATTGTTCTTACCGGTACTGCCGCCTGCCACATATACGTCATTACCTTCCACATGAATAGCGCTTGCCGTATAGTTCACCAAAGAGTAATGCCATATCGGAACGCCGTTTTTCCAATAAACGGGAACAGGGCTGAACTCATTGTTATTACTCACATAGCCGGCAGCATAAACATCATTTCCCGATATGGCAACGGAAGTAACTCTATTGGATTCCTTGACATAGTCAAGTGGCACGGATATTCCGTTTTTCCAGTATTGGGGCGCGTCGCTTCCATCGTCGCCTGCCACGTAAACATCATCGTTTCCCTGGTTGTCGCTGCGAATAACCGTAAGAGTATACGTTTTGACTGTTTTTCCGTCTGGGGCTGTCACCACTATAGGAATGTTATTACTACCCACATGGAGTGAATGAACGCCCGTACCCGTTACGGTTGCTTTGGCATCCTCCGGCGTTGCCGAAATGGTAATGTTTACCGCGCTGTTGGGTACGTAAGCGATATGGCGGGTGGTGGAACAAGGATCGAGATCCGGACTGATCCGGGCAGTTGGGTCGATACTCAGGCTACTTAAATTAGCATTATTGCCGGAACCTCCTGGCACCACAATAATCTGATACGGAGTGCCCCTGGGAAGAAACACCTCCGTACTGTTTACCCAGTATTTCAGATCACCCGATACATAAACATCACTGCCCACAATAGCTATCGAGTAAGCCTCACCATTGGAAAGTGGAACTTCCACGCCGTTTTTCCAGTATTTGGCTATATATTTAGAGTCGATATACTCACATCCTGCCACATAAACGTCGTTACCAGCCACAACAATGGATCTGGCATAGTTGTTCTGTGTTCCATCAGTAAGCGGGACTTCCGTGCCGTTTTTCCAGTATTTGGCTACATATTTGGAGCCGTTGTATTCATATCCGGCCACATAAACATCATGGTTCACAACAGTTATCGAGTAGGCAATGGCATTTTGCATTCCATTGGTAAGCGGAACTTCCATGTCGTTTTTCCAGTATTTAGCTACATTGTTGGTACCGTTATGCTCATATCCGGCCACATAAACATCGCCGTCTGCTACGGCAATAGATAAGGTATAAGCATTCAGTGTTCCATCAGTAAGTGAAACCATCGTGCCATTTTCCCAGTATGTAGCTACATTTTTGGAACCGTTTTTCACATATCCAGCCACATAGATATTACCGGCCGACACAACAATCGCTCTTGCCTCAGATTCCTTATCGGAGAGTGTTGTTGCAGTACAGCCATGGAAACATGCGGCATTCGACAGATTATTTTTGCCTCTCACATAACCGGCAGCATAAACCTCATCGCCTTCCATAGCGATGGTCCAAATGTACGTTCCGGATGCCTTGGAAAGTGTTACGGGCATTTCGTTTTTGCAGTACCCAGTCGAATTTGAGACATAAACATCGTTCTTTCCCCTGTCGCCAGAACGCCTAACAGTAATGGTATATGTTCGTGAAGCGCCTCCCTTTGCAGTGATCACCACTGGTATGGTATTACTGCCTACTTGCAGGGCATGTGTCCCGGAACCCATAACCGTCGATTCGGTATTCGCCGCATCAGTCGATATGGTTATACTCGACACTTCGTTGGGTACTATTACGGAGTAGCTGGTTACCGAACTACTGAATGCAGGGGAAATTGCACCCGGATTTACACTCAGGCTTTTTAGCAGGATACCGCTGCCTCCTGCAGTATAAGTTCCCTTCAGGGTTTCAACTCCGCTGTTCAGGGGGTCGAGATAATCCTTCATCTTTTTTGTACCCGCAATACTGGCGTTATCCCAGTGATACCAAAGTTTGCCGTACAGATCACTGTTATAGGGATTACGGCAAGAGGATTTTCCACCGGATAACGTTCCCGTGACCAACCTGTCCTGGTTAAACAAGGGCGATCCGGACGAACCACCTTCTGTTACACCAAACCCTGATTCAGTTTCTGTCCAATTGACACTCCAGTGGGCATTGGTAGCCCCAGAAGGATATGTGGCGCTGGTTACATTCGTGGTAAAAGTGGATATTTTTTTATAGTCACCGTCTGGATGATGTATTCCTACCCCGCTGGAAGCTGCCGCATTGCGTCTATCCCATCCGTTGTAATAAACGTTGTAATCCGCCGGGATACTACCATTCAACTTTAGCAAGGCACCGTCCGAGCTTCCGTTTGTTGGCAATTCAACCAACAATTGCGCCCCAACGATGGTTTTCAGATTCAAAGAAAGCGCCATATTGCTGCATCCTGCTTTTTCAGCATTAAAGCTATATATAATTTGGTTCCATTTCGTACACTTTATATTTCCATCGTAAAAACAATGACTTGCCGTGAGAAAAAACGGCGTTAAGTCTTCTGTCGTATTATTCACAATAGTTCCTGAGCAATTAAACATACCTGTACCAATCGGTATTATGGTAGCGACCACTCCCTTCTTTTGGTTTTGCCAGTTGGCACCTTCAGGGCAATTGACATTCACCATACAGGAAAGATCTACCTCATTCAGTTGGTTGCCAGCTTTAAGAATTTCCAAATAATTGTAACCATAGCCGATACCGGTTATTTGTATGTGGGGCATGTCCTGCGGCAGTGGTGTAGTTTCGTTTTCTTGGGAACCCGGTGCGTTGTATTCGAGGATGATCTCGTCGCCCGCTATAAATTCGGTTGCAAATATCTTGTCGTCGGGATTGGTACGCGAGGTATAGGCGCCAAGCAAATGCGTATGATCCGCATTGTAAATAAACAGTTTTCCTCCGTCGGGTATGTAAAATCGGTCGTAATAGAGCATGGTAGCAGTGGCTCCCGGGGCTTTCACCGTGAGTCTCCATATGTGCTGCCCGTCGGGTAGGGTTGTCCATTCACCCGCATTGTCTGTGTTCAGGTCGGCAGGGATAATGATCCCTACACGCGGCGGCGTGTTGTTTTCTTCTGCAGCCTGGTCTTCCGCCCTTAACTGCGTAATATTGAAGTTCACCTGCGCAGTATACGGCACTTTTTTGGCAGTACGCACCATGGTATTTTCCTGTATTGCGAAACTTGCAGGCGTACCGCCTTCACTGATTTGGGCATACATGTTACTTTCCATGGATATGATCCAAAGAAAGGCAAATGCTACAATCGCTGACAAATAACTTCTTTTCATATTCAATATGTTTTAAATCTCAAATTTATTATTCGCAAAATAAACCTTTCTATTCCCTGCGTAAATATATTATGCTGTTTACGCCTTCTTGATGATGAATAATGATTGCTTACGATACAATTGTTGTTTTTCCTCAGTATATATTTCTTCTCCTATAGTTATACCCGGCATATATGATTTTTCGCGTTTGTCTCCCCATATTTCATAAGGCAGATATAAAAGACAGCAGGTAAATTACAACAAATATATAATTTTAATCATCAGCAGATTCATATTTATTTTGACAAAATATGGCACACACCATTTGGTAATTTTCGGGGATAAAGATAGCATTAAAAAAAGATATTTAATACCACACAAATGGGGATTTTTTCTAAGCAAAGTAAAATTTAAATTGTAGTATATTTTTCAAAAAAAATAAATCGTATTGGTTTAAGCGAATCAAGAGTCGAAAACAATAATAGCTTGAAAAGCTAACTTTTCATAATCGGAGGTCGTTGACCTCCGGAGAGACAATACAACCATCTATTTGCCTGTAAGGCAAGATTCTTATTTTGATCCGGTTCTGCCTTACAGGCAGGCAAGATGTGTTTTTCCCTCGGGTTGCGCTTAGCTTGCCCGAGGTTATGAAAATACAGCTTTTCAAGCTGATCAATAAGATCTATCCAACCCCTGATTCGCATTATTTGAATAAATCGTCAAGGCAAGCATACTGAGTAATTGAAAATTAGCGCGCCTGCCCGACCACCTTTGCTTGCTCCAATATAGCAAAGACCAACCGGACGAAATTCACTTGTGCTGCATTTGTAATAAATGCGAACCGGATTTATTTCTTGTCTGCTACCTCGCAGCAAACAAGAACCAGATAAAATTCTTATTTGCTACTTTGCAGCAAATGCAAACCAGACTAATTTCATGTTTGCTACCGTGCAGCAAACGAGAACCGGATAAAATTCTTATTTGCTACTCGGTAGCAAATGCAAACCGGATGGATTTCACATTTGCTGCAAGGTAGCAGAGACTATCCGGAGACTATGCTTGCTACCGGGTAGCAAACATGAAATTTTTATTGGCAAATAATACAACCTATTTTGTAGGCAGGGCGGACATCTGTATCTCAAGCGTACCACCTGCGACTAAGTCGGCATGTGAGAAAAACGGCTGATCCAGGTTTTTCCCGTTCAGTTTGATCGATTTGACATATTTGTTTTTTCGACTGTTATCGTATACTTTGACGATAAAGTCTTTGCCGTTCTTTTGCTTGATACAGACTTCGTCGAATATGGGTCGGCCAATGGAATAAGCCGGTTTGCCGGGACAATGCGAATAGAAACCCATGGCATTCAACACATACCAAGCCGACATTTGTCCGCAGTCCTCATTTCCCGAAAGGCCGTTGGGATCGTTGAAATACAATGTGTACAAGATGCTGTCGACTAATTCCTGGGTTTTCCATGGCTGTCCTACTTGGTTGTACAGGTGAACCGTTTGATGGCTCGGTTCGTTTCCATGCGCATATTGTCCGATCATCCCGCTGATATCGGGCGATACGTTTTCACCTACTAATTCGGAACTGGCCGAAAACAAAGAATCCAACCTAACAATAAAGGCTTCTTTGCCTCCCATCAAATTTACCAAGCCTTCCACATCGTGCGGGACGAACCATGTCCATTGCCAGCCGTTTCCTTCGCAATAATCCGAACGCCCATGATCGGAAGCATTCGGCCGGAATGGTGTACGCCATGTCCCATCCGACATTTTACCCCGCATAAAACCGGTTGCGGGATCATAATAATAGGTATAATTCTTACCCAATTTTGAATAATAGGCCACATCATCATTTTTTCCCAATCCTTTGGCAAACTCGGCTATCAGCCAGTCATTATAGGCATATTCCAGACCTTTAGCAACCGATTGGTTGTCCTTATCCGAGGGAATGTAACCGATCGTATTCTTGTAATATTTCCCGATAGGCATTAGTCCGTATTTCAAAACCCATTTGTTGATGGTAGGCGAAACGTTGATAGTATCGTATGATGACGATTGCTTGCAAGCTTCATATGCTTTTTCTACATCGAAATTGCGCAATCCTTTCGTATAGGCGTCTACAATGAGTGAAACTGCGTGATACCCCAGCATGGTACCCGTATAGTTCGACGCCAGTTCCCACATAGGCAATATCCCTCCTTCTTCGTATTTCTTGATCAGCGAACGGATCATTGCTTCCTCGGTGTCGGGCCAGGAAATCGTAAAGAGCGGATTCAATGCACGGAAGGTATCCCACAGCGAAAATACGGCATAGTTGGTATAACTGTTTGATTGTGCTATCTGGTTGTCCATTGTCCGGTATCTCCCATCGACGTCGGAACTTACGGTCGGTTCCAGCAGTGCATGGTACAAGGAGGTGTAGAAAATAGTTTTCGATTCTTCATCACCTGTTTTTACCATTATTTTTGAAAGCTCTTCCTCCCATCGTTTTCCGGCATCGTATTTTACCTTGTTGAAATCCCATCCGGAGATTTCCTTGTCCATATTGTTTTTTGCTCCTGCGCAATCTACGAAAGAGATACCTACTTTTGCCAGTATCTTTTCTCCTGCTTTTGTTTTATCAAAATCGAGAAATGCTTTTAAAGCCTGGGCAGTGGCTTCGTTTGCGCCAGCCTTTGTTTCACCATCTACTTCCAACAAACAGGTAAACGGTTTCGAGAATTTCGCATAGAAATATACGTAACGGTTCTGCGCCCATCCACGGACATGTTTTATACCCTCGATTTCTGTATCACTGACCACTTTCAGCATAGAACTCCTGATTCTTCTCTCCTGTACGGTAGTGGTCAGGTCAATGACCAATCCGGGTTGATCCGATTCGGGATAAGTGTATTGATGAAATCCCGAATGCAGGGTAGCTGTTAGTTCAGCCAGTATATTATAATCCTGGAGTAAGACGCTGTAATATCCCGGTGAAGCCGATTCTTTATCATGCGAGAAACTTGATCCGAAACGCTCCACGCGGTCTTCCCCGGTTACCGGTTTTATTTTAGGTGTTCCGGTCACGGGCAGGAAAAGGAAATCACCGTAGTCGCCTATTCCGGTGCCACTCAGATGCGTGTGACTGAACCCCATCAGGCTTTTGTCATCGTAATAGTAACCACCGCAGGCGTCCCAACCTGCCAGACGGGTATCGGGGCTTAACTGTACCAAACCGTGGGGAACAACAGCCCCGGGATAAGTATGTCCATGGCCTCCTGTCCCGATAAAGGCATTGACATAATCTGTAACAACTTTCTCTTTTTGACTGCACGACACAACGAGCAGGCAAATAATCAATATTTTAAAAAAATGGGTTTTGTGAAACATAATCGGGTGATTTTATGGAAATGAAAGATTTTATTTATTCTGCAAAGATAGAATTTGGGTCTTAATGAAGGGATTAATTTTCGAATTAATATTCAGATAATTCATATTTTTGAAAATAATGAAAACCAATTCGTCCCTAAATTGACTTAGGAATAAAGACAAAATAATATCCCCAAAATGTCGGCTTTATGAATTAGCTAAAAAGATGTCTCCACGCGTAAGCTCGTGAGTTCTAATTTATATAAAGTCTATTTGTCTACATGTGAAAATAGCCCGTTAGGGCTTTCACGTCAGTAAAGATGCATTCAAGGATTATGCATCCCTTGTCCGGAGGACATCAACCCACCGCAAAGGTTTATCCCCCACGGGGAAAAGAGGTCGGGACAGCTCCGATTCTATTGACGTCGATGCCCTGACGGGCAATTATAACATGGGGATATAATATTTCAAATAAAACTTTGATTCTAACAATCAGGCAGATCAATTGTTCTTATTATCCGTTGTCGTATTGTTTTTAATATTTTTTTCGGATGACCGGTCTGTGAAAATCCCGTATTGTCCGTTGTTGCGCGATACATTATCTTCTATGGTGAAATTTTGTGAACCGTCCATGAGTGCATCAAAGGCGATACCGTGAACATCGTTTCCTTCGGTAAGGTTGTTGATTACCTGAATGCTTTTACTCTCAGTACACCGTATTCCCGACAGGCTGTTCCGACCAGCCTCGCTGCCTGAAATGACTATATTGCGTCCGAACGACAGGTCAATGCCGCTTCCCCAGGGAGAAGTATCGAAACGGCTGTTTAAAATTTCACAACCATCAATATGGGTCAGGTGCAGGTTGTGGTGAAACCCGGCGCCGGGCACAACATTCGAACCATTGTCACTGAAATCGCAACTGACCACTTTTATATTGGAAGCCCCTCTTATTGAAACACCATTTTTAGTACAGTTCTGAACAGTCAGGTTTTCGAAACGGATGTTTTTCATCTGTCCTTCGCGTTCTGCCGAAAACAGGATTCCTCCACGACTGGGTGCGCTCATGTAGGAACGTATCCGCCGGTCGGCATTCGGATCGTCATTGGTGACTGTGGCAATAGCCCCTTCAATCAGTAAGTCGCGTATGACAACATCGTGCATGTCATTGTCCGCATTGACAATCGTTGTCGTCTGCAATTTGGGATCCAGGAACAGGATGGTTGATTTTCCCTGTCCGGACAATATGATGCCGCTTTTCATTTTCAAAGGTTCCTGCAAAGTATGAATCCCTTTTGCAAGGACAATCCATTTACCCGTTCCTTCGTTTGCATCTATGGCTTTTTGGATGGATTCGCCCGGCTGGATGACAATAGCTCCTTGCGGAGGCGTGGCAAGTGACGCATCCAATGCACCCGTTTCCGAAGGTTGTTTGGCCATCCTGTCCGGCCCGATCTGGGTGGAGGGAGTCGCATGTTTTGCAGGAGGCCTTATGGCTGTCAATACGCCGGTAGACGATTTCGACCGGGTATGTTTTGTGATTACCTCGCGGGTATAGGGTAATTCTGTATTTCTTTCGGACTTGTAATGATGATAAATGGACTCATATGCATCTTTGAACGTGTCTTTCTTCCGGTGCGACAGGACTCCGAATACCGGAATTTCGCCACCCAGCATGAATTTTGAGGTATATTCGAAACCCAACGCCAGGCGGTCGCCGGCTACGCTATAAAAGTCCAGTCCCTGCGTCCATGCCGTTTGTGCCGCTTTGGCAAATTCCCCGATACCCAATTGGACATGATCCCAGTCGCGCGTTGTTTCCTGGCATTGTCCGTTCGGATAGATATATTTCGTAATGCCCGAATTACCGATACCCCGGTAATAACGTTCGACCGCCCGGTTGAAAATTTCATGATTGTCCGTAAAGATCCCGATACACAACATGGTGTTGATCATAGACGCATCCCAGTTTCCGTTGGCTTCGGTGAAAAAGTCCTTGATTGTCGGATAAAATACCGTTAATACCAGACGTGTAAACTGTTCCATATCCTTTTCCTGCCATCCAGATTCGGTATACCGGAGTATTTCGGCGGCATTTAGGAAAAGAGGACCGCTCAGCCCGACATTCAGTTTGGCATTGTTGTCGTCGAAATCCCATAGTCGATACGACCACGCATTCAGGATTTCAATGGCTTTGACGGCATAAGCCTTATCCCCCGTAATGTACCACATGAGCGCGTGATTATATGCAGCATCGGCGCTTTGCCCGTACTCTCTTCCCCCGGAGCTGTTTGCCCCGTAAGGCCCCACTGAAATATGGGTGAATGGTGTAGGTTTGAAATCAAGCGACGTCTTATTTTTCAGGTTTTCAAAAGCTGTTTTCCATGGTTGTTCGCCAGCAAGCGCTTTCTGTTTCATATAGTCCAGGTCTTCCCTGCTTTGCACCATTCCCGGGTGGCGGAACGGGTGGGACAGGAATTCGTTCGCTTCCCCGTTCGACTGGGGACGATACAGTGGTGACTTCCCAAAATTGTAGTTGGGGTTTTTCCCCATCCATATTTTCATCATTCCACCCTGCACAATATCCTGATGGTTGATGTGGCTGTATTCATATTTTTGTCCGTTGAGCTCGATGGATTGGATGTATATGTTTTCGGGAGAATTATTTACAGCCTCCACAATGAACTGTTTTCCATTTTCCAAGTTGATGGTTGCCTTGTCGAATACGGGGCTTCCGATGACATAATCGCCCGAAGCAGTGAAAACCGGATAAAAACCCAGCGAAGAAAAAATATACCAGCCCGACATCTGTCCGCAATCCTCGTTTCCGATGATTCCGTCGGGTTTGTCGGTATAGAATTCGGATATGATACGGCGAACAAGCCGTGCCGTTTTCCATTGTTGGCCGACATAGGCATACATGTAGGCGATTTGATGGCCGGGTTCGTTACCGTGTGCATATTGGCCGATGATCCCGGTCAGGTCAACCAGGACTTCCGAATCATCCATGTTTTCAAGCGAAAAGAATGTATCCAGCCGGTCTATGAAGACTTCTTTTCCTCCCAGCATGCTTATCAGGCCATCCACATCCTGCGGAACCAGCCAAAGGTACTGCCAAGCGTTGCCTTCTGCATAATCGGCAGCCCAGGGGCGTGTAGATTTGAACGGATCGAAAACAGGATTCCACTGGCCATCGGACATTTTTCCCCGCATAAAACCTGTTTCCCGATCGTAATACAGCTTATAGTTTTGAGCACGTTTCCAGAAATATTTGTAATCGTCTTCTTTTCCCATTTTCTTTGCCATCATGGCAATGCTTGCATCGCCAATGGCGTATTCCAGGGCGCGGGCAACCGGACGGCCGATCTTGACGTCGGAAGGTATCGGTTTGAAATCCCTGACATACTTCAGTCCCAACGTATCCAGCATGGCTGTCGCTTTCATGGCCCGGTAGGCCCTTTCGGCATCAAAACCTTTACAACCTTTCAGCCAGGCTTCGGCAATAACCTGGAAACTATTGATACCGACCATGGTGCCGGTGTCGTATCCCCTCAGGTGCCAGATGGGTAGTTGTCCAGTCTGATCGAAAATAGCCAGCATACTATTAACGAAGTCCCCCACACGATCGGGGTTGGTGATAGTGAAAATCGGATTGGCCGCCCGATAGGTATCCCACAGGGAAAAGATCGTATAATTATCGAAAGATGCCTTTTTATATACTTTCCAATCAGCGCCGCGATAATCACCGTTATGGTCGTTGAATAGCGACGGATGTATCATTAAATGGAACATTGACGTGTAGAATATTCGCTTGTCTGCTTCGTTTGCTGTTTCAATCCGGATTTTGGCCAGTTCTTTTTCCCATTTGTCTTCGGCCTGTTTGCGGATTTTTGTAAAGTCCCAATCCGGAATTTCGGCATTGATGTTGGCTAATGCATTGTCGGCGCTTACCGGTGATATGCCTACTTTCAACGATACCTGTTCGGGCGCTTGGTCAAAACTGATCAATCCTTTGATCGCCGTGCCTTTTGCCTTTTTCCCCAAAAAGGCTTTCGTATCTTCATAAATGGCAAAACTGTTGATCGGAACCGAAGATTTAATTGCAAAATATACCTGCTGTTTCTTTGCCCATCCGGATGAAAAGCGGTAGCCTTTCAAAGTATATTTGTCTGTTTGCTCTATGTAGGTATCTGTGGGTTTGTCATTGATACCGTCCTTCAAGTCGATAATAATACGTGCATTTTTCCCTTGTGGAAAGCGGTAACGGTGGAACCCGACCCGTTCCGATGCTGTTAGTTCCACTTCGACGCCGGAATCATCCAATTTCACAGCGTAATATCCCGGGCCTACTTTTTCGTTTTTATGGGAAAAGAGGGACGAATAACCGCTGTATCTTTGTGTTTCTATACCTTTATCCAGTTTAATTTCACCCATATAAGGCATGATCAGTATGTCGCCCAAATCGCCAATTCCCGTACCGCTCAGATGTAATTGCGGAAACCCGATAATAACGCTGTCTCCATAATGATAACCCGAACACCAGTCCCATCCTTTATAGAAGTTTGACGGTCCCACCTGGACAGCGCCAAAGGGAACGCTTGCTCCCACAAATACATGTCCGTGACCACCTGAACCGATGTAAGGATCGATATAATCAATTAACCTTTGTGCATTCAGGAAGGTTAAACTGCCAATGAATGCAAGCATTGTGATGATAATTTTTTTCATCTGTATAAATTTTTTAAAATACTAAAAATCAGAGTAAAAAGAAAAAGTCTAAGAGAGGTAAATTTTCATCTTCGTACTCCCTCCCGAAAAACTATCAGGATTGGTAACATCGGTTGGTGCTTAGACTTGGTG
>JAVBNI010000215.1:0-3499 GCA_031551645.1 Bacteroidales bacterium | reverse complement strand
AAACATAGAGTACTGTTTTGTAACAATAAATTCCATCATGTATTATTTATTCAATTTGCTTATTTTAAATGTATTAAAATGTAAAAAGAAGCGTTTTTTGAAAGAACTTTTTACTGAGTTTTGAACACCCTACCTGTCAGGTCACTATTTCAAGGATCTGTCAGGCTGCAATGCTGCTGACAGGGTCGAAATAAAATTCTAAACTAAACGAATTAATTCTCAACTGTCAAATCTCAAATACTTGTCATGAATTGGAAGTCTATTACATGTGTTATATTGTTTGCAACATTAACAATAAGTTGTTTTAGTGTAAATAATCAGGATAAAAAAAATGGTTCGCCACGAATAATCAACATCATTAATTTTATTCGGCAGACGGATTATCGTTTGGAAAACTCGGATTCACTTCTATTCGATGCTGTACAGAAACAAATAGAATTGGTGAATAAATATGATTTTCCTGCCACCTTCCTTTTTCAATATGATGCGCTGATAAATCCGAAGTATCAAAAATTGATGAAAAGCCGGCTCGATACTCAATGTGAAATAGGTGCGTGGTGGGAGATCACGCAACCTCATGTGGAAGCTGCCGGAATCATATGGCGTGGAAAGCATCCGTGGGTATCCACAGCAAATATTGCTTTTACTACCGGCTATACTCCCCAGGAACGGGAAAAATTAGTTGATGTTTACATGACAAGATTCAGGGAAATATACGGCTATTATCCAAAATCTGTTGGTTCCTGGTTTATCGACTCCCACACATTGGCCTACATGTACGAAAAATATGGGATAGTTGCTTCCTGTAACTGCAAAGACCAGGTTGGGACAGACGGATATACACTATGGGGCGGCTATTGGAACCAGGCTTATTATCCAAGCCGGAGTAATGCTTATATGCCAGCCCAATCCGAAAATGGCCAAATACCTGTCCCGATATTCCGTATGTTAGGAAGCGACCCCATGTACCAATATGATACCGGCATTGGCACGGACAGGCAGGGAGTGATATCCCTTGAACCAGTTTATCCCAAATCAGGTAAGAACAAAACATGGGTTGAATACTTCCTGGAATCGATTGTTAACCAACCTTGCCTTGCTTTCAATTATGCCCAAGCCGGACAGGAAAACTCTTTTACTTGGGATTTGATGGGGGAAGGTCTGGAAATGCAGTTTCCAATATTTGATTCTTTAAGGAAAGCCAGAAAAATCCGGATGGAAACACTGGAAAAATCCGGATTATGGTTTAAGAAACAATTTTCGGTTACACCTGCAACAGCAGTCACTACCCTCACGGATATACACAATGAGGGTAATAAGACAGTCTGGTACAATAGCCGCTATTACCGCGCTAACTTGTTTTGGGAAAAAGATGGATTCCGTTTCAGGGATATCCATTTGTTTGACGAAAAATTCGAATCTCCTTACCTGAAAACACCGGGTACCGGGGGACAGTTCTTATACTTTACCCTTCCAATAGTAGACGGATATTTCTGGAGTACTGCGAAAGAACGGACAGGCCTTAAAATTATGCGGTTAGATAAAGATAACGTGAAAAATGAGATTGTTCTGGGTGATCCTACTGTCACAGAACCAGGAAAAGATGTACTGCGTGTAACGTGTTATGACAAAAACAAAAATAAATTCACCATAACGTTATATGAGGATAAGATAGACGTCGCTTGTAATCCACAAGAAAAGAATTTTAACTGGGTGTTAGAATTGGCAGTCCCTGAAGATCGAACAAATCGATTACCTTTTCGATCTTTCAGCAAATCAAAAATAGATGCAATATTTAATGGCTATAACTATCAGATGACGTGCGAAACAGGCAGTGTGAATGCCGGGAATAATACTGATTTTGTATTTCAGCTAATTCCATCAAACAATAAATTGATGATTAACTGTACAAATAAGCACTGAGCGAAAAGTATTTCGGTTACTTCCTTAAAATTTTCTTATCTACGTCTCAGCCTCGAAGAGTTCTAATGGGAACCCGATGTCGTTTAGGTAAGAATTCCATTCCGACACTGTCAGCAGCTTTGCAGCCTGACAGGTCCTTGACGTGCGACCTGAAAATTCATTAAACGATATTGAATAGAAACCTGTTATGCGCTCCATTCAATTCACCATGTATATTGGTTACAATTAATGCCAATACAAGGATCAATACTACAATCAATAATACCAGAGAAATCCATTTTTTACCATTTATCTGTTGACTTTTTTCAAAAAATGCTGAAAACTTCTTTTTCAACAAGAAAAGAATAACAATGAAATTGATCACATACAGATGATGATTGAGCATGAAATCCCCTTTGAGAGCGCCTTTTTTGTTATAACTCAAGAGAATATAAGTGGCAAATATGAGTATAAAGGTCAATAACACATCTTTTCTCTGGTAATCCTGTTTTTTGCAAATTACTTTAAACCAAATAGTCAACGACATAACCAATACCAACGCAAGGGCAACCAACCTCATAGCCAGGGCATAATTGCCGTCTTCAAAAGAAGACAACGGTTGACCTGCTACCAGATTCAAAAACATCGAAAAATCAATGACCAAAAAAGGGATCAGGACAAATAATATCAAAAATGCCGCTTTGTTTTCCCATCGTTCGGGTGAAATGGATTCAGACTCTTCAGACCAGGAAGAGCTAAAAACGGCATAAGCCATTGATGTGCCTCCAAAAAATCCAAGACTGTACTCCATAACATTCCACATGTTGAAATTTATTTCCAACACATTCCCGACCACTTGCAGGAAATTACCAAAAGCAAATCCGAAACCAGCTCCCATCGCTGTGATAAAGGCTACCCGTAAGGCTGAGCTATAATTATTTCTTGCCATATACCAGAGCATGGCAAGCCCGGCGCCCAAACAAATCGCCCAAGTTTCATGCCGGGGTGGCGTCATATACAGTTCTGCCTTGGTTATCAAAAGGGCATAAGCAATGACACCTCCGGCAATCATTTGCGCTGCCAGGCTACCCCACCGGACTGCTTTATCCTTTGTAGAACTCAGAGTCAATCCGACCAATCCTCCTCCAAGTAATCCAAATAATCCTCCGATTACAAAAAGCATCAACAATCCATAAGAAGCATTAAAGAAATCAGTACTTCTGCCATAGCCGACTACTATACCATAGCTCATCATTCCGCCTGCTCCCCAACCTACTGCCGAAGCCAAGATGATTAACAACATCTTACGATACCAATCCTCACGTTGTGACACCAATACCAAAGCCAAACCGCCAATTGCACCAGCCCAGGATGCTCCCGGCTCATGTCCGAACTGGCCTCTCACCGCCCATGCTGTTCCTAAGGTAAGCCCTACAATAAGTACACTCAACCACTGTTTTTTCATCTGTATAAATTTTTTAAAATACTAAAAATCAGAGTAAAAAGAAAAAGTCTAAGAGAGGTAAATTTTCATCTTCGTACTCCCTCCCGAAAAACTATCAGGATTGGTAACATCGGTTGGTGCTTAGACTTGGTG
>JAVBNI010000114.1:0-29475 GCA_031551645.1 Bacteroidales bacterium | reverse complement strand
TGAATACCATTACAGATACAATAGACGCAACCACATGGATACTGTTTTTGACAACCTAATTTGCAGAATGATTAAATTCGAGCCAATCCGCAGAAAATTAAAAAAATAATTAGTGAGCTTTAAACGCCTATACCGATTCATCTTTATACATCATATACACCATATTTGATGTATACCGGTCGTTGCCCCGGCTTTGCAGATGAAGTCCATTTCGGGTGGCAAAGCTTTTGATGTCGTCATCCGAAAGAAAATATAACCGGTTGGTCGTTTTATTGAATTGGAACAGGCGGGTGGAGAAAAATTCCGTAAGGCGTGTCAGCCGGTGAACTTTTTCCCTACTACGGTCAGCATCACGGATGATGATACGTCCGCCCGGATTGAGGCTATTGACGCAACGTTGTAACAATTCCTGTTGTTTATCCGGAGACAGATAATGTAATACATCGCTCAGGATGAAGACATCGCATGGGGCTATGGTATAATCGGCGGCATTAGCGCACAAAAAAGTCAATTGCCTGTTATTTCGCGCAAAACAATGCGAAGCGATGCTAATTTTTTCATCATCGTAATCGATGCCTGTAATCTTGCGATCTCCGGAAAGGAAGGCCAGCATGTACGCCAGAAACCCGTAACCGCATCCGATATCGGTAATCACGGCATTGCGGGGAATCAATTTGTCAAACATGCAGTAGTTGTTCTCCATCCGCAACTTGATACGTAGATACCATTCAAGTACCGGACCTTTGTATATAAAGTTGGTGATTAATCTTTGCCTGAACCAAGGATTGTTGGTGTCATTGTTTGATTGCTGCATTCCGGCATAACATTCCCTGATGAGATTACAGGCGAATTGAGCATTTTCGCGGATACTTCTTTGTTGCAATTCCTGGTAGTCAATGCGCTGCATGATTTCCACATTAATCCATCCCTTACGGACATTGAAAGGATCGGTTTTAGGCATTACCATACCCTGGCCATACAGAGTGACCGGGATAATATCCAACTGTAACTTATTTGCCAAATAGAAAGCCCCGTTGTGAAATCTCTGTATCTGGCTGTCGGATGAACGTTGCCCTTCGGGAAACACAGCAATGAAATATCCGTCGACAACTAATGACTGTAATTGTTCCACACTGTTTTCGTAGCCTTCGTCGACGGGATAGAACCCGGCATTTCGCACCAATATACCGAAAACGGGCGAACGCCATACCCAACGATTCACCAGCATAATTATCCTGGGATGAAGCGCCAGAAGGCACAGAATGTCAAGAAACGACTGATGATTGGCTACAATGATGGCCGGCGAACTGAACGTTTCTCCATATGGATTCGAAAACCGTTTTTTTACGGACGGATAACAATAGAGTACCGACTTGGCTAATTTACTCATCAGCCAGTGCAGCCAGTATTTTTTCTTCCCGGATGGAGCGGGGACAATCTTCAGGAACAGGCTCAAAATCGACAAGACGATACTGCCTAAGCCGAAAAAACCGAAAACATAGATGGACACCAACAGGCTGCTCAAGGTATACGGATATTTTCCCTGCGCGGTACGCCCCGAAATGAAAAAACGGAACAGGAATGGCTGGACCGTGTATGCCGTCACCACCACCGATAGCATACCGATCGTGGAAACAGTGGCAATAGACCTCAAAGCCGGATGGCGGGCAAAGATGAGTACTCCCGTCCCGACAATCATTGCAAAGGCCGACAGGAAGATGGCTGTTTTATGGGCCGGGAGGGTCTTTCGTCCGTAACAGTATTCGTCCGACAATCCGTCGGTGATGAAAATACTGTAATCATCCCCCAGTCCGAATATAAAAGTAGAGATAATGATGTTGACAATATTGAAACTGATACCGCTCATCCCCATGAAGCCCGTGATCCATATCCAACTGAGCGCCATCGGGGCAAAGGTCATCAAAGTAAGTTCAATACGTCCATAAGAAATCCAAAGAGCAAAAAACACGATAAACGACGAGATGAACAAGATCAGGTAAAAGTCGTCGCTGATGATCCGGACAAATTTGCTTGCAAAATACGAACGGTCGAAAATCACTAAGTTGTCCGTTCCGTCTAAGCGTTCGTATACTTTTGCTTTCTCTCCGTTGGGTACCCTGACCTGGCTCATGATCATGGTTATTTTTTCGGCCTGAGTCAGCCATTCGGAAAGTAATCCACCCTGTTGCGCCCACGTTTCTCCCGTTATATCGTAAGGTTGAAAATCCTGGTCAAGTCTATCCAAGAAGGAAATAAAAGCTTTATCGCTGAAACCGAAATTCTTACCTTCTGTGTATAAGTCACGGCTTAACCTGGCTTTACGTTCCGGCGTCCAGAATCCTTCCCACCTGGTGATGCGTTTTTCTTGTTCCGTCTCGGGAAGCAACAACATATCAGCAGACGTGTAGTCCGTCACTATCCCATCTTTCTGCAGTTGCTTAATTTTATCCAAGTTCTTCAGGTGGTTGGTTTCGGCATCCTGCAGATTGGCACCTGTCGACACCAAATATATGGTTTGCTTCGCGGAATCGGCCATGATGGATTGCAGGTTCTTTTCTGCCTTTTGCAGTTTAGCGTCGACATAGTTAAGGTGCATCATGTCGCTGTCGAAACGGGTTTTTCCCGTAAAGAACAGGCATACAATAGTGGCTATACCCATAAAAATAAGCAACACACGTTGTTTTTCAGGCTGATAGGACGCAATACGCTCGATCGTGTCAAACAATTTGGAAGCTCTTTTCTCTTTTGACACCTTTAAAGACAACATATGCGGTAATACAACCAGGCAGAAAAGCGCGCTACCCGCTAAGCAAAATGCGGCAAATAAACCGAAGTCGGCCAATGCCTGAGACTTGGCAAAAGTCAATCCGAGAAATGCGCCTACTGTAGTAAAGCTTCCCAAGGTAAGCGGCGAAGCTAATCCCGACACCACCTCGCGCGGCGAAGCAGCATGCCTGAGATGGCTAATAACATGCATTGAATAATTAAGCGCTATACCCACCACGATCGATCCTGCTCCCACGGTAATAGCTGACACAGTCCCTTTGATGAAATAGAGCATCGCCATGGCAATGACTGCCCCGAACAATACCGGCAGCAACATGAGTAACGGGGTACGTTTGCTGTGGAACAACATGACGATGAATATGACTATCGCCACCAATGTGATATTGAGCGTGATCATGGTATCGCGTTTGATCTGGCGGGCATTGCATACGCTCACAGCCGGTCCGCCATAGTATTCGGCGCTCACCCCGGGAAAGGATGTTTGCAAACCAGCGATTCCCTCGTCGAGGCAATCTATCATCCGGGAATTCCGGGCGCTTTCGGTACCGCTCCCGGCAGGTATCAGGAAAAAGAGTAAATGGCGTCGTTCCGGTGTGAAGAAATATCCGTGGTAGTTATCGAACTGTTTGCCGGGTTGCATCCGTTGCAAATGTCGTAAGGCAAGACCGTTGACGCCCAAAGGATCATCGGCGATAAACCGCCGCATGGCAAACCCTCCCGGACCGGTCAACGTGTTATAGTTGTTTTGCAGGCGCGAGGCAATGGCTTCCGTCCGGAGCATGCTGTCGATAACGGCGTAATCCTTTTCTTCGAGAAAGATGGGGAGATGCTCTGATACCAGTTCATACACCTCATCCAGCATGCCGTCGGATGTCCGGGTAACAATATCTTTCGTGTAATCGGGAATGAGCGGGGAAAGCAGTTGAGCCAAACTATCGCAATAACCGATCAGCAGATCGGGATCGGGCTCAGCTGTGTTGTCTGAAAGTGTAAGGTGTACCACCAAGCGGTCGCGTACCTTGATGTTGCGGAAAACAGCATTGGCCGTTTTCATGTCCTCATCATCAGGAATGAACTGTGTGATATCCTCTTCGAAATGAATGCGCGAGGTAAAGAACAGCGCGACGGCAAAAATGGCAGTAACAATTCCGTAAAGCAAAGCCTTGCGCTTGCCGAAAAAATCATATAAGAACAGGAACAGCTTTGACATCGCCTGCAAAAGTATCAATTTTTGAGATATGGAATATCGGCGTTTACAGGAATACCTGTTAAGCCCGGTTAATCATGGTCGTTCCACGATATAATTTCTGTTAGTAAGAAGTTATACTTTCACATTTCTTGGTTAGTGGTTTGATATGTCGACCCTGTCAGCAGCTTCGCAGCCTGACAGGTCTTTGACGTAGTGACCTGACAGAGTCATTAACTAAACAACATTAATTTGTATCCTGTCGCTCACTAGCATTCTTGAATAAAAAAGTCGCTTTATTTTCCTGGCCGTGTAGTAATCGAGAAATATTTTTCCTGTGGGTGACAAACAGGACAACACAGACTACTACTGAAAAAATTTTCAGTGATATGCTATCCGAATTAAAAATAAAAATAACAGATATGGGAAAAGACAACCCCATCATTAATGAACTTAGTGATACATATTTAGAAATGAAGAGTGTAACAAGAAAAACCCCTATAGCTACCAAAGTAGCCGGCCAGTGAAGGGCCAACAGGATACCGACAATGGTTGCAACTCCTTTTCCGCCGCGGAAACCGGCAAAAATTGGAAAAACATGGCCTATGACAGCAGCGGCCCCAAGCGCCAATTGAAAATTGACAAAAGTGTTAGTCCCTACAATATACGTTGGAGATAATGCAGCAAGCTTTACTGCAACAAACCCTTTTAAAACATCAATCAATAATACCGGAATGCCTGTTTTAACACCCAATACCCGCATCGTATTGGTCGCTCCGGCATTTTTACTGCCATGCTCACGAACGTCGACTCCGCAAAAAATCTTACCAATCCATACGGCCGATGGTATCGAACCGACAAGATAGGCCGCTATTACTATTAAAATATTATAAATCATTTCAATCTTTCTTTTTTATCAACTGAGACTCGTTAGCTGTTTTTTATTGATTTATTTCCTGACAAGATTTGTTTAAATCCAATTTTCCGCTTCTTGCATTTATCATTAACCATTTATCATTAACCATTTATCATTAACCATTCATCATTATCTGTAAATCTTTTTATTGAATGCAAACGATGTGTATAACAGTTTGCTGTTTCATTAAATATTCCTTCACGGTCGAAACGGTCAATGCGCACATATCCTGATGCATGTATAATATTATTCATATCGCACAAGATACCTACATGGGTAACCTTACCATTCTCATTATGAAAAAAAGCGAGGTCGCCCTTTCCCGCAACATCGAAAGAAACAGGTTCACCATATTTTTCCTGTTGGCTGGCGTCACGCGGAAGCCATCTGCCGGTCATCCGGCATACAACCTGTACCAGTCCCGAACAATCCATTCCGAAAATGGTTTTACCTCCCCACAAATATGGTGCATTCAAATATAATTTGGCTAATTCGGCAACATCTTTTTTATCAGGTGGTTTTATCCCTCCGGAAAAACGATACACATTCCCGGCTAATTCGAATGAAGAATCTTGCAACATAGCTGGAAGAATGCTGCCTCCCGGCAGATACATATGTCTTCCCGCCACGGAATAAATGGAATAAGGCGAGTCGATAATGTATGGATGATCCGGTCTCTGGTATCCTTCAGGTATCGCATGTACCATGTTGGACGAAACCCAACCTTTATATCCGTCGGTATCGGAACATATATGCAGCCATTTACCACCATGCCGCACAACGGTAAATGTTTCACCAAAAAGAAGCTGAGATACCATTTCGCACGTTTCGGAAGGCTCAATACGCATCGGGACATTTCCCAACAGACAAATACCGGCGGCATATTCTTCTTTCATAGCAATTCATAACTGCTGATCTGTACAGGAACCTGTAACGTAGGAAGTATCCGTTCGAGCAGGATACCTTCGCGATTGTCGTATTCATAGCCAAAAGTGGCACGGATACCCATCAGGATAAACTGCACAGCCCGGTCGAGCGCAATCGGCAAGCTATCGCCCTGTAACAACGAACCGGTAATCACACTGGTAAAGGTATCGCCCGTACCGGGATAATGTGCCGGGAAATACAGGCAAGACACCTTCCAAAAATGTTTGCTCCGTTTATCATATGCCACTACCGATGTTGTTTTGGCTGTTTCGTCTTCGGGAATACTGGTTACTATTACGATTTCAGGGCCATATTCAGCAAGTTGCACCAAATATTCCTTCAATTCGGTAAGTGGTACAATTTCTTTATACGGCTTATTGAGCAGCATAAACAACTCTGTGAGATTGGGAGTGATTACACCCGCTTTCTTTATTAATTGCCGCATCTGGACAACCATTTCTTTATCGAGGGAAGCATATAGCCGGCCATTATCGCCCAGGACAGGATCGACTACCACTAATTGCCCGTCTTTGGCAAAATCGTCAATCAGGCTGGCAACGATATCCGACTGTTTCGGGGAGCCGAGGTAACCGCTGTAAATGGCATCGAATTTCACATTGAGTTGTTTCCAATGCTCCACAAAACGAGTCATTTCATTCGTCAGGTCGAAGAACGAAAATCCGGGATATTGTGTGTGTGATGATAAAACCGCTGTGGGCAAAGGACAAACCTGTATGCCCATAGCCGACAGGATTGGGATAGCAACTGTCAGCGATACCCTGCCGCAACCTGAAAGATCATGTACGGCAGCTACTTTTTTCACAGGATTATTCATTTTGAGATTCGGTTATTGATAATTTACATTTTAGCCTGCATAACTATGTTTTCCACCAAGGATATAATTTACTCCGAAATAAGTCATTAACACAGCCAGGAAAATGACCAATATAAAAATGTGATAGAACAAGGGCTTCCGGAACCACGTCAATGTCTTGTCGTGGAAGGTGAAACCCATCAACAGGAAAGTGATTAACGCCCATATTTCTTTGGGGTCCCATCCCCAATATCGTCCCCAGGATACATTGGCCCAAATGGCGCCAATGAATATTCCGGCTCCAAGAAGGAATGAGGCCGGATACATGAATAGCTCACTGGTTTCCTTCATTCGTTGAATATAAGCGGTCTTATCTATCTTTTTCCCGCCGAAAGACCATACGATCAGCGAACTAATACTATTCAACGCCATAAAACCACATAACCCGTATGCCACCATGATGGTAAGCACATGAATGCTGAGCAATGGCGATTGCAATACAGGAACCAACGGTGTAATTTGCGGATTCATGGAGCTAATATGGGCAACCAGCAGGGTGAATCCGGCCAGGAGGAAGCTAAACACAACTATCAGAAGTGAATACCGGCGTGCCAGGATGCCAGTCAAGAGGCTGAACCACGCCAGCAGAAGCATTGTTTCGTAGCCGTTACTCAAAGGAATGCGTCCGCCGATGTATGCCCGCAACCCCAAGCCTGTGGTCGCAAGAATAAATGTTATCCAAAGGAGACAATAGAAAATGACTTCGATACGTGGCCAAGATTTATTTCGTATGGTACCGAAAATAAAAAAAAACAGGCAGATACTACCTATTCCCAAGCAGACCTTGAACAACAACGAAAAAATGTTGATCCAATTATAACATTGTTCTATTTTCAGGTGGGTAGCCGATGGCAGAATATTTCCTGCTTTTTTCTGCTGGAATGATGAAAGTTTGTCGACGTATATCGTCGCATTTCCGGTATTGCCTTGCAGGAGAGCCTCGAAATATAACGGGAAGAAATGGCGGGCAAAGATATTTTCCATACTGTCGGCCTGTTGTGGAAGCTCCTCATTGGGCGCAAACCATTGTATACTACCATCATTTGCATTTAATGGGAATATTTTCAGCAAGCTGCCATATTGCAACATCTCAATCAGGTGAAACTTATCGTCGAGTTTTACCGCCTCCTTGAGCCATCCTTCCGGTTTGCTTGAGCCATACATCTCACGACGGTAAGGGTCCAGCTTGTTGCGTCCGTATTCATCGACAAAGTCGGCCAAACAGGCGTTACCCGATGATTTGCTTAAACGCTTCAGCTCGCCACTTTTGACCTCAAACATAGGTACATATTGCCATTTTTCTGGAAAGAACAACCATCCGAAAAAGAACTGCTCGCCCGACGCGTACTTGTAATGTGTCTTGCCGGTAAGCTTTTTGGTAAAATCGTTGGCAAGAGTCTGTATGGGGCATATGCGTCCCTGATAGTCGACCCACAATTTGCCCAGGCGCTCCGCCTGTTTCTGGTTAATGGTCAGTGAATCGCGCGTCAGCAATGATGGAGCTGCATTCAACAATGCCGGGAAACTCAATAAAAAAACAATAACAACCGTTTTTTGCGCCAGTTTTTTTAGCAGAAACCGGAATCGTTCCCGTTTGTCGAATAAAATGAAAAGCATCGAAAAAAACATCAGGAAATAGCCGGTATACGACAGGAGAATACCCCATGTATCGTGGTTAACACTCAATACCGAACCCTTCCAATCCTCATCGAATGACGATTGATAGAACCGGTACCCTTTGTAACGGAGGATATTGTTCATCGAGACTTCGCGCTCGAAACGTTCTCCTGTATTCATATCCTTTACTTCTACTTTACTGATATAGTTTGCAGGCGATGTAGTGCCAGGATAGTATTCTATTTCAAATGATTTCAGCGAAAGCGAAAAAGGAAAAATCTCCTTGGCATGAGTACTTTCATCGAAAAAAGAAGATACTGCATGGTTTTCACGAAGATGTACCTGGCCTGTTTTGCCTGTCAGGCGGGTAACCAAAGCGCCGGAAAGAATAATGAGAAAAGCAGTGTGCAGCAGGAAAACCGACAGCCGCCTGTAAAGCGACGTAGCAACAATAAAATAACAACTGATAGTAGCCAATAAAACCCATAGCAACGTAAACCACACATTGTTATAAAAAAATGAAAAAGCGTGAGCGCTTCCGTACGTATGTTCATCCCATGTAGCCCATCCCATAACCAACACCAAGATGGCTAATAGAAAGAACGACCGTAATCCCATTTTTTTTTCCATAGGGCAAAAGTACAGAATAATTAATCCGGTGCGGTTTCGATTCTATATTTTTGAATGGAATTTTGACTTTAAAAACAGTGACAAAATAATACTCTTATCTTTTTCGACAGGATTGACATGATTTACAAGATATAAATAATCCTGTAAATCATGTTAATCCTGTCGAATGAGTAAGTTATTTTGTCTTCATTCCTTAGAAGATATTTCAAATCAAAATACAGATTATATGGCGCGCATTTTTCCAATTTACGTATCTTTGTATTATATTTGTTTATGCCGGCTTGTTGTTGAATATTGATCGGCATGTAAAACTCATGTAAACATTATCTGTTATGACGACAAATTCAAATCCGGAAAAAATTAAATGTCTGATTATTGGCTCGGGTCCTGCAGGCTATACTGCGGCTATCTATGCTGCACGCGCCAATCTTTCGCCAGTACTTTATACCGGTCTGCAACCGGGTGGGCAGCTCACTACCACAACCGAGATAGATAATTTTCCCGGTTATCCAGAGGGTGTCACAGGGCAATTGATGATGGATGATCTCCAAAAACAAGCTCAACGATTCGATACCGATGTCCGGTTTGGTTATGTATCGGAAGCCAACCTGAGTCAACGACCTTTTAACGTAGTTGTGGACGGGGAACACCACATCGAAGCCGAAACCCTTATTATTGCCACCGGCGCCACGGCTAAATATCTCGGATTACCATCCGAAGAGAAATTCAAAGGTTTTGGCGTATCAGCATGCGCCACTTGCGATGGTTTTTTCTACCGGGGTAAAGTTGTTGCCGTTGTCGGGGGAGGAGATACCGCCTGTGAAGAAGCTGTTTATTTGGCAGGTCTCTGCCAAAAAGTCTATATGCTTGTCCGGCGTGACGTGTTACGTGCTTCCAAGGCAATGCAGGAAAAGGTATTCAACATGCCCAACATCGAAATCCTTTGGGAAACGCAAACCAAGGAAGTGTTGGGTGACAAAACAGTAACGGGAGTATTGGTGACTACCAAGGATGGAGAAAAAAAATTACCTATCGACGGTTTTTTTCTCGCTATCGGCCATCATCCCAACTCGGAATTATTCTGCCGGTGGATAGAAACAGATCCCAATGGCTACATCAAAACAACTCCCGGAACATCCAAGACCAATGTCGAAGGGGTGTTTGCCTGCGGTGACGTACAGGATCCCATATACCGGCAGGCAGTTACAGCCGCCGGAAGCGGATGCATGGCGGCAATCGACGTAGAACGGTTTCTATCCGAAAAGCACTGAAGCACATACATTACATAGAAAAACCTAATCGGTTTTGCAAACTCAGTTTTTCAAAATCGATTAGGTTTTTCTATTAAGCGTGAGATAATTGGTTTTTTGGCATGAATTTCGTGCACGAAACCAAAAATTAATTGATCATGAAAGGTTCCTTTGCTATGTTTTTGTTCATCGCATTAAGCATTTACATTATAGGCAACATTTATATGTACGTACGCGGCTGGCAAGCGCTTGAGCTTTTAGGCCGTAACCGGATGTGGTTCACGATATTATTCTGGATACTCGCATTGTCTTTTATAGCCTCCATGCTCCTGCGGGTAAAAGGCGTTTCAGGGGGATTGTTCGACGCATTTTCCATGATCGGCTCATTTTGGATTGCCGTCATGCTCTATGGGTTCCTTTCATTGGTTGTCATTGACATCATACGGATTATCGGCTGGGCAGGTAACATCAAGCCAGCATTTATTTATCAGAACTATCCCCTATCCAAAGCCGTTTTATTTGGAATTGTTTGTTTCTTGCTCGTCATTATCACAGGATTGGGCAGTAGGAATGCACGTAATCCCCAAGTGACACATCTCGATTTGAAAATTGACAAAAATGCGGGTACTTCACCCGGATTACGTGTAGCAATGGTGAGTGATATCCATTTGGGGCATGTCACCGGTCGTCCATTCCTGAAACGCGTAGTAGACAAACTCAACGAACAGGATGCAGATATTATCCTGCTGGTTGGTGATACGTTCGACGGAGGCCCCGAACCGGTTATCCAAAAAGATATGGGCCAGGAATTCGGACGTTTAAAAAGTAAATACGGAACATTCGTTGTAAGCGGCAATCACGAATATATCGGCAAAAGAGAAAATAAGGATGCCGTGAAAATATCGTTTGACTATTTGGCGTCTCACGGTGTAAACCCTTTGTTGGATAAGGTTGTTTTAATAGATAGCAGTTTTTACATTGCCGGACGTAAAGACCGACAAGCCGGGCAACGTAAAACCATTTCCGATTTGTTGCAGTCTGTTGATGGACAATTACCTGTCATTCTGTTGGATCACCAACCTTATCAATTAGAAAAAGCAGAACAAGCGGGAGTAGATTTGCAATTATCCGGTCATACGCACCATGGACAGATGTGGCCGTTGAATTACATTACCCGCAAAGTCTATGAGCAGGATTGGGGATATCTGCAAAAGGGGAAATCACATTTTTATGTATCTTGCGGCGTGGGTACATGGGGTCCGCCGATACGTACCGCAGGATATTCGGAAGTAGTGGTAATAGATTTGAAATTTAACAATTAACCTTCATTATATTAAACAGGTATGAGTTTATTTGACACAGTAAGCGAAGACATCAAAAAGGCGATGCTCGCGAAGGAAAAGGATAAATTGGAAGCCCTCAGGGCGGTAAAAACAGCGTTTCTGCTGGCGCGTACCGAAAGCGGGGCTGGTGGTGAATTGACACCCGAAGCCGAACTTAAGATCGTGCAAAAGTTAGTAAAGCAACGCAAGGAATCGGCCGAAATATATCAGCAACAGGCACGGCAAGATCTTGCAGACAAGGAATTACTCGAAGCATCGGTGATTGAACATTACCTGCCGGCACAAATGAGCGAAGAAGAGTTGGAAAATGTCCTGAAATCGATCATTGAAAGAATGGGCGCTAAAACGCCTGCGGATATGGGCAAAGTGATGGGTATCGCAACAAAAGAATTGTCAGGAAAAGCCGATGGCAAAGCAATTTCGGCAAAAGTAAAACAGTTATTAAACTAAGAACGAAGAGTGAAGAGTGAAGCCAGAAAATCAATTCTTCATTCTTCACTTTTCGTTCTTCACTCTTCATTTTATTTATGTATCGTTTCTTCCGGCCATTATTTTTCACATTTTCTCCCGAATTGATGCATCGTTTCGTGGCGGGAATCATGCGCCTCGTCTGGTCCATTCCTCCTGTTCGGAAATTGCTTCGCAGCTCGTTTTGCATCGAGCATCCTGCGTTGGAACGTGAGTTCTGCGGTTTGAAATTTTCCAACCCTGTGGGTCTTGCAGCAGGTTTCGATAAAGATGCAAAATTATACCGGGCCTTCTCAACACTGGGCTTTTCGTTTATTGAAATCGGTACAGTAACCCCTAAAGGGCAACCGGGTAATCCTAAACCACGGCTGTTCCGCATCATCCAGGATGAAGCATTAGTGAACCGCATGGGATTCAACAATGCCGGCGTTGATGCCGCAGTAGAACAATTGAAACGCAAACGTCCGGATATCATCATCGGGGGTAATATCGGTAAAAATACAGCAACACCCAATTCGGACGCACCTTCCGATTATCTGGATTGTTTCCGGAAATTATATCCTTATGTCGATTATTTCGTTATCAACGTGAGTTGTCCGAATGTGGCCAACCTCAGCGAATTACAAGATATCAGTTCATTGTCGGCTATATTGTCGGTTATTATGGAAGAGCGCGACAAACAGGAATTTCGCAAACCTGTTTTACTGAAAATATCACCCGATTTGAGTTTTGTTCATCTCGACGGAGTGCTCGAGATTGTTGAAAAAATGAATGTTGATGGCATCGTTGCTGTTAATACAACCACCAAACGTACCGACCTGACCATTGATAAAGAACAGGTGGAACGCATTGGCCGTGGTGGATTAAGCGGAAAACCGTTGACATGGAAGGCATTGGAAACGGTTAATTATATCCGGCAACGTACCGGGAATAAGCTTCCTATTATCGGTGTGGGCGGTATCATGTCGGCAGATGATGCTATCAACATGGTCCAGGCGGGTGCCACGCTGGTCCAGATATATTCGGGATTTATCTACCAAGGACCGTCGCTGGTGAAAAAAATCAATAAAGCCATTTTAAAGAAATTTGGAGAAATTCCGAAAAAACAAGTTTCCTGATCCGGCTGTTTCGGGAAAATGTAGCTCAGGGAAAATGGAAAGATTTGATGTGGCAAAAAACAACAATAAAATATGCCTGACAATATTTTGACTGTAAGCTTGGTACAATACTCACCGCGTTGGGAAGACCCGCATCACAACTTGTCGCGACTGAACGAGTTGGTACAACCATTAGCCGGGAAAACCAACCTGATTATTCTCCCTGAAATGTTCCCGACCGGATTCAGCATGAATACCGCATATGTGGGAAGCAGCGAAATATACTTCCCCGCTTTATCCTGGATGCAAAAACAGGCTGCATACACGGGCGCAACCATAATCGGAAGCATGGCCGTTTCGACGAATGGTCATTACTATAATCGTTTGTACTGGGTAAAACCCGATGGCGATACCGGCTATTATGATAAACATCATTTATTCACCATGTCCGGGGAACCGGAACATTTTTCGGCCGGCGCGGAACAAAAGCGCTTTCGTTGCATGGGATGGGAAATCAAGCCCATCATTTGTTATGATTTGCGTTTCCCCGGTTGGTGCCGTAATACCCATGACAATCCTTACGATTTATTGATATGTCCGGCAAGTTGGCCATCAGCACGCAGCGATGCATGGTTGACATTGCTGAAAGCGCGGGCATTGGAAAATCAATGCTATGTAGTTGGGGTCAATCGTGTGGGACAGGATGGAAACGGGTTGTCCCATAAAGGCGACTCAATCGTTTTTGGGCCTAAAGGTGAATTAATTGGCCGGTTACCCGAAAATGAAGAAATTGTGACCAATTTTCAATTATCGTTAACTACTTTACACGACTTTCGCAAAAAATTTCCAGTGCTGAAAGATATGGATAAGATTTATCTTTGATTTTTGTCTTTTGTTCTACACTATTCAAGGGATTACTACTGTTTAAAATTACATATTTAATACTTCATTTTTCATTTATACAAATAAATACGACAATTTCGTAATAATTGTAATAAATAATATATTTTTGCGTTTTATACACTGTACTTAAACACACACCCGGAAATGAAAAAGTATTTTATATTGCTGATAAGCTTGGCTTTATGCGTCACTACTGTTAAGGCACAAGATGGTGCCCGTGATTTATTTACAATAAGCGGTCAAGTTATCGATTCGCTTGATAATGAAGCTATTCCATACGCTACTATTGGTGTCGCCTTGACTCAAACGCCGAATCAATTCCTTAAAGCCGTGGCCTGTGACGGAAACGGAAAGTTTGAAATACAACTTAAAGAAGCAGGAAATTATGTGATGACTATTCAGTCGGTGGGAATGACCACTCTGATAAAGCCATTTACATTGTCCGACGCTAATAAAAAGGTAAATCTTGGTAAAATTTTCATCAATGAAAATGTACAGCAAATCAACGAAGTAACGGTAACTGCTCAAAAGCCTTTAGTTAAGGTAGAAATTGATAAAATCATTTACAGCCTTGAAGATGATCCTGAAGCCAAAGTAAATAATACTCTGGAAATGCTCCGCAAAGTACCTTTGGTGACAGTAGACGGCGAAGATAAGATACAATTGAAAGGTTCCACCAATTTTAAGATTTACCTGAATGGTAAACCGTCCAACATGCTAAACGGACAAAACGTATCGGATGTGCTCAAAAGCATGCCTGCCAATTCAGTAAAAAGCATTGAAGTCATCACCGATCCCGGAGCCAAATATGATGCAGAAGGAGTCGGGGGAATTATTAATATCATCACATCACGAAACGCTTTTCAGGGATATTCGGGTACCGTTTCGGCCAATGCCGGTACGTTTGGTAGTTATGGAGGTAGCGTATACCTGACTGCCAAGGCGGGAAAGTTCGGAGTGACCGGCAACTTCAGTTCTAACAATTACCGGAGGCCTTGGGGAGAATCGGAAATTACAAACGAAAATTTCATTAATGATAATTATCATAAAGAAACTATTCTGGGAAAGAACAAAACCAAAGGTATTTACAATTTTGGTCATCTGGAAGCAAGTTACGAAATCGACACACTCAACCTTCTGAGCTTGGGAGTTGACCTTTGGAGCGGAACCCAAAAAAACACCTTTGAGCGGGAAATAGAAATGTTGAATAATTTGGACGAATCCATGTATGATTACGACAGGGATGGAGATGGAAAATATAAATACGGTTCAACCGGGATAAATTTTGATTATCAAAGGTCCATGCATAAAAAGGGAGAATATGTTACCTTGTCATACCGGTTCAATAATTCTCCCAATGGTAGTGAAGATCACTCATATGTTGATCATATCACGGGCACATTACCTTCGCATCTGTTACTCGGACAGTGGATTGAAAATGATGCTAAAACAAGAGAACATACCGCTCAGATCGACTATACGAATCCGATCAGCAAAAAACACAGCGTCGAAGCAGGAATGAAGTACATTCTCCGTCAAAATCTAAGCAAAGTAACACAACATGAGTTAGATCCATCTGGTGACTGGAAATTACTTCCACCAAAAAGTAATGACGATTTCGACCATACCAGTCATATATATGCCGGATATGTGGGATATGCATATAAAACGGATAAATTTGGGTTCAGAACAGGTATCCGGGCGGAGGGAACACGACAGAATGTAAAATACCGCCTGAATGAAGGGATGGACTTCGGCACCGACTATTCCAATTTCGTGCCGAATGTAACAGTATCGTACCAGCTCAAACCAACCCAGCAAATCCGTTTAGGATATAACCTGCGTATTTACCGTCCCGGCATATGGTATCTCAATCCTTATGTGAACGATACCGACCCGTTTAATATTTCATACGGCAATCCCGACCTGGATGCAGAACGGAGTAACAACATCAATTTCAACTATAGCTTTTTTTCTCCGAAATGGACATTAAATATCAGCGCTAATTACGCTTATGTCAACAATTCGATTGAAAGCTACACTTTTATCGATCCTGACAAATCAAATATTAAACAACGGACTTACGATAATATAGGAAAAAACCAGCGTACCGGTATATATGCAAACGTAAGTTGGACGCCGGTTCAAAAATTCAGATTCACTTTCAATGGAGGACTGAATTATGTTGATATGGAAAGCGAGGAACTGAAAACTTCCAATGATGGATTCACCGGGAATTGTTACGCCACAGCCCAGATCACCCTGCCGAAAGATTTCCGTATCAATCTGAATGGAATGTATTATTCAGGTTGGGTAATGTTGCAGGGAAAATACTCGTCACAATATTATTCCAGCATTTCGGTTAATAAGGATTTCCTGAAGAAGAAATTAACTGTTTCACTCTCCTGCTCCAATCCATTTAACAATACAATGGAGTATAAAAACTCATTGTCTGATGAATATCTTGCGTCAAACAATATAAACCGGATGAAAGTGCGCGAAGCACGTATCAATATTTCCTATAGGTTTGGAACCATGAAAGAAGCCATCAAGAAAGTACAGCGCGGTATTTCCAATGACGATGTAAAAGGCGGAGGAGGTTCCGAAGGTGGTGGTGGTGGTGGTGGCGGAATGTAATCGTCACATTCCTATTTGCTCAGATAAATGATCGTCAAAATTTGACTGCTTTCAATTTTAAGTCCGTGTACGCACACGGACTTCTATTTTTTATACCGTGTCCGCACACGATGTAATAAATTGGAATTAATCAAACATAAGTGATAGAAAGAGCAGCGTTTGTTTTTAATATTTTAGACCCATCGGATCATTAATAATCGCTCCTTACTATACTTCACGCCGACAAGTTTTGTACATTCAAATTTGAGATTGCTTCGGCTACCGCCTCGCTGTAACAAACGGTAGCGCGTCACTACGAGGCGGTAGCCGAAGCAATCTAATTTTGCATAACTTAGCATAAGCGATCTCACCGCAGGTACAACTTGACTATGAAAAGTACAATTACATTAATCTGAAACAATTTGAGCCGCAGGGAAAACTATTCCTCGCGGCTCAACCATTCCCCGAACAAATCCTATTGTGGAGATAATTTCCAGGAGAAAGGCAAACTGCCAATAAATAGTTTTATTTCCATTTCAGATTATTACTTTTTCAAGTCGAAGCAAAACAACAGGTCATGATCCCTCAAGTAGAGCTTGTCATTAGCAATAACCGGGTGGGTCCAGACCATGTGATCCATTGACGTCACCTCTGATCGCTCCGGTATTTCTATTCGGCCAAACTCTTTCCAGCCATTCGGGGAAGCCGACGCAACAGTGAGCGAACCGGTTCGTTCATCAAGGCAAATCAGACGGTCGTTGATACCAAGTACCGCACCTTTACCAACGTCTTTGACCCGTTGTTTCCAAACAGTCTCGCCAGTCTTCATATCCTGGCACACCCAGCCGGGACCGTCCGAATAACCATAAATGTAACCATTCATCAGCACAACTCCACCATGATGGTTGGATATGTTTGTGTTGGCATAAACAGTTTCAGCCTTAAATTTGTCACCCTCCTTAGTAAGCAGGAGACCGGCACAACCGGCCCTGTATCCGGATGTAACATATACCATGTGATCGTGGTAAACTGGGGTAGGAATAACCGCAACCTTGTTGCCAGCAACGTCGGCGCTCCATAACAACTTACCGTCTTTTGCCGCCACACCCGCTACACCATTACGTGTTAGCTGTATATACTGCCGTACCCCGTCAACTTCGGCAACAATCGGAGAAGAGTAACCTCCTACATCTGTCCATTCTTTGGATCTCCACACAACATTACCGGTATTTTTGTCAAGCGCTGCCATGGTTCCTTCGTCGCCGCCGGGCGTGCAGATGACGAGGTTACCATCTACCAATGGCGACTCGCTAAACCCCCATCCCGACATGATGTTACCATCAAGATCGGTCTTGAAATCTTTCTGCCAAAGCATTTTGCCGTCAGTAGCCGAAAGACAGTGCAATTGCCCTTCGCCACGAATAAGATACAGCTTGTCACCATCAACCGTAATGGTGCCTCGAGGTCCGTCACCACGATCCATGACGTATTGCTTGCCAAGTATTTGTTTCCATTTCAAATGGCCGGTTTTTGTATCTAAGGCAAATGCAAAATCGCTACCGTCCGCAGCGCCCTGGCAATAAAGTATTGTTCCGACAATGGCGGGAGAAGAATATCCCGCACCTGCCTGCCTGAATACCCACGAAAGAGGAGGCTTGTCGTTCGACCAATTCAAATTGAGTTCCGTCTTTTTCAGGACACCATCGCGATTTGAACCGCGCCATTGCGGCCAATCCTGTGCTTCTGAATTCATTCCAGTAATTATCAGCAATATTACCATAATCAAGAATGAAAGCCCAACTTTGTTTTTGCTATTCGTTTTCATATTTCGTCATTTTTTAGTTATTCACTTCTGCTGCAAAATTAAAGATTTATGTTTTAATTTTTAACAGTGTAGCATTTTTTACTATCATCAAATTTCGCTTCAAAAATTACTGATTTTCAATCATTTTAACCCGAACATTACCAATTTGCATTTCATCTGTTCATATTTTTTGTAAATGTAGTAAAAATATGATCTTATTCTGCGCTATTCATATGATATACAATAAAAACAATTTCCCGCCGGTATGGTTACCACAGATGAAATACACGATTAAGTCCATAAGCGACGATGTCAAAATAACATCCCCATCTTTTTCTGACAGGATTTACAGGATTATTTACATCTTGTAAATCATGTTAATCCTGTCAAATGAGTAAGTTATTTTGTCTTTATTTCTAAGCAAGCAAAAGGTATAAAAATTGCTTTTGAATAAACATAAAAACAGACAGCCATGAAAGAACTCGAATTACAGAAAGCCTTTACGCTCATAGAATCGGGGCCGGTTACGATGATAACCACTTCCCATAAGGGAAAGCACAATGTCATGACCATAACGTGGACGATGGTTATGGATTTCACACCAAGGTTTGCACTTCTCACGGGGCCGTGGAATTATTCTTACGATGCCTTGGTAAAAACAAAGGAGTGTGTCATAACAATCGCTACCGCCGATCTCCTGGAAACAATCCTCGACGTGGGGACTACTTCGGGTAAAGACATGGATAAATTTTCCGCATTTGGACTTACTGCCCTGGATGCCTCGCAGGTAGGCGCTCCGTTGATAAAAGACTGTTACGCAAATATTGAGTGTCGCGTGGTGGATCACATCAAGCCGCACAACATATTTGTACTGGACGGCATTAAGGCTTGGATAGACAATAACCGCAAAGAAAAGCGCATATTACACGCCCGTGGTGATGGCACTTTTATCGCCGATGGCGAAATATTCGAACGCAGGGAAAGAATGGGGGAAAAACTCCCTCCCGGGGTATAATTTGAATGATAGCACCCGATATCGCAACATATAGGATTCTTAGCGATAAAAAGTAATTGACCGTTCCTTACTTTGACGGTGCTGAAATCGACGATTATGAGCTGGCTTTATTTTATATTCTCCCACCATTTTTTGAACGTCTGCGTTGTATCTTTCAGAAGCACCGGTTCGCCAATCATTGGGGTGATCAGGTTCAAGGAATTTTGTTTGGCAGCTTGTGATATATTGTCTAAAGGCTCGTGCCACGAATGTTTTCCCAAAGCATATTTCGAGTTGTGTACCGTGAGAACTCTTTTCGGATTCAGGTCATTTGTGGCTTTTACTAAATCTTCGGGCAGCATATGAATAAACCTCCAATCTTTGTTATACTGTCCGTTTTCCATAACGGCAAGGTCTATTTCAGGAAACCGCTTGCCGATTTCAGCAAAATGCGTATCGTAGCCGCTGTCGCCGCTTAAGTATATATTCCGTGACGGGGTTTGCAGCATAAACGAAGCCCACAAGGTTTTATTGGGAGATAAACTGCGCCCCGAAAAGTGACGGGCGGGCAGGCAATGAATGGTAAGCGCACTGTCAAGAACGATATTTTCGTTCCAATCGAGTTCAACAATACGGTCTTTTTCGAATTTCCAATATTCAAAATGTTCACCAACTCCCAACGGACAAATTACTTTTCCCGTCCTGTCCTTTATCTGTTTGACTGTCTGATAATCCAAGTGATCATAATGATCGTGTGTGATGATCAGGTAATCAATATCGGGTATATCATCCGGCGTGTAAATCTTTGTCCCCTTGAATGGTTTGTTAAAAAATGACACGGGCGAAGCAGTAACCAACGTGGGATCAATTAAAATCCGTTTACCTTCTGTCTGGATGAACAGGGAAGAATGTCCCAGCCAAATCATGACATCTTCGTCACGCCCGAATTGTTTCAAATCGGTTTTTACAGCTGGTAAATCCGTTCCGGGACGCAATTCTTCCACTTTGCGAAACAGGAAGTCGAACATCGTGCCGACCATAGATTTCTCTGATGTAATTTGTTGGGTTGGTGAGAGATTCTGAAACTTTCCATCCCGGTAATTCGGCGAGTTTTGTACTTTTACTAACCGTTCACCGCGCGGCGTGCGCCCGAAACTTGGTTGATTCACGAAAACACTTACCCCGACAAACAAAATGGCTATTACTGAAAATGTGATCCACATGATACGCTTTCTTTTCATGTTTATTTTACTTCAAATACGGATGCAAAGTAAGTCAAAAGTTACAAACAAAAATTTCGCGTACGGCTCAAATAACTTTAACGAGAAGCTCATAAGTAATTTTTGATTACTCGCTTGCGCTCATGAGAACGTTGACGCTAAGTTGATGGACAGGAAACCGGCAAACAAAATACCACTGTCATTCGGTAGTGCATGATTTTATGATAAATTTGCATGATGGAAGCAGTAAAAAAGGTGATACTATTTTGGTTTTCGGGAACCGGCAATTCAAAATTAATTGCCTCATGGTTTTCAGAATTGGCTGTCCAAAAAGGTATTGACTGCCAGACATATGATATTGACAAAACGGATGTGCATTTGCTTGCCGCTATACCAGACGATACGCTAATCGGTTTTATTTCGCCTGTTCACGGATTTAATTTTCCTCAGAAAGCATTGAATTTTATCAGGCATTTTCCAAAAAGTCGAAATCGTTTTTTCTTAATGAACACCAGGGGAGCCGCCAGGATAGGGAAATGGGTTACCCCCGGATTAACCGGAATAGCGTTTTTTGTCTCATCTTTTTGGCTGATCCGGAAAGGATACACAATAGTCGGTTGGATTCCATTCGATATGCCGTCAAATTGGATTTCGATTCATCCGGCTCTCGGGAAAAGATCATCGACATTCATCCGGGATAAAATGAATTTGAAGGTGAAAAAACATGCAGTAAAAATCTTCTCGGGCGGAACAGACTTTCTTGCTTGCCGGGATTTGGTGCAAGATATTCTGATTTTTCCCGTGTCGCTTGCCTATTATCTTGGCGGACGTTTCTTTTTTGCCAAATCTTTTTATGCATCTCCGGCATGTAATCTCTGCGGATTGTGTATCAGGGAATGTCCAGTTCAAGCAATCAGGAAGATTGACGGTTGGCCTTACTGGACATTCAAATGCGAGAGCTGTATGCGTTGTATGAATAGTTGTCCGCAAAAGGCAATCGAAACAGCGCACGGGTTACTGGCTTTTCTCGGGATCATAAGCGCTATCCTGACCGGTTTGATATATGCATTTTTTATAAGGAATATTCAATCGGGCTGGCTCAAGTTTATCCTATTCAATGTTGTATTTATCATTCTTTTAGTGATTTTTTACCGGATACAACACATATTGTTCAAAAACAAATTTATTGCAAAACTGATTAGCTACACTTCCCTTACCCACTACAAATTCTGGGGAAGATTTTATGAAACATCGTCACAAAAACCCTGAAAACTGAACAACACTGTTGGAATATAACTTGCCGAGATAATATGGCTGTTATTTTTCACGACACGTAAATGTCTACTTCTGCATTTTGCGGATTTTGGGATTTTTCGCCGTATACGTCAAAGTCGGCGATATATTTCCTGTCAATGCCCGATTGCCATATCTCGCTCCAAGTCTTTCCGACACAATCCGGCAATGAGCCGATAGCTTTGTAATGCTTATATGTTGCTTCGGAAATTTCCTTGCCGACAAAACCTTCCGGTATCACATCCAATGAGTGCACTTTGCAACCTAAAATTGTGGTATATGCACCCGTGAAATCGCTTTCGTATTCGGTGTATATGCAGTAAATTTCGTTGCTTGCTTTGTTGGGGATTAGGCTTATCAAACTTTGTCCCATAAACCTGTTCCAAAGTTCGGCAATGTCTTTTTGCGATTGTCCGTTTTGATTGGTTGTTCGTACAGCAATTCCGACGACTGAAAATCCTTTAATGGTGATATTTTCGTATTTCATGTTTTTATTAAATGATTGTCCAATTTAATACCTAACGAGGATAATGCCCTAAAGATGTCTCGATATTGTTATATGGCATCGATTTTATGTACTTTACAATAATTGTCAATTCTCAATTTTCAATTCTCAATTAACTGTACGGGTATATAAATTTCTGTTTTCAATTTTTCCGGCGCTGTCCTTGTCGGATCGTTACAATATTTTTCAAATACCGGAAGATTGCGCAATTCGCATCCGCTGGCGGGTAACCATTCCGAGAAAATGGTATCGTAAACGGTCCCCAAATTGTTATATGGACCTTGATAGGAAAATACCGCATATTTACCACCCGGAATTTCCTTCACATCTATTTCCCCTTGCGGTTGAACAGGCTTGTAAACGGCCAAACAAACGTCCGAACGTAATTTACTACTTTCTGTCACTTTCGGATCATCGTAGTAAATACCAATATGTTCAATTCCTGCCGAAAACAATTTATGTTCTTTAACGAAACCCCACAATTTGGCAAAAGTGCCGGGAAAATCCAATTCGCTATACGCTCCCGTCAAGCGAATGTAAATAGTCGTTTTGTTTTCCAGTTCGACAAATTTGGGGGCTTTCAATTTCAATTCGGGGTTCGATTCTGTTTTTTTCATGATGAAATAATCTTTATTTGTTCTGTATTCTGTCGGCGTTATGCCATAAAGTTGCTTGAATGATTTCGACAGGGACGAAGGCATTTCATATCCCACATTGTAAGCGATGGTTTCAACCGGCAATTCGGTATAGCGAAGCAGACGCGCCGCCGTCTCCACACGGATGCGGGTGACGTATGCCGATAATGTTTCGCGTTGAAATGATTTGAAAATACGGTGAAAATGAAATTCGGAAAAGTTTGAAACGTCAGCCAATCGCTTCAAATCCATTTCTTCGTCCAGATGATTGTTGATATATTCGACAACCTTATTGATCCGTCGTATATAATCTTCTTTTGTCGATACTTTTGTCTTCATGATGCAAAGATACAGGCAATCCGGGAAATCGCCTTTTCCTATCTTGCTAAGTTTTTAAATAATTGAAAATTGAGAATTATTCCATGATACACCAAAGTGAAAACGTTGATTATTTACCAACGAGTACTTAAATACGAAAAGAGACTGTTCAAAGGTCGAAGCTCACTATAAAGTAGAGGCGTATGGGACATTTGCCGCATACGCCTTTGCCTTATTTTAGTAATTCAAATGCGGATACTTTATTTTTCCTTGTATGTGAAGGTGTAATAACCACCACCGTATGGCTTATTGACACGGGCCGGATAGCCTGCCGCATTATATTCGTACGCATATGGAACGTCACCTATGGATAACGGGTTGTTGACATACCCTGCCAAGAAAGGTCTTTCATAAAAAATGAATAAAAACAAATACCATTTGGGCGAAGTACAGGAAGAAAGCGGGCCTTTTTTATTATCGTACGAGGAGCCGTAAAAATACAAAGAGTTTCCTTTGCTGTCATATGTGTATGTGTACTTAGTATTATCATATTGACTTTCGGTTGGTAATCCTTGGTCATTCAGCGTGTGAGTAGAAAAGCCATCGCCATCAACGATTGTATTGCCATCTTTTGTGTAAGTTGTTGTATACGGTTCGTTGTTGTAGAGCCCTTGTGTTGTCAGCCCTCCGGATGCATCGTATGTAATCGTTTCATAATTTCGGTCACTACGTGTAACTTTAACAATCCGTCCCTGGTTATCGTATTCATATTTAATGACTAAATTTTCCCCTATCTCCTCACTATGACTGTAAACAGCCTCGAGCAATAATTCCGAGCCGGGGTTTGTCGGGTCTTCTCCTGCGGATGATGTGGTGAAACTCACTTCGTTCCCGTAAGTAACTCCTGCACTCGTAACGGCATATGCCCGTACATAATATTTGGTATTGGCTGTCAGGCCGGTGAGGTTGACCGTAAAAGGCCCTACTCCGGGCTCATCGAATGTATATGTAACCTTTGAGTTGGCTGTGGTGGGATTGGCTGTGGTGGCATAACAAATCCCAAGTCCGGTAAAAGCCGGAATACCTACATTGGTGATACGACCGCCTGCTGTAGCTATTGTCGCACTAATATCAATAACAGTGGATGTTGTGAGTACAGGCGCAGCAATCTGGTTTTGGGCAGTGAAACTTACCTCGTTTCCATATACGGTTCCACCGCTATACACGGCATACGCCCGCACATAGTATTTGGCGCCTGCCGTTAATCCGGTAAGATTTGCCGTAAAGTCGCCTGTTCCTGTTCCCGCCACTGCTACTTTGGTGTTGGCTGTGGTGGGGTTGGCAGTAACAGCATAGCATACCCCCCGTTCGGTATAGGATGGCGTACCTGCATTGGTGATATTTCCCCCGGCAGTGGCGGTAGTGGCAGTAACGACGCTAACTTCGGCTGTAGTCAATTCCGGCGCTATCGTGCCCGGTTCCTGGGCGGTGGTGGTAAAACTTACTTCGTTGCCGTAGGCCGTGCCTGCGCTGTTGACGGCATATGCCCGCACGTAATATTTGGTATTAGCTGTCAGCCCGGTGAGGCTGCTGGTAAGGCTGCCTGTTCCCTTGCCATCGGTGGTTTTGCTGCCATCCGTGGTAGGGCTGGCGGCAACGCCCCAGCATACCCCACGTGCAGTTACTTCACTGCCGCCATCGCTGGTAACATTTCCCCCGGAGGTGGCAGTAGCGGCGGTAATGGCGCTTGCCTCGGCAGTGGTTAATGTTGGTGCTTTTACTACGGGGTCGTCTTTTTTGTCGTCACCACAACTGCATGTAAACACCAGGCAAAAGGTTACGATTGCCATGCAAAGCAATCTCGAATAATCATTTGTTGTTTTCATTGGATATTGATTTATAAAATTAGGTTTTAAATTGTCTTTTTTGAAAAAAAATGGGAAACAGATCATTATGTTACTGTAGCGGAGTGGTGATGTTTCCCGTTGCATCACATTTCAATGCAACGCTACATTGTGATGTGATGCAACACTGCATTGCGACACGATGCAGTGTTGCATCACATCACAATGTAAAATGACGTTACGACACGATCAATAACCGATCATATTCGATAGTGCGCGGTTCTGTAAGCAAAGTATTGCTTTGCGAGAACCGTGTCACCACCCGCAAGGTATATTGTCCTGCCGGTAAGTCAGGCACCCGTACCAACAGCTTTTTGGGGTCGTTTTGTGTCAGGCGGCGGGTAACAGGAATGACTTCGCTCGTTGCGCTGATAAAAAATACGCCCATCCCGGGTTCTTCGGCAGGGGCAACCTTCAGTTTGTCGCCTTCAACCAGTATGTCGTCGCCGGTAGTGACCGTTCCGTCAGTCAAGCCAGTAGCCGTGTCGATCACTAATCCGATAAAGGCTCCGCCGTCTTTCACGCCCAGCACTTCAACACCCACTTCTTTCAATACTGCACGCATTTCGGCGCTTGGCACAATATCCAGCGTGATTTTGTGTACAGCGGGATCGAATTTGGCGTTCGCGCCTATCCATGTGCCTGCCACACGCGGGCTGTACTGGCAGCATCCCGTAAGCACGCTGTATCCCGCCTGCACCTGTTCGCGGGTGATCCGGTCGCTTTGGTCCAGGATACTGAGCAGGGTTTCGTACTTCAATTCCGAACCCGCTTCCTTGATCAGCCGTGCAATGTCGGCATTGCGCAATGCTTTCTTTCCCGTAAGGGATACTTCGGCCACATAGTCGTTGTCCACATCTTTGGTCAATAAATTAAGCCGTAGCCAAACTTTCCAGAAAAATTTTAATATACTCATGATGATAAGGATTAATTATTAATGATAAATGGTTAATGATCAGCAACAGTAAAAAGCAAACTCGCCGGACGGGCGGCAGGAAAATAAAAACCGGGGCATTGCCTGTGGGCAACGCTCCGGTTTAATATGATGAAATCAGAAAAAAATCTAATTCGCGCGCACGCGCTTATTGAATGTGGTAAACGGTCAGTGCTCTCTCTCTCTCTGCAAGGGGCATGCCAAACCAACTACCGGTGCGGCGTTCGTTCATATCGGGTATGGCAGGGAAATCAAACATTTTTTCGAGAGTTTTAATCAACGTTTCTCCGGTTGCAAATCTATGATGATTTTACATAAAAGCAAACACGGGAAACCGTAAATTTATGTTTTTTTGATGAATGTTAGCATAATGACGACCAACGGAGTTAATTGAGAGTTGAGAACCTTTAGCTCGGCGAAGCCAATTGAAAATGTCGTTCAGGAACGTGATCAAAATAAAATCTCATACTTGATGATTGTACTATGTGAAAAATTATTCACATCCATTCGTGGACACGCCTGAATGGAATAGCCGGGCAGGGAGAAACGATGAAGCAATCTGATAATAATTAACTGATTGCTTCGCTATGTTACCAATGACAGATTTGCGTAAATCGCTGATTTTAAGACAATCTGTCATAACCGCATTGTGCCACATTTTTTTGGGGTAGGCTCTCGCAATGACGAGTCGAAAATCAGACTTTTGAACAGCCTCTTTTTTATTATTGATAAAATTCCCGGTTATGCTACCGAATAGATTTTAATTTCGGGCGCTTTGTCAAAAAGTGGCGATAATTCTTTGACGACATCGTTATTGAACAAATCTGTTTTCAGATAGGCGTTTGCATCGGCCACGCTTTCAAACCCGTGCAGAACCTGAACATCCTCGTCCCGGATAAGTAATTCCTTTGATGTCGCACCCTTGATTTTGTCCAGGAACGGTTGTTTGTACTTGTTGTAAACGCCTGCTGCTGCAGGTCGGTTTACATTGCCCACATACATGGTGATTTCTAAATAAGCCTTTGCCATTTTTTAAGTTTTTGATTGTTTATAAATTAGGCACAAAGGTGCGGTTCATTGCAGGAAGTCGCAATGGACAAACAGGAAATAAAATGGTAAATTCTGGAAAATGTATTTTACAGAGGTTGGAATAAGTGTCCCAAAAAGGTAAATTCAAGAAACAAGCAATCGAAATTCACCCGGCGATTTTTTCGTGTGCCGTTTGAAAAACTTGACAAAATAGGATGAGTCGTCAAATCCCAACCGGAACCCGATTTCGTTAATATTCAAACCCGAATGGGAAAGTAAGCGTTTGGCTTCGAGCGTCAGGCGTTCATTGATAATATCCAGCGGTGTCTGATGCGAAATTTCTTTGGTGTAATTGGTCAGCGTTTTTGCAGATATATTCAGTAAACCAGCGTATCCAGCCACTGTATGTATCTTCTCATAATGGGTTTCCAACAATTGCCTGAACCTGACATAAACAACATGATGATGGTTGTTCATCGAAAGATTTTTACAATCGTTGCATTTACCAAGCCGCTGCACCAAAATCAAAAACAAATTCAACAAGTGTTTCAGATAGTCTTTGTGGGCAAACTGCCCTGGTACATCCATTTCGTGTTGCATCTGCGACAGAAGGCCAATAAAATCATTTGTATGATCGAGGGCAATCATGAAAAAAGGTTCGCTTTCAAAAGAATTGAAAATCGTATGTTTGAGAAATACGTTCACGTCGTTTTTATCATCGTCCAAAAATTCTTCGTTGAAATGTATGATATAACCTTCATGCGGGTTTTGGTCGAAATAATGTAGTTGACCTTTGGGGATAAAAAACAGGCTATTCTCTACGACGGCGTATTCATTAAAATCCACAAAATGTTTTCCTTTTTCACCGGAAAACCAGATAATCTGATAGAAACTATGGACATGCGGTTTGTCGGCATGTCCTTTATTTCTCTTTAGATAATCGTTCAGGAAATATATTTCAAATTGCAACTTTTCGGGTTGATCCTTGTGTAAATGATATTGCCGGACATCGGTTTTATTCCTCTTTGTTGTCGCCATATGATACGGATTTTCTTACCGTTATGATGATTTATCCATTATAGCCGCATTACAATGAAGGCAATGGCCGCGATGAACGCATAGAACACTTCCGCAAGATTGGCATTTCCAACGGTTTTGCTCATTTTCAATAAAAGCAGATATCCCTTTTTGCTTGATATAATTCAGGTTTTCAAGAAGGCTTATACCATAATTTCGTCGGTAGCGTTTATCCAGGTTTTTCATCCGGATACAAGGGAATTTCGGGCAATCGAAACAAAACCCCGATTTGGTTTGTGCAAGATACTCGCAGTTTTTGATCACGCACGAGTCACAATGTTTGGGTTTGCTGCCGTTATTCACAGACCGGCAACCGGGACAAGGTTTTGCTACCCGCAGATAGGCAATGCAGGTCGCGCAATTCATACCGCAAGGGGCCATCGAATTGTCCTGCACGTTGCGACTCAATATATATTTATCCATAAGGCAAAATTACTGAAAACAAACAAAAAGAAGCTGTCCAAAAAGTCAAAAATAAACGTCATTGCGAGGAGGAACGACGAAGTAATCTGCTAAGAATAAATAGATTACATTCAGCGAGAGCGCTTCGCTAAGTTGCTTCGCTATCACTCACAATGACGAGTTAAAATCAAACTTTTTAAACAGCCCTGATCAAGAAAATCCTTTTTGTAAACGGCTTTATTTTTCCGAATACAAACCTACACGGTTTCCTTCGCTGTCGATGAACAGGGCAAAGTAGCCACGGCCTTCTGCCTCAATTTTGGTTTTCGGACGGGTAATGACACCACCATTGCGTTCAATCGCAGCCATGGCTGTTTCCATGTCATCTACAGAAAAGTGGATCAATACACCGTCTTTTGAAGGATGAAAGTCTTTTGCCCATGAAACAGCGCCCGGACATTGACCGTTTTCCTCGGGAAAGAAAGCCATTTTTTCGCTATCGCAATCCATAACGACGAACTTTAAACCCAGAATGGTTTCGTAAAACTTTACCGCCCGGTTGAAATCAACTGCCGGAATTTCAAAGAATGCTACCGAATTTTTCATTTTTTCATCTGTATAAATTTTTTAAAATACTAAAAATCAGAGTAAAAAGAAAAAGTCTAAGAGAGGTAAATTTTCATCTTCGTACTCCCTCCCGAAAAACTATCAGGATTGGTAACATCGGTTGGTGCTTAGACTTGGTG
>JAVBNI010000284.1:0-32091 GCA_031551645.1 Bacteroidales bacterium | reverse complement strand
AACCTTCAAAAAAATGACGCATCTGAGATTCAATCTCTAACGAATAAAAGTTTTTCATGTCTGGAATTTCATTGGTTAAGTTGCTGAACAAAGATAACATGAAATAATTGGAAATGGGAATTTTATTTTGGGCGCATTCCAAAGGTAAAAAAGGATGGAAAAATTTGATGCGGTTGCCCTGGTACTTACCAATAAATAATTAACATTTCTGTTTTGATGTATGCTGCTTATTTTGTGTGTATTGTGTGACTAAATAGCATAATCAGGTATTAATTTTCAACTTTCAACTTTCAACTTTCAACTCCTTAACAACGGTAAATTCGTACCTTGCTGGCTCAAATAATCTGTTATGCTCGTTGCTATTATTATCTTACTTGGTGGTTTGCTATTTGTTGCGGCATACGCTTCGTTCAATATCCGGTCGGGTGTATATGTCCGGGCGTTTTGCCGGAAAAATACTGTATCTAAACGCATAGCCCTGACTTTTGACGACGGTCCGCATCCCGTATATACACCGCAAGTTCTCGATTTGTTGAAACAATATAACGCCAAAGCAACCTTTTTTGTTATCGGGAAAAATATTGAAAATAATGAGCAGGTCATGAAGCGGATTTATGAGAATGGACATCAAATAGGAAATCATTCATATACACATAGAAACACATTTCCATTACTGAATCCCCGAAAGATGGCGGATGACCTGTTGCAATGTGAGCAAGCCATCGAACAGTCCACCGGCTATAAAACAGAGTGGTTCCGTCCTCCGTTCGGTGTGACCAATCCGTTTGTAGCCAAAGCGTTGAAAACAATGAATTACCGGGTTGCCGGATGGAGTATCCGTTCGTTGGATACAATATTTGACAAGGATAAGGCAGTGAAACGTGTTGTTCGTCGCTTGAAACCCGGAGCGATCATTTTGCTGCATGATCGTTTGCCGGATATATCATACATTTTGGAAAAAATCCTGCAACAGGCTTCGGATGCCGGATATGATTTTACAACGATAGCAGATCTTCAAGAGAAGGAATAAAAATACTTTAAATTAATGTTAATTTGTTACTTCGTGTACATACACGAAAGAAAATTTGTAATTTCGTGTGCGTACACAGGTTAAAAAATGAAAGCGTGTCCATTTATTTTTTCCTTTTCCGGCTCTTGAACCACGACACTTCCCGGAATGATAAATTTCAGATATTTGATTGTAAATCCTTTATCCATAAATATCTTCTCGTAATAAGTTTTTACTGAGAGAATATCATCGGTAACTCCTGAGTGATATAAATCATTCGTGCGCTCTAATATGGTAAGGGAATTAGTATTGATCACCTTGCAGGTGTACTCATGTAAACTTTGGCTATCGGTTTTCAGGTGGATGATACCGTCCTGCCGGAGAATATTTTTATAGGAATTAAGGAAACGGGCTGACGTAAGCCTTTTGTTGGCACGGCTTTGTTGTGGCTGCGGGTCGGGAAAGGTAATCCATATTTCCGATATTTCGTCAGGTGCAAAACTGGATGTGATGAACTCGATTCGGGTACGCAGGAATGCCACATTTTGCAAACCATTCTGCAATGCATCAGTGGCTCCCACCCACATGCGTGAACCTTTGATGTCTATGCCAATAAAGTTTTTATCCGGGTATTTTCTTGCCAAAGCGACAGTATATTCGCCTTTACCGCATCCCAATTCAAGTACGATTGGCTTGTCGTTGGCGAAAATATCTTTTGCCCAGAGTCCCTTTAACCGGAAATCGGTACGGAAGACTTCTTCAAATTTAGGCTCTATCACATTCGGATAGATAGCCATATCGGTAAAACGCTTTAATTTATTCTTTCCCAAAAGCTTATTAAGTAATGATTAATGATAAATGGTTAATGATATGTCCTTTCATGAATAAGGTTGACAAGAATTTAGCATTGTCAATTTTCAATTTTCAATTTGATCCTTGTTCCTCCCATCCGGGTATTTTTCAAACCTGCCGGACTACAAATACGTACTTCTTCCACGCCACTATGCAATGCGGCAAATGCGTTTTCGAGTTTGGGAATCATTCCTGCCGTTATCACACCTTCTGTCTTATATTTAAGGAACAAAGTTTCATCCAAATGTTCGATCAATGAGTTGTCGTCCGACGGATCGCGTAATACACCATTTTTTTCGAAACAAAAAATCAATTGTACCCGGTAGTTTTTTGCTAAGGCAATGGCCACACTTGATGCAATGGTGTCGGCATTGGTGTTCAGTAGAGAACCTTGTCCGTCATGAGTAATGGGCGCCATGACAGGGACAAGTCCGGCATTGATAAAGCTACCCAGCCGCTCGCCTGAAATACAATCCGGTTCCACATCGCCTACAAATCCGTAATCGATCTCCTTGACCGGACGTTTGCGTGCTGGAATAACATTGGCATCAGCGCCGGTCAACCCGATGGCATCGCATGACATCTTTTGAAGCATGGCTACCATATTCTTGTTGATAAGTCCGGCATATACCATCGTTACAATATCAAGTGTTTCACGATCGGTGATACGGCGGCCATCTACCATTTTGGGCGTGATGCCCATTTGCTGCATCATATTACTGGCAAGTTTACCTCCGCCATGTACCAATATTTTAGAGGTGTCCCATGCGGCAAAATCGCGTAACACGGTTTCAAGCACCGGCGGGTTGTCAATCACATTCCCGCCTATTTTTAAAAGAGATAAAGACTTCATGATGGGTTGCAGGTTGAAAAATTGCAGATTGGCAGGTTACTGGTTTTCACTAACTCGCCCATCTGAAAATTCTCAGATCAAACATTCTTTTAAACTTTTTACAAAGATATCGGCCTGTTCCTTACTTAATGTCAGGGGTGGTAATATCCGCAAAACATTTTTGTTGGACGATGCACCTGTAAATATTTTATACTCATTGATCAACTTGTTACGCAGGGGAGCAACCGAATAGCCAAATTCCATACCCAACATCAGCCCGCGACCACGAACCTCTTTAATCTGCGAAATCCCTTTCAGTTGTTCAATTAGGTAATCGCCAGTTCTCAATGCGTTGCCGGTAAGATCTTCCTGTTTCATCACATCGAGTACGGCAATCGATGCGGCACATGCTAAATAGCCGCCGCCAAAGGTTGTTCCCAACATGCCCGATTTTGCTTCAAATTTGGGGTGTATCAATACGCCGGCTACCGGAAAACCATTACCCATTCCTTTTGCCGTGGTGATGATGTCGGGGTGAATATCAGCATACTGATGAGCAAAAAACTTTCCCGTACGACCGTATCCCGATTGTATTTCGTCAAGGATCAATTCTGTTTTATATCTGTCGCATACGATGCGTAAGGCTTTCAAAAATTCGATATCCGGACAGTTGATACCAGCCAGCCCCTGTATTCCTTCGATGATTACCGCACAAACATCACCCTTGGAGAGAGCGGCTTCCACAGCTTCAATATCGTTCAACGGAACATATATCACATGATCACGATTATTAATGGGTGCACTGATATTGAGATTATCTGTTATCGCAAGTGTCCCATGCGTACGACCATGAAATGCAGCTCCAAAGCTCACGATTTTTTTGCGTCCGTTGCGGAACGAGGCCAGCTTGATGGCATTTTCGTTGGCTTCGGCGCCCGAATTACAAAGAAACAGGTTGTAATCGTCGTAACCCGATATGTCTCCCAACATTTCCGCCAATTGTTTCTGTTGCGGGATAACTACCGAATTGGAATAAAATGCAATTTTCTGCAATTGTTCGGTAACATATCGGATGTAGGTGGGATGGCTATGACCGATAGAGATCACAGCATGTCCTCCGTATAAATCAAGATATTGGTTGCCGTTCTTATCGTACACATAACATCCCTCGCCTCTCACAGGCTCGACGTCAATAATGGAATAAACATCAAACAGATTCATTTTTGGTTTCGAATGATAATATTTAATAAAAAAATCGACTTTTGAAGGTCAAAAACAATACCAATCCATATTGCAACAAAGATTCAACATTAAAATCCGATTGCTTTCAATCCCAGCCCCGACTTTTCGTTGAGGCCAAACATCAGGTTCATGTTTTGTACTGCTTGTCCCGATGCTCCTTTCAGCAAATTGTCAATAACGGAAGTGATTAATACTTTGTTGCCGGATTTTTCCACACGAAGCAGGCATTTGTTGGTGTTTATTACTTCCTTGAGGCTGATTTCATTTTCACAAACAAGAGTAAAAGCAGCGTCGGCATAATATTGCCGGTACAGTTCGGTCAGTTCCGACAATTCCAAATTTGTTCGCGTATAAGCCGATAAAAAAATACCCCGCGTAAAATCCCCGCGTACAGGGATGAAATTCAAATCGGGAATAGTATTTCCTGCCGTTATTTCTAAAGTTTTACGCACTTCTCTGAGATGTTGGTGCGTGAAAGGTTTATAGATAGATATATTGTTATTGCGCCAACTGAAATGCGTGGTGGCTGTGGGTGCTTGTCCTGCTCCGGTCGAGCCTGTAATCCCGTTTACATGCACCTCGTCGGCCAACTTACCAGCCTTGGCCAATGGGAGTAAGGCCAGTTCAAAAGCCGTCGCAAAACAACCGGGATTGGCAATATAATCCGCTTTTTGTATCTGTAACCGGTTGCACTCAGGCAATCCGTATACAAATTCCCAGCAATTATTGTCCCTGTCCTGGAAAAACTGGTTGATACGGAAATCCTGACTCAGATCGATTACTTTGGGATTTCCCGGTAAGCGGGTTACGTTCAAAAATTCAAGCGATTTGCCATGACCCAGGCAAAGGAATATAACATCGGCTTCTCCTAACTCATTGGTAAATGACATATCGGTATCTCCAACCAGATCGTTATGCACTGCATAAACCGGTTGTCCGGCATGGCTGTTGCTATGAACATAACTGATCTCCACTTCGGGATGATGAACCAATATGCGCATTAACTCGCCGGCAGTGTAACCGGCTCCTCCTACAATTCCTACTTTTATCATATCAAGGCGTTTATAGCGTTTTTTAACGTTCATAACGTTTTAACGTTATTCAAAGTACTCTCTAAAAATCCAATAATTTCAAAAAACTGACTTTTTGGAGAATTCCTGATTTCAATTATCTGATGATAATTGAAGCCGCAAAGGTAAATAATCATGAGTGATTTGTAAAAAATATTCGCGATGGGAAAATATTCATTTGATGATTATAGGATTTCAAGATGGTGTCATATATATCAAAAAAAGCTGTTTGACAATCAAACAGCTTTTTTGCAAATATCTTTAAAATGCAATTATTGTTGTGATTGGATTACTTTCACGGTATAAACTCGGGATGTTCCATCTTCAGCTGTAACTGTGTATGTTTTATCGTTAGTCGTATAATCCTTGGGTGATGTTGCGTCTGTTGGGACTATCGATGCTTTAGGTGATATGGCAATGGTAGCGCTCACACTTGTTGGTAATGTTGCGCCTTTAGCATATGTTCCGGTAACTGTGCCTGTATTGCCAGACTCAGCGATAACCCAGACTTTTCCATCATTGGTTGTAAAAGATGTAATCTTACATTCGCTGCTTTTAGGTTCATCGTCTCCGCCTCCGCCGCCACATGCGCCAAATCCTACGACGACTGCAAACAAAACGGCTAAAAATAATTTAATTCTCATATTGATCGATTTTATTTACTTATCGTTTTTCTAATTAAACAAAAAACAAAGATATAACAGTTTTTTTATTTTTAATACAAAAAATAATTAAAATATTTTTTAGCATTGCGATTTACAAAAAATCATGTAGGTTTGAACCATGATGCATATAGATATTCTCACAGTAGTCCCCGAGTTATTGGAAAGTCCATTTGGTCACTCCATTATCAAAAGAGCCAGGGAAAAAGGTATTGTAGAACTGGAAGTTCACAACATCAGGGATTATGCGACAGGTAAACATAAGCGGGTGGACGATTACGCTTTCAGTGGTGATGCCGGCATGGTGATGATGATTGAACCGGTGTACCGGATACTTACCGAATTGAAAAAGCGGCGCGATTACGATGAAGTGATCTATACTTCGCCGGATGGCGATTTGTTTGAACAAAAAGAAGCCAACCGTCTTTCCACACTCAACAATATGATTATTCTTTGCGGGCACTACAAAGGAGTGGACCATCGCATTCGTGAGCATTTGGTCACTAAGGAAATATCTATTGGCGACTATGTGCTTACAGGCGGGGAACTGGCTGCTTCGGTTATTTGCGATGCGGTAATACGCTTGCTCCCCGGGGCATTGGGCGATGAGAGTTCGGCGCTTACCGATTCTTTCCAGGATAACCTGTTGGCTCCACCGGTATATACGCGACCGGCTGAATTTAACGGGTGGAAAGTACCCGATATATTGTTGCAGGGAAATACTGCAGCCATCGATCAATGGAAGTTTGATCAATCTTTAGAGCGGACCAAGCGTTTGCGTCCGAAACTATTGGAATAAAATAGAATAGAAAATAAATTATCAAAATACATTTATGTCAAAAGTATATTTCACTAATTTGCGTACAAAAACCGGGCGCAGCCTCTTAGATAAATTAGAAACCTTGATTAAGAAAGCCGGTATCGAGCAGATTAATTTCGATGGAAAATTTGTTGCTATAAAAATTCATTTTGGCGAGCCGGGTAATCTGGCGTACATCAGGCCCAACTATGCCGCTCGTATAGTTCAATTCTTACAAAAAAAGAATGCACGGGTATTTCTAACGGATTCCAATACCCTGTATTCGGGCCGCCGTTCTAATGCGGTCGACCATCTGCAAAGCGCTATGGAAAACGGTTTTAATCCGATTGCCGTGCCGTGTCCCGTTATTATTGCCGATGGATTGAAAGCCATTGATTACCGTGAAGTCAAGATTGACTGCGAATACTGTAAAATAGCTAAGATCGGCGCTGCTATTGCTGATGCGGATATTGTGATCTCGATGACTCATTTTAAAGGACACGAGCAAACCGGTTTTGGCGGAACGCTCAAAAATCTTGGCATGGGATCGGCTTCGGCGGCCGGGAAACTGGAATTGCATTCTTCATCGCAGCCGGTGATTGATAAGGAAAACTGTACTTCATGCGGCCAATGTGTCAAGTATTGTGCTTCGGAAGCCGTTACGCTCAACGATGCTAAAAAAGCAGAAATTGATTATGAAAAATGTATTGGTTGCGGCCAATGTGTGGCCGTTTGCCAGTTCGACGCAGCCCAGGTAGTCTGGAACAATTCATCGGATGTCACTAATTACAAAGTGGCTGAATATTCACTGGCCGTGGTAAAGGGAAAACCAAATTTCCATATTAGTTTCATCATGGATGTTTCGCCGTTGTGCGATTGTTGGGGAAGCAATGATGCGGCTATTGTCCCGGATATTGGCATAGCAGCCTCATTTGATCCGGTGGCTTTGGACAGAGCATGTGCCGATATGGTTACCCAAGCCGCAGCAAATGTCGGTTCGTGCATTGAAGTACATACGCATGGAGAGTATCAAGGTGTGGACAAGTTTAAACTTCTGCATCCCAAAACAAACTGGAAAATCGGATTGGCACACGGTGAGAAAATCGGATTGGGAAGTATGGAATATGAATTGATTACGGTATAACGAGTATGTGGGAACAGGACGTCCGGGATTTCATCGCTTACCTGCAAATAGAGAAAGCCATGTCGGCTAATACCATCGAGGCTTATACAGATGACCTCGACAAGTTAAGAGCCTATTTGCTGGAGACAGACTCGACTGTTGGACCGAAGGATGTAACGCCCGCGATGTTGTCGGACTTTCTGGTACACATGGGGGAACAGGGCATGCAGGCACGTTCTCAGGCCCGTATGTTATCTGGTATCAGGGCATTTTACAAATATATGCTGATGGACAACCTTATTGACTCCGATCCTACTAAAATGGTTGATTATCCGAAAATCGGACGTAAGTTGCCGGACGTGTTGACAGTAGACGAAATAGATGCTTTATTGGCAGCCATTGATCTAAGTAAAACCGAAGGCCAGCGTAACAAGGCAATGCTTGAGACCATGTACAGTTGCGGACTACGTGTTTCGGAACTTGTCGGGTTGCGTTTGTCGGATCTTTATCTCAATGATGGTTTTGTCAAAGTGAAAGGTAAAGGAAGTAAGGAACGGTTGGTTCCCGTCAGTAACAAGGCCATTCACGAAATAAGCCTGTATCTGCCAGATCGTGCCAAGTTGGACATTGCCAAGGGGCATGAGGATTTTCTGTTTCTCAATCAACGCGGCAAGGCGCTTTCGAGGGTGATGGTCTTTACCATAATCAAGAATCTGGCAGCGAGTATTGGATTGCAGAAAAGTATCAGTCCACATACATTCAGGCATTCGTTCGCCACACATCTGGTCGAAGGCGGCGCAGACCTGAGAGCTGTTCAGGAAATGCTCGGCCATGAGTCCATCCTTACTACTGAGATATACACACATTTAGACCGTAGTTTCCTGAGGCAAACTATTGTGGAGTTTCATCCAAGAAGTCGGAAAAAATAAAACGGTAATGCCGACTTTTGATCACATGGAAAATAACCATAAAGCAGACAGTAACATTCATATGGACAACAAGAACGATATAACAAACGATGATGGTCAATTATCGGCAATCAATTGCCAATTGGGCACCCTTTCGTTGGTCAATTTTAAAAATTACGAGCAGGCCGATTTTAAGTTCTGTCCAAAAATTAATTGTTTGGTTGGCAATAACGGTACGGGAAAGACCAATGTGCTGGATGCCCTATATTACTTGTCGATGACCAAAAGTTGTTTTCATACTTCCGATTCACAAAACATACGGTATGAAAATGATTTTTTTGTCATCCAGGGCGAATATGACCGTAAAGGAATACCCGAAAACATTTATTGCGGCGTCAAACGCGGACAAAAAAAAGTATTCCGCCGGAATAAAAAAGATTACGAACGTTTGTCGGAACACGTCGGTTTGTTGCCGATTGTGATGGTTTCACCCGCCGATAACAACCTGATAACGGGTGGGAGTGAGGAACGACGCCGTTTTATGAATGAAGTGATTTCACAATACGATCATCGCTACCTGCGTGATATGATCGGATACAACCGGGCTTTGGAGCAACGTAATGCGCTACTGAAAAAATTTGCCGAAAGCAGGAGGTTTGATGCTGACATGCTTGAAGTATGGAACGAGCAACTCATCATGGCGGGAAACCATATTTTCGAGTGTCGTGTGGACTTTTGCAAAGACCTGATACCTGTGTTCCAGGAATATTATCAAAATATTTCGGGAGGTAACGAAAAAGTGGAACTGGCATACCGTTCGCAGTTACAGGACAAGGATTTCACTACACTTCTGCATGAAACTGTCGAAAAGGATCTTATCCTGCAATATACTACTACAGGCGTTCATAAAGACGATCTCCTGTTGCAGATGGATGGCTTTCCCATTAAAAAATCCGGTTCACAGGGACAACAGAAAACTTTTCTGGTCTCGCTCAAATTGGCCAATTTCGATTTCATACGCCGGCATTGTAATATCGTACCCCTTTTGCTCCTCGACGATATTTTTGACAAGTTTGATGCACATCGCGTAAATCATATCATACAATTGGTGGCCAGCGATCGATTCGGACAAATTTTCATTACTGACACGGGACGTGAACATATCGAAGGTATTCTCCAACAAGCTGATTGCGATTACCAATTATTTGAAATAGGGTAGGGGGGGCATTGTCAATATCATCCGACGCTGTCAGGTTCTATCGAACACTGACAGGTTTTCCACACTGGTCTGACAAGAGGCAAACCGATAAAGTAATCTTGATATGATCGAGGTTATTTTACCAATAACCTGCAAGTTAATTTATCAGCTTCGTACCAAGGTTTTTCACCGAGTTCGGTCAGTAGCCGGAGCGTATACAGTTCGACTTCTTTCGAACTGCCTTTCATTCCCCATTTGGTTATTTTTCCTTTGGAATCGAAAAAACTAATGGATACACAACTATCAATGTTTGCCTCATCGCCGGCTATGGAAATTTGATAATGTACGAAGTCGTTCAATCCGCTTATCTGTCCGCTTTCTTCAAACTGCACGATATTTTGTGTACCCTCATCGATAAATGTTGGTTGTGACATCACCCGGTTAACCAGCAAACCTACAACTGTAACATCCAGGTTAGCGGCTTTGTCCACAAGGCTACTGTCAATTTTGTTGTAAAGCAAAGTGTCTTTCCATGAATGATGGTAAACCAGCCCGAGTTGACCACCCCGAAACAGGATTCGCCCATATTCTTTATTGTCAAAAAATAACGCCAATGTATCGGCATGGCAAGTAACCTGTGAAATTGAGGCTTCTTCCACATCTTCGTTCCAGAATGTAACCCCGTCGCCTACAAAATTTTCAGGAATACTCATCTCGGTAACACCAAAAGGGATCGTATTGATATTACCCAACGAAAGATTATCTATAAAATACGAAGCAACCCATCTCCCAACAAATTGATCGCCGTCGCATTTTTGTTTTGATTGACAACCAGATATATAGAACGCAATAATCAAACAAAGTAGTAAATTTTTAAAACTACCGATGATATGGCTCATGGTTATTGATATCAATGGGTTAATATATTTTACCCACCCGAGTGAATTTATTCAGGCGGGCTTTTCAACTTTCAATTATTTCTTTCATACCAACCTTACTGGTCCCAACAATCCCATAGGTTGCCAATCCTGGCGCTGCGTCCAGCTTTGTCCTACTTCATTGTCGGGTGACGATTTCAAATAATTCCCCACGGTAGTGGTAATTTTGATTTGAAGTGTTTTACTGTTGGCTTTAGCCAAATGTTCCGGAATACGGTATAAGTGACGACCATACCAGTGACAACCCAGGTTTTCACCATTCAGCATCAGTTCGGAAACGCCGTACACTTTACCCAGATCGATATAATTGTATGAAGAGTCGCCTTCAAGTTTCTTTTCGTAATACAAGTCTCCTGCAAAGGAACGTGTCGTTTCATCGGTTGACAGGTCGAACAATTCGTTAAACGCACGTTCTTCCGATTGTCCGTTGATGTGTTGCATCCGGACGCTCCATGTTCCGGCCAACTCGATAGCTGATTTTTCGGTAGGTCCCGCAGGATAGGCTTCTCCACCGCTTTTCGTATCGAATACGATCAGTTGCGAAGTGGCCGGAGGCAAATCGATAGTCAGGGTTGAACCGGATGATGCGGGATAACGGAACCGTTCGCCGGTTTCGGCATTCCATAACCATGGTTTTCCTTTCGATTCCGGGAAACCGGCATGCAGGACAATCCTTTCATCCGTACTGTAATTAGTAATGAAGAATATATCCTTTCCTTCGGCCTGATGTCGTATCTGGCTGACATATGGACTGGGATTTTCAATCGTCATGTAGGGCTTAAGGCCATACTGTTGCTGTATTTTTCCGAACCATGGAATCATTTCGTCAGGAGCTTCGACAGTAAAGACCTGCGAAGAATAATTCTGTTTCATCGAAGCAATGATTTGCCGTACTTTCTCATCATTTTCCCTATGATCTTTCAATCCCGGAGATTGGTACGGTTCCTTACCGACAAAAATTATCTTTCCGCCGTTTTTGACAAAAGCCGCCAGCATTTCGGCTGTTGCCGGCATCATCGATTCTACCTCCAGAAGTATCAACGTGTGGTACTTGCGATCGTTGAATTTTAAGAAACCTCCTTCGGGGACGCTTTGTTGGATAACCGTTTCGCAGGTATAGTCGCAACTATTGCCGTTTTGGTGAATGGCTTCCCACACCCGGTATTGGTATGGAGGGTATAACAACCCGGGGAAAGGATCGCGTTGCGGCCCGTATTTTGTCCACATGTCGGCCAAAGGATGCATCACGGCAATGCGGGCATAATATTCCGTTTCCTGGAACAGCGCCGAAAGCCTTGTTTTGTATGCTGTCCACAGTTTGAAAAATGGCCACCATGTGTTGCGCTCATTGAAAAACGTCCCGTAACGTACCCATCCCGGGAACGGTGTTTCCACCGGGCTATAGTTAAACCCGTGTAGCACCGAATGTGTCACGCCGGATAAGTTACTCTGGTCGCCTGTGATCTTGATGCGTTCCAGCGTTGCATTGAAGACGGCATTCGTATTGGTGATCTCTTCGCAACTGACTATTTTCTTTCCCGACAAACGGGCTGCAGATGCGACAAATTTATTAACATTGGTATAAGTGGGACGTTTGGCAAAATCGATCTTTTTTTCGCTGTCAGCATACCACAGCCATGTTTCGCATTCGGGAATATCCACTTTGAATGACGATTCCAACGGGTGAAATTCACGTCCGTATGCCTGGACTCTCGATTTAAATCCGTACTTGTTGCACCATTGTGTATACGGGATCAGGAAACGATCGCGGACAATATCCATACAGGTGACAAAAAAGTCGTATCGGACACGTCCTATTTCTTCTTTTGCTGTACCCGTCAGTTGGGTCGTTTCGGAACCTTCGACGGCTTGTCCCATGTGTCCGACCTTGTAGAGAATAAAGGGCAGGTAAGGGCCGACATCGTAACCTTTGCGGCGTTTGAACTCTTCCGTGAAATCGTGGCACCAGTTGGCGCCTTCCAGTTCCATACTATCGCAAAACATGGCCCGGAAACCTTTCAAACCGGTTAATGCAGGGAACAGGTTGTCCGACATCCGGTTCAGGAACTTTTCCACTGCTACCTGGTTATAATGGTTCAGTACCGGTCCTGCGGCGCCAGGCGCACCGTTAATGACCGCCTGGAACCCGGTCACCTTAACCAATGCGTATAATATGTATTCCCCGGCAGGGATATTTACGCTTATTGTATTTCGTCCTTTCTCAAACGGCAAGTCAATTGCAGGCGAAAATGTATCCATTTGTAACGGGGCCAGGCAAAGGGAATGCAATTCGCTTGTAGCGCCGGTATACTTGGAATGTACCGAAGGCGAAGCTTCTTTCAACAGTTCCTGGACATTCAGGGTGACGGTACCTTTTCCTTTCACCTTGCGACTGGTCAACGTAAGCAATTGTGTTTGTTCTTCCGCAGATAAAAATTCGGCTCCGAAAGGCCAACCCGACCCAACGATAATATCGCAGATCATTCCCCGTTCGTCAGCGCCTTTCAGTGCGACTTTTACCATTTCAATCCATTCGGGACTGAGCCATTTCAAAGATGGAATACCTAAGTCGTCGCCTCCCGGAAAAGCAATCGGATTGATTTCCACACCGCCTATTCCGGCATCTTTCATCACATCCAGTTCGCGCAGGATTTCCTTGGCGGACAATTTATCGCCATTCCACCACCAACGAACGAAAGGCTTGGCTGTGGACGGAGGATCCCGGAAAATGGAATATAACTCGTCGCCAGATTCGCTCTTGTTGCCGAAGAGATTACAGGCTTGTACCAGTGGAATCCCGGCAGTCAGAACAATTCCCGATTTGATGAACGTCCGGCGGGACGGTGAAGAAATATTGTTTTTATTTATCATGATTTTTTAGTTAAAAAACGGTATGTAAAAGAAGTCAAAATTTCATTAGGATCGTGTCTGTACTAATCAAATTTGTGTAACAGATTACTTGAGAAAAGTAGCTTTCATTGCTTTAATGCATTGAAAGTCACATCCAGGTTGGCTTTTGAGTCGGCCAATATGGTTAATCTGTCTCCGGGCTCAATGATTGTACTTCCGTTGGGCGTAAAATACTTGTCTTCTCGTTCAATCAGTACAATCAGGGCGGTTTTGGGCAGTTCCATGTCGACAATCGAATGGTTGACACACCGGAAATCAGGCTCTACCGTGATTTCTTCCAATACCGATTTGATGGTTTCCGAATCGAACTCCAGGACAGTTTTTTTGACTTTTCCTTCAGGTATGGTGAGTTTGAGTTTTTCCGCGACTTTAAATAAGGTAGTTCCCTGCAACAATAAAGAAGTCAGGGTGATAAAAAATACAATATGGAAAATCATATCGGCATTGGGGATCTTTTCCACCATTGCGTATGTGGCAAAAATAATGGGTACCGCTCCTTTCAATCCCACCCATGAAACAAACAATAAGTCCTTATAATACATTTTGAAAGGCCACAAGCACAGAAAAACTGCCAATGGACGGGCAACGAGTATCAGAAAAACCGACACCAACAGGCCGATACCAATAATGGGCATCATTTGCGACGGAAAAACCAATAACCCCAACGTGATGAACATCAGTATCTGCATCAGCCATGCAAAACCGTCATAAAAACGCAAAAGACTTCGTTTGTGAATGAAATTACTGTTTCCCAATATTAATCCGGACAAGTAAATAGCCATAAAGCCGTTACCACCAATAAACTCGGTGAGTGAAAAGCTGAAAAACATCATGGCAATGGTCAATACCGGGTACAGTCCTTCGGAATAAAGTCCTACACGATTAATGATGCGCACCATAAGTTTTCCGATGAGAAAACCCATCACCAAACCCAATCCCATTCCCTTGAGAAACAGAGGAAACATTGTCCAGAAAGAAGTCTCTGGCTGTTGGATAATCGCGATGGACGTGATGGTAAGGAAATAAGCCATCGGGTCGTTACTTCCGCTTTCCAGCTCAAGTGTGGGACGCAGATTTCGTTTCAACCCGGTATTTTTACTTCTGAAAATAGCGAATACTGCTGCCGCATCGGTCGATGATACGATAGACCCCAGCAGGAATGATTCCATCCAACTGAAGTCGGTGATCCAGTATACAAAAGCTCCAAGGGTTACAGCTGTTATCAATACACCAAACGTGGATAAAGTAACACCTTTCCAGGCTATGGGCCGGATTTGTTCTATTTTGGTATCGAGTCCACCCGAAAACAAAATGAAGCAAAGCGCTATAATACCCAGAAACTGTGCTGTTCCAGGGTTGTCGAACGATATTTTTCCAATTCCATCTGATCCGGCCAACATCCCGATCAACAGGAATAAAGCCAGCGCAGGCAGTCCTGTCCTGTTGGCTGTCTTGCTCACAAGTACGCTGAGAAACAACAGGATGGAAACGACCAATAACGCAATGGTTGGACTAACTTCCATGAGGAATTCAATGTATTAATGTCATGTCAGATGTAATTTAACGCTGTCTGGTTTTATCGAATCCTGACAGGGCAGAGTTATATGCTTCTTGACATGAGGTTAGGTGCTTACAAAAATAAAAAAATACAGAAAAAAAACAAAACAACCCAATCAATCGGTTGAGTTGTTAATTAAATTAAACTTCTGATTTTCAATCGATAAATGTTAGGCAGATTTTGAAAATTTTCAGAAATATTTTTGTGAAAATCGAATTTTACTTTAAATAATCAATTGTAATTTTCCGGTTACCATTAGCCATTTCTTCGATCATCACAGGACAAATATCGGCAGGTAGTACAATTTCAGCCTTTTCAGGCCATTCTACAAAACAATAATTTCCCGATACAAAATATTCCTCACAACCGAAATCGAATACTTCCTCAGGTTTGTTAATTCGATAAAAATCAAAATGATAAATAGTCCCATTTTCACCTGCATTGTATTCATTGACCAGTGCAAAAGTGGGACTGGTAACGGTGTTATTTACGCCCAAGGCTTTACATAAAGCTTTGATAAACGTAGTTTTGCCGGCGCCCATTGCTCCATAAAATGCAAAATGCTTACGCCCTTTAGTTGCCTGGAGAAATTCGCGTGCAGCCGATCCAATATCCGGCAGAGATGTCTCAATCGATATCATAAGGAGTTTCCTGATATACGTAATAATTGAGCCAGTTTGAAAAGAGCAGGCTGGCGTGGCTTTTCCAACGCATGGAAGGTGTCAGCGACGGGTCGTCGCCGGGAAAGTAATTATACGGGATCTGTATGTCCATTCCCTTTTCCACATCACGATCATATTCGCTTTTAAGCGTCAAAGCATCATATTCCGAATGCCCGGTAACGAATATCCTGCGACTGGCAACATCTCTAACTAAATAAACGCCCGATTGCGCCGACTCGGAAACAATCTCTAACCGTGATACTTTTTCGATATCTTCACGGCGTATCTCGGTATGACGCGAATGCGGAACCAGAAATTCTTCGTCGAACCCACGAACAATAGGCGCTTTGGAATTATTCAGCGTATGGGTGAATATCCCGAACATTTTGTGTGGCAAAGGATATTTAGGGACGCCATAATGGTAGTATAATCCGGCTTGGGCAGCCCAGCAGATATAAAGCGTGGATGTGACATTGTGTTCGGCCCAATTCATGATCTGGGTCAGTTCATTCCAATAATCCACCTCTTCGAAATCGAGCATTTCGACGGGGGCACCGGTGATAATCAGTCCATCAAAACGTTTGCCTTTTACTTCGTCAAAGGTTTTGTAAAAAGTTTGCAGATGTTCAATGGGTGTATTTTTAGAAACATGACTCAGTGTATTCAGTAAAGTGACCTCAACCTGTAACGGGGTATTGGACAACATACGGAGTATGTGTGTCTCGGTGGTAATTTTGACAGGCATCAGGTTCAAAATCAGCAAACGCAGAGGACGAATATCCTGATGTAGAGCACGACTTTCAGTCATCACGAAAATATTCTCATCCCGGAGGATGTCGGCTGCAGGAAGATTATCAGGTATGTTAACCGGCATAAAAATTATGATTTGATATCGACTGCCAAAAATAGAAAAATACAGCGGTTTACCAACTGATTTTTGTCACATGAACAAAACCATTCGTAAAATATATTTGTTCACATTATAGAAAATACATGTAGATAATTGTAATTTTGTATGTTGATTTGTAATAATAATCGATTTTAAGTGGACAGTATATGAAAAAGGTGAGTATATTTATTATGTTACTGTCGTTTGTGATAGGAAACAACATGGCGTTGGGACAGGAAAAGAAGTCAAAGCAACAACGCCAACAGGAGCAGGCCGCAAAAATACAGAAACTGATAGAATCGCATGATTATGCATTCATTGCGCAGAAAGCCCTACCCATGTCCGGTCGTTCGCTCGACCTGTCTACGGGTTACGAATTGCGCGTCAGTAAAGATACGATAACGGCCTATCTTCCATATTTTGGGCGGGCTTATGTTGCGCCGATGGATAATACCCAAATTGGGATACAGTTTGAGAGTAAAGAATTTGAATACAATCTCGAAAAAGCCAAAAAGGATGGGTGGAATGTCTATATCACACCCAGAGATGGTCAAAAACGTTACGAACTGATATTGCGTGTCTCCTCAAGCGGGTCGGCAAGTCTGGCGGTGAATGATGATACACGTCAAAGTATCACGTTTAACGGGTATATCGACAAACGAAAAAGTGAGTAAGTAATTGAGAATTGAGAATTGAGAATCAATGTCGTTTAGTTAAGAATTCTATTCCGACCCTGTCAGCGGCTTCGCAGCCTGACAGGTCTTTGGCGTGGCGACCTGTCAGAGTCATTAACTAAACGACATTAAGTTGAGAACTGAAAATATCAAATATATTAGAGTTGATGTTACTCAATTGATTTTACATACCGGAGAAGCCCCCTCAACTTGCAGGGAACTTTCCCAAAGCTCCGGAAAGGTTTCCCAAAGCCTCGGAAAGGTTTCCCAAGACTTCGGAAAGGTTTCCTAAGACTTCGGTAAGATTTCTTAAGACTTCGGTAAGATTTCTTAAGACTCTGGAAAAGTTTTCTAATCACTGGGATACTGCGTAACATGAGTTAGAGTACTTATTAGAGTTAAGTTGATTATAAAATGACCTGTTAAAATCTATAATTTATTAAAAATATGCGTATTATAACTTTTAATTCTTAACTCTTAATTTTTAATTCAACATTAGTTTGTTAGTCAGTTCGCAAATATTTTTATCTAAACAAAATACGACAATCCGGATGGTTCGATTTCGAATTCCGGATTTGTGTAATTATTTATCATTCAATCATCAAAATTTATTTACATGTTTTCAGGAATAGTTGAAGAAGCAGCCAAAGTGGTTGGGATCGAAAAGGAACAGGATAACTTGCATATTACCATGGAATGCTCGTTTGTAAATGAACTGAAAATCGATCAAAGTATCGCACATAACGGGGTTTGCCTGACGGTGGTGAAAAAGACAGAAAAAACCTATACCGTCACGGCCATCAAGGAAACACTCATTAAGTCGAACCTTGGTTTGTTAAAAGTGGGCGATAAAGTGAATCTGGAGCGCAGTATGCTCCTTAACGATCGCCTGGACGGACACATGGTACAGGGCCACGTTGACCAAACGGCAAAATGTACAGATGTAGAAGAAGCCGACGGGAGCTGGTATTTTACCTTTGCTTACGACCAGTCGAAAGGTAATCTTACTGTCGAAAAAGGTTCCATTGCTGTAAACGGAGTGAGCCTCACGGTTGTAAATTCTCAGAACGGATCATTTCAGGTGGCAATTATTCCCTACACGTATACTGAAACCAATTTTCATCAAATCAAACCGGGAACGATCGTTAATCTTGAATTCGATATCATCGGGAAATATGTCACCCGCATCCTGCAATCGATGAATCTCAAAGTTTAACGATATGCGCTACGGTCCCATTATCCGTACGGCTATCTACATCGCCTTGTCGGGAAGCATACTGATGAGCGCTTTGTTGTTCCTGCTTGTAACTTACGGTTCGCATAGCGTATGGATTGAAATCGTGTCCATTTCGGTTTATGCAGTGATCATAATAGCTGTAGTAGTGGTTTTCTTAAGGCGGTTTCTTCTTCAACAGTTTGACTCGTTGTATCGCCTGATCAATGGGGGACGTCTCACCGAAAAGGAATTAAGCATCCTGTCGGGCAGGCAGGATGTCTTGTCGAATATTAAAAAAGGCATGATGGACTGGAACCAGGCCAGAGTTTCGGAAATCGACCAATTGAAACAAATGGAGAAATACCGCAAGGAATTTCTGGGTAATGTATCACATGAACTCAAAACGCCTATTTTTAATATTCAGGGATATATTCTCACCTTATTGGACGGCGGTCTGGAAGATAAATCGGTTAATCGGTTGTATCTGGAACGTAGCGAAAAAAGTATCAACCGGATGATACACATCATAGAAGACTTGGAGTCTATCGCACGTTTGGAGTCCGGAGAACTACAGTTGGATTATGAAACCTTTGACATGTATAGGCTCACAGAGGAAGTATTTGAAATGCAGGATATGTTGACCGAAGCAACCCAGATCAAGTTGGAAGCGGAACGCGAACCCACATGGGTTTTTGCTGATAGAAAGCAAATTATGGAAGTAATGAACAATTTAGTAGTCAATTCTATCAAATATGGTCGTAAAAATGGAACAACTACTGTTTCGTTTACCGAACATGATAATCTGGTGTGGGTTTCCGTTACCGACAATGGTATTGGTATTGCAGAAAAAGATAGGAAACGTATTTTCGAACGCTTTTATCGTTGTGACAAAGGACGTTCACGTGAACAAGGCGGGACGGGACTGGGACTGGCTATTGTGAAACACATTATCGAAGCCCATGGACAAAATATCTCAGTGTATTCCATCTTGGATAAGGGAAGTACTTTTACGTTTTCGTTAGCAAAAGGACGTTAGGCCGGGAAGTCACATTTCCGAGACAGACTGATCGATGGAAACACTTTCCCCTGATACGCATAAATGCGTGTCAGCGCCTAGAACTAAAGGGTAATTAACGCCATTGTGTCCGGCCGGAAAATCAAATACAACGGGATAATCATAGTCTTCGACATGACCGGCAATGATTTCATAAGCTGTCTTTCCAAATGACGGGTTGCTGTCTTTCATTCCGTTCATCGCCCCGACAAGCAATCCTTTCAACCTGGCCAATTGCCCGCTGCTCCGCAGGTTGGTCATCATCCTGTCCAAATGGTAAAGGTTTTCGCCCACATCTTCAATAAACAGGATGCAACCATCTGTTTGACATTGGAATGGAGTCGCATTCAGGCTGTATAGTACCGATAAATTTCCACCAGTAACCGGAGCAATCACATCACCGTTACGGTTGAGTGGGGATGGAGTTTGTATGTATGAAGGCATCTGTCCGAACAACACGGTATGGAGGTATTCCCAAGACTGAAGTTCATTAATGGAAGGTTCGGCGGAAAAATCAATCGGCATCGGACCATGAATGCATTGCCAGTGCAATAGGTTAACGCAATATGAAGACAAAGCGGTAATATCGCTGTAGCCTACCAGCCATTTCGGATCAAATGCAGACGAATACCGTTCGATATCAGATAATAACCTGCCGCATCCATACCCACCACGGGCACACAATACGGCTTTGATTTGGGGATTACACATCATAGTGATCAAGTCGTCGAGACGCTGTGCGTCATTCCCTGCAAAAACACGATCCTGTAACCTGAGGCTGTAACCCAATTCTACTTGTACCCCCCATGATTGGAGCAAGGGTAAAACCGGCTCCCACTGTTCGGGTTCAACGTGATATGCCGGAGCAATGAGGCCTATGGTGTCATCCGGCTGTAAAAACGGTGGAGAAATTATATTCATATCATACTTCAATGCAAAAATAAATCATTGAATTGAAAATTACAAGATATGATCAAGATAATCTAAATTTATCCTGATTATATCTTGAATTAAAAAAATCTGAACCAACTCATCCTATCATTTGTTATAATTATATAATGGCATGGAGAGATTTGAAAATAGGATGTTTGCTTCTTATCGCCTTGGTTGGCGTCAATAATCGGATGGAAGCTCAGCAGGAAGCTGTTCATCTGCCTCCACCATATACTACAAAATCGGTACGAAATTTCAGCACGGTGATAGGTTGGCTTGTCGGTAAGACACCAATAGCGCCGAATGGATTTAAAGTATCCAAGTTTGCCGACGGATTGGAAAATCCCAGGTGGATATATGTTGCACCCAACGGGGATATTTTTGTGTCGGAAGCAGGTACCCGGATACCCGATCATTTACAACCCGGTGAAGATGAGAAGTTTTTCCAGTCGAAAGCACAAAATTTTGGTAGCGCAAACAGGATTACTTTATTCAGGGATACTGATCGGGATGGAATTTATGAAAGCCGTTACAGTTATATTTCCGGACTAAATCAACCTTTCGGCATGCTGATACTCGGTCGTTATTTTTATGTAGCCAATACCAATGTTCTTTTGCGATTTCCGTACAACGAGAAAGATACCGTGATGACTGCCAAAGGGCAAAAAATACTGAGCTTACCTGCCGGAGGATACAATAACCACTGGACGCGGAACATTATTGCTAATCCGCAAAAAACGAAGATCTATATTTCGGTAGGTTCTGCCAGTAATGTTGCTGAACGCGGAATGGAAGAAGAAATCCGACGTGCGAATATTCTTGAAATTAATCCGGATGGAAGCAATGAACGAATCTATGCATCCGGTTTGCGCAATCCCGTTGGAATGGATTGGGAACCAAATACGCAAATTATATGGACAGCAGTGAATGAGCGTGATGGTTTAGGCGATGATCTGGTACCTGATTATGCAACCGGCATTCGGGAAGGCGGATTTTATGGTTGGCCTTATGCATATTTTGGCGCTCACGAAGATCCGCGACGTCAGGGAGAGCGTCCCGATTTGGTAGCAAAAACGCTTGTGCCCGATTTACCTTTAGGTTCCCATACAGCTTCCCTGGGCTTGGTCTTTTACCAGGCGGATATGTTTCCCGCCAAATATCACAACGGAATGTTTGTCGGACAACACGGGTCATGGAATAGATCGGAATTATCCGGATATAAGGTTGTTTTTGTACCGTTTAAAAACGGTCGACCTGCAGGACCACCGGAAGATTTCTTAACCGGTTTTATTGCAAATGCTGCAAAAAGTGAAGTATACGGCCGGCCGGTGTGTGTAGCTGTTCTTCCCGATGGATCGGTTTTGGTTAGTGACGATGCGGCTAAAACAATTTGGAGAATAACTTACCGGAAGTAAATGATAGGCTTTGATAATCATTTGTTTTCAGACGACGTTAAGATTCACCATCGGTCGTATTCGGGATTCTAATATTCCCCCAAAATAAAAATGAAGCAGGTTATTCTATGCTTTTCAACTGCTTAAGTGCACCCGCCGACACTTCTACGGTGTAAGTCGCCAATGGGGTCATCAGCTGTACCGTCGATTTGCGGGCATTGATACGACGAACATACCTTTTGTTAACAATCAGACTTTTGCCGATGCGTGAGAATACATCGACAGGTAATACTTGCTCAATTTCGCCCAATCGTTCGAAAATGGCTTCGAACTCGCCGTTGGCAAGGGCCATGCGGGCGTAATTGCGGTCACCTTCCACATATGCGATATCTTCGGCTTTGCATAATAATAGTCCGTTAACGCTTTTGAAACGAAACAATTTCTCGTTTTGTATGGCATCCATCAATGAACGTGCAGTTGAAGAAGCGTCGGTGCGTTTGCGGAAGCGGCTGATGGCTAACGATAGGTTGTCGATTAATACCGGTTTGATAAGGTAGTCAATGGCTGCCAGGCGAATGGCATTTAATAGATATTCTGAGTCATTATAGGCTGTGGTAAAGATAATGCCAGGCGGCGTAAACGTGTCGCACGACAATTGGTTCAACTGGTCGGCCAGCCACAAACCATTCTTGCCCGGCAAATGAATGTCCAAAAACAGTAAATGTGGCTGCTGGCGCAAGATCTCTACCAATGCTGTTTCGGCATTCTCGCAAGCCGCCACTACTTCGATTTCGGGATGAAACTCGGCTAATTTCTGGAGGAGTGTCTGGCGCGGATGAAACTCGTCTTCAACTACAATAGCTCTAATCTTTTCCATTTTTAAAAGACGCTAAGGGTTTTCTGCCACGAAGGCACTAAGGCTCTAAGATTTTCTTTGTGTCTTCGTGCCTTCGTGGCCAATTCACTAAATAACAAAACGTTTTATCCCTAGTTTGATTAACGGGACATTGAAGTTGATAAGAAAACCCAACCTCAACTTAGTTAAGTTCAGATGACTCAACACTTGTGCCTCCCAAACAGGATTTACAGTGTCAACAGCTTTTAATTCGACAATAGCTTTATCGTTCACCAATAAATCCAAACGAAGTCCTTCTTCAAAAATGATTTTTTCGTAAACTATAGGGATATCTACTTGTCGTTTGACATCTAATCCGGCTTTTTTGAGCTCGAATTCCATACAAACCTCGTATACTCGTTCTAAAAGTCCGGGACCTAAAGCTTTATGCACTTTGAATGCAGCATTGACAATAAGGGTAGCTATCCGCTCATCTTCATCGCTCAATAAATGAAATTTTTCATTGTTCATAGCTGTCATTTTTTACAAAGATATTAACTTTATTGCCACCAAGACTCTAAGACTCTAAGGTTTTTCTTTGTGCGTATTTATTGCCACCAAGACACTAAGGCTCTAAGATTTTCTTTGTGCCTTCGCGCCTTCGTGGCAGAAAAACGATCACTGATACACAAATCCATACGGCACTTCTATCATAAAACGGGTTCCGCAAGGAGTATCACCATCATACAGGTCGGTAACGGTTTGTACGATCTTCATTTTATTAAATCTGTTATAGATTTCGATCTGACGCGAAAGGATATCCAACCCCTGCTTGGTACTGCGGATATTTTTGTTTTGTGCAGCGGCAGCACGTCCAACTCCGTTATCTTCCACGCATACTTCCACTACATCTGCTTTTTGCCGGGCTGATATTTTCAGGCGGCAACCGGAAGTGCGGCCTGAAAACCCATGTTTGACGGCATTTTCGCAATAGGTGTGGAGGATCATGTTGGGTAACTGCACATCTTGTTTTACTTCGGGGTCGATATCCACCTCGTAGTTGAACTTTTCCATGAAGCGTAGTTTTTCCAATTTGAGGTACAACTGCACATAGTCTAATTCATCATGCAGGCTACGCGAAGCCTTGTCTACCTCGCGTAAGGTCTGGCTGGTAAATTCCGAATAAATGTTCAGCAACCGGTTGGCATCGTCCTTGGAAAGGTTCATTACGTAATATTCGATAGCTGCCAGCACATTGGCATTGAAATGCGGAATGGAACGCAAACGGATACTTTTCACACGCAATTCATTAAGTTGTTTTTCCGTTTCCAACCGTTCTATCAGGCGGTCATTTTTACGGCGTTGGATATACAAGGCTATACCGGTGCTTGCCAGCATCAACAACAATATTACCACAGCCACAAACCACCATGTTTGCCAGAAAGCAGGACGGATAGTGAAATATTGACTGATAACAGCCGTTTCAGTATCATTGGTTCCGGTATTAGCTTTAAGTTGAAACTCATAATGACCGGGAGGAAGATTATTAAAGGTAACCTCTTTTTCCGGCATTGGTGGTGACCATTCGTCCTGGAAACCCACAAGGCGGTATTGATAACGTAAATTACCAGTAGCAGAATAACACAAACCAATGTATATAAATTTAACATTCGTATTTTTATAATTCAATTCCGCCCTGTCATCCTTTATATTTATCCATCGTATATTATCTGCTGATGCCTGCATGGATTGCAAGTGGATACGGGGAACAGGTTGTTTGTGTATTAATTCATCCGGTTTGAAACGTATCATCCGGCCAAGCGTCAACATCCATACATAACCGTCTTTGTCTTCATCCATCGGATTATACAGCGGTTGCATTCCGTTATACCCATTATACTGGTCATAGCAAATAAAATCCGGTTGCAAGGGATCTGTAGATAAATAAATAGCTTCGAGCGTTGCCACCACCATAATGCCGCTACGTGTAAAACAAACGCTCCGCACCAAAGTATTAGGAAAAGTATGTACCATACGGATACGATTATTTTCCATACACACCAGGCGATTTTGACATACCATCCAAAATTTTCCGGTGAGATCGGGAACGATCAACCGGCACGCATGCAAAGTGTCGCTTTTATTCAGCCAGACACTGTCGCCATCTATAGTGGTAACACCTTGCGGACCTCCTATATAGATACGGCCTTTGTTATCGGTTGCGGCACATACAACAAACTGGTGAAGCATTTCGGAGGTATACTCATACATCTTTTCCCAGTTGCGATTGTAAAGACAGGCTTTTTTCTCATTACCGGTCAATATGTTGCCGTTTGACAAAGGGAGAATGTAGTCATAACTCTGTGCCGGAAGTTCTACCCAACGAATTTGATTATTTTTGTATTGATAAATGCCCCCGCCGCCTGTTATGTACAACGTATCATTATCCGCAACCGAGCGAAAATAAAAATATTTGTATCCATTGGGTGATGCAGGATAATGGACCGTTTCCTGTTTCCCATCTGTGATACGCATTAACTCACCCCTATAGGTAGGCGCCCATATACGATTTTTGCTGTCGTGCATTACAGATATAACAACATCTTCTTTATTAACAGGCGTATAACTCTTAAAATCCAACCTGAAAAAATTATATACCCCGGCAGCCGTGGCAACCCAAAGATTGCCTTCTTTATCCAGCAGCATATCGTTTATCTGGCCAATTCCATCGGCAATGACTTCCAATGTGCCGTTATCGTAACGATAGATGCTGTTTTCCGCATGGATGACAAGGCGTCCGGCAGCATCCGTCAATGCGTTGTAAAATTGATATATACCTGTGAAGAATGGATACTTTAAAACAGAGCGGAACTCTTTCCCCGTATATTCATAGATTCCGTCGTCGGCAATTGCCGACAAACCATTACGATAAGGAACAAAACTGCTTATAGTGGTAATTGCAAAACTATCACGTACCGCACCATTTTCACCCACCACGTAAGTGCCTTTTTGTGTGGGAACAAAAAATTGTTGATTTACCCTATCCCAATAAATACCTTGCGAAGGCCTCATCGCCATTAGTAACTTATGCTCCCATACTTTAGTAAAACTGGTATCGGTAACATGGTATATGGCCAATGATTCATCGGTATCTCTATAGATATAATATCCCTTGGGTAACGACCGTGATTTATCCTTTTGAAACATTTTATGCTCGGTGAGATCGACAAGATGTATTGAGTCATTACCGGAAGACACTTTATACATCACCGTATATGTGCCGCCACATACATCCCCATTGGGCTTTTCGATAAAATGACTGATTGATACATCCCTGTCAGAAACATACTTTTGAAAATGCTGTCCATCATAACGGACAAAACCATTGTTGGTGCCTATCCATATAAAGCCTTTTTCGTCCTGGTAAATGCTACCGGCTGTCAGGTTAGGCAATCCGTCATACATGGTATATTGCCGGTAACTATATTCCGTTTTCAGGTAATCGTTTCCAAAAACAAACCCCTGGCCACATAATAGCAAACTGATCAGGCATCGCCCCCCAAACCGGTATAATGAACGTATGGTTTTCATATCATACTTTTAAACTGAATGACAAATATACACTTTTATCATATCTTGCCACCAAGACACGAAGACGCTAAGTTCTTTGTGCCTTCGTGCCTTCGTGGCAGTTCCGCCCTGACAGCAGGTAGTCACTTTACCAATGCCGCGTAGGACGATGCGGAACGACGACAATACGCCGAATATTACCAACACCTGCCTCTGTACTTATTATTTTACCATTTTTATAAATTTCGGTTCTAGCACTCCCTTCTACTGATACATACACATCATTGTCCACCACTGTAACGCCTTTAGCCGCGCCTTTGCCGAGTATTGTCCGTTCTCCGTTTTTCCAATACACGGCATATCCATCAGAGTGACCATTGGCATAGATCGACATAGCGCCTACCACATGCACATCGTTGCCCGAAACTGCAATGCCATAAGCACTATTAGCATCGCCGAGCGAGCATAGTTTGCCGTTTTTCCAATAAGCCGCTGTCCCTGAACCTTTCTTATAAGCGTCCCACGCCCAACCGCAGACGTAAACATCTTGCCCTGCCACACAAAGATCATAAACTTTGTTGCCACTCCCACTTGTTTCTAATTCTACAAATTGTCCATTTTTCCAGTAGCCGGGATAAAAATATTCATCCTTGTTTACTATACGCCCCGAATATCCTAACACATACACATCGTTTCCTGTGGCTTTAATAGCAACAGCATACGAGCTTCGTACCCCGTCGCCGAGCAGGTAAATAACATTATTCTTCCAGTACTTTGCAGTCATCACATAGTCGTCGGGATGAGAAGCCATTTCATAACCGGCAATATATACATCGGTTCCTTCAACATCAATACCCATGGCATAGTTTCCACGCCGTGTAACAGGCAGCGGTATTTCCACGCCGTTTTTCTTGTATACGGCACAAACAGATTGTACACCATCTTTTATTCTTTTCTCGAGTCCTACTACGTGAACATCGTCTCCCGACACGGTAAAGTCACAAAGCGTATGAATAATAGACATGGCATCGCCGACAGCTATCCCATTTTTATAATAAAGGCTGAGGCCATGTATATTATAGATTTCGCTAGCCCCCGTTATGTAAGCCCCGCCCGTATAGATATCGTATTTCTTCTCGTAAGGCTTCCCGTCCTGAGTTGTGCTTTTTTGCGTCACGGTAACATTCGCCTTTTCGTTCCCGGATGAAATGGTGATTTGGGCGGAACGGTCGGTGCCGGTGTAGTTGGGTTCGAGGAAAATCGCAAAGGTATTTTCCCCTGCTCTGCCACTTGCAGGATTGATAGATAGCCAACCGGGAACTGCGGTAGCCGATTTGACAGTTGTGGCCGTTTCCCCTATTTCCGTTGTCCAGTCGCCGGTAGTGGTAAAGCTCACAGATGCGCCTTCCGTCTGGTCGGCATATACAGTCTGGCTCAATGCCTGTCCGCTTGGCATGGTAATGGCAGACTGCTGTTGCGGTTCGTCGGTTTCCTTATCGCTGCACGATACCGTAGCGAACGCCACAAACGCCAGCGCTATTGTCCTGAAATAATTTGCACTTTTCATAACTGATTGATTGTTTTTAAAATACTATGGAACGGTCTAAAAATAAAATTGTTACGATTTTGATTTTCTACTTTGTGTCTTAATGCCTTTGTGGCATGAAAATCGGCCACTAAGACTCGAAGACACAAAGATCACTTTAACTAAAGAATATTACATGTTATTTTTAGAGCATACCCATATGAAAATTTGATTGATAATACTTTTATCTTTTATTTTTTACCTCTTACTTAACCCCGTTTCATCGCCAATTGCGGAACAAACATCCATGCTGCACCTGCCAGTAACAATACTATACCTAAAACCAACAGAAAATTGAACGACGATCCTTCCACATCGAGCGTATAGGTAAAAATGGCATTGCCGTAAGTATCCGTATCCTGCTTAATATTAGAGGCTCGTTCGGGAAAAAATATCTTCTGCAACTGTTGGATGATGCCGCCGCCTGAAGCCAGGTTCCCGGTAAGCAGATACACATGGTCGGAGATTTTAGTGATGTTGGGGTCTTTTGTATCCAATTTAAGTTCCCATTTGCCGTTGCCCTTATAAGAGGCCATGCTTCGTGCCGTAAGCCGCGTCACCGACGAACGGTTGTCCTCGTTCATCTCGTTCTTGAAATCTTCGAGCAACACACCCGTCATGCTCCGTTCCAGGTCGCGCTTGAAAATAGAAGGATTTTTCTCGCCACAGCGCTTACTTTAAAGTTCTGCCATTGGATAGCCGTCATTTTCTGGCGCAGTTCCATCCGCGCATCGCCAAGTTCGTCGATCCTGTAATCGATTTCCTGCGTAATGGCAGTTGGATCATACTGTTGCTGGGCGCTAATATCGATACTGGAAAACACAATCAGCATCGAAATATTGATCCATAAAATGATTGTTTTCATATTTGTTGATTGATATGATAAATTGTTACGGTTTTGAATTTCTGCTTTGTGTCTTTGTGTCCGATAAATTGCCACGAAGGCTCAAAGGCACAAAGACAATATTATTTGAGTGACGTCAGGATTTGCTGTGCCTGGTTAACGCTGGACGGGATGACAAGCCCCACCACGGAGTTGCCGTTAGCGCGGAAAGCGCCGCACCAGGACGCCTGTTGGCCGGAACCATTGGTAGTGATACCCGTAACAAGCGAATAACCGTTGTGCGAACCACCCGGCTGGTAATTAATCGACATACCCATAGAACCGTATAATTGCACAATATAATTCAACCCTTCCCATACGTTGCCGGTTCCGTCCACCTGGTACACTTCCAGCGCTCCCTGCGGCGATGCAATCAGGCTTTTCAACGGCGGCATCTGCGGATACGGGTTGTTGGTGACATTCCAACCTGCCGGATAAGCGAAAGTAACCCCTCGGCTGAAAGTAAGCATACCCGCCGTGGCAGAACCTCCACCACTAGTGGAGGAATTACCTGAGGAAGAATTGCCTGCGGAAGTACTGGTGTTTCCGGCATAGCGGCTACTGCTCTTATCCGATGCTCCCTTCCACAATGCAGCATATTCATCAATTTTTTGACGGGCAAAATTATCGTCGCGTAGCTCCATTGGAATAATACCCATTTTATACAGTTCATTGATATCCAAAATATCATAGCCGTCATTGCCTTGTTGCACCGCTTGAAAAGCGTCCTCCAGTTTTTTCATCCCACGTTGTACCGCCTCATCGGCCGACATTACACCGCCAAGACCTTCGCCATTGATACAGGTTGCCTCTATGGCATAATATTTACCATTAAGGTGGAAACCCGGAAAAGCATGTCCCGGCACGAAATAGACAACAGGGTTCATCCCTGCATTACGCATTACGCTGGCGTAGAGGAACGACAGCTCGATACAAAGACCCGTGTTGCCCGAAACCACATCGCGCGGGAGTCGTATGCGCTGCACGGTAGTTGCTACGTCGCCGGTGTTGGACGGAACACACGACGTGCTACTGTAAACCATGCCCGAACGTCGCGTGGCTTCATAAAGTCCCGTCATAAACCTGAGGCTTTTTTCTTCGGAGCTCTCAACAACGGTGCTTTCGCCTTGTAGTAATTTTTGTTGTATCTGACTGGTGTAATATTGTATCACCGGATCTTCTGATGTCACGAAACAAGCAGCAAGCGCACTATTTTCGAACATGTCGTCCATCGACGCAACTTCGGAGGCCGGCATATCGGTATAAGCAAAATCCTGCGCCGCCATCATCGTGAAAGAAAACGACTCGTTGATTTCCATGGAATTGACCTTGTCACCAAAAGTGATGCGGATTTCAGCCTTCTCCCTCGACTGCGAGTTCTTTTGCGTGATGTTCTGGTCGAACGCCGGGTAGGCCATCGCTATAACCGATTGCCCGGGCAACACATACTTGGGCGCTGTCGCTTCAGTCCATCCATCAATATATTTCGGAATACGGTATTCCACTTTAAGGTTCTTGATAGTATGTCCGCTTTCATTTTTCAGCACTGCCTTGAACAAGTTATAGCGGCCGCCCAACACATCGGGGTTGGCATATACCTTGTAGGCTGCCGGCATGACATAATTGGCAGGTTTTATTTTCAGCGTCAGGTCGTCGCTACCGGCACTGCCGCCACCCAACAACGACAGTATGACCAGCGCCACCCCTGCTGCCATGGTTATAATAGGTAAATACTTGTTGTGTAACATGACTTTAAAGTTTATTGGTTTTATTTTGCCACCAAGGCGCGAAGACTCTAAGGTTTTTCTTTGTGTCTTGGTGCCTTCGTGGCATCTTTACTTACTGCATTCTATTGCTGGGGTGCGGTATCGAACAAATCTTTCTTAATTTGCCCGAAACGGTAACGTACACCACCGGTATGCGTCGAAATGGTCGCCCCGAGCGAAGTAGCGACCAATTCCCTGACGATGTAAGAAGTCGTACCGGAAACGGATTTGAAATAGCCAACCTGCGTTCCGGCCTTGTTGCATGTCAGGTAATCTACCGAACAATCGCCCAGTGCTTCGAGTGTAATTGGATTGCTGCCGTCGATATTACAAGCCCGGATGCTGCATGTTCCATCTTTTTCCACGCCTTGATAATGGACATATATCACCCGTATATTGGAAACAGGATAAGGACAATCGAAACTTTCGCCCGCACCCGACAGGATTTTCACACCTCCGGTACCGTCGGCATTGAAGGTGCATAGATACTCATACGGCCACCAATTGGAGGCCACAATCTTTGTTCCGTCCGGAGTGTAGTTTTGACGGCCGAGTGCCCATGTATCGTTTGTCAATACCGTACGGCCGGCGCCATTAGCAAGTATTGTTTCCAAAATATCACCCGACGCCCAGTTTGCGTATAGTATCTTAGTACCGTCGGGCGAATACACAGGATCGTCAACATTGATGTCTTCCGTTTCGGGAATGACCGTAGTGTGCTGCTTGGTGCCCAGGTCATACTCCCAAATAAATTTGTCGCCGCCCTGAAGTACGAGTTTTGTGCCGGCAGGGTTGAGCGCTGCACGGCTGGCGTTCGCGTATTGTTGGTTGAACGCCGAGCCATCGTGCAAAAGCGCTGTCCGCGAACCATCAGGAGTCATGGCGTAAATATTGTTGAAATCAACCTCCTTTCCATCAATGTCATAATACGATTTAAAAAGAATTACGTCCATTAAAGGATCAGGGTCTTCCGCCTCAGGAGTCGTGAACGACAGTTGTTGGCCGTAAGAAGTACCTGCGGCATTCGTAGCGTATGCCCGCACGTAGTAAGTCGTCTTAGCTGTAAGACCTGTCAGGGAAGAGGCAAATGTACCGGTTCCTGCGCCATCCGTTGTTTTGGCACCGGCAATAGTAGGATTTTGGGACGTATTCCAGCATATGCCACGGGCTGTAACAGCGCTTCCGCCGTCAGACGTAACATTGCCTCCACCTGTGGCCGATACAGCTGTTAGTTGGCTGATTTCGGCGGTCGTTACTATCGGTGCAACAGGTTGAGGATCGGGTTCGGGTTCGCTTTCGTCTTTTTCACACCCGTACATTGAAGCAACTAAAATAATAGCCACAAATAAAAATTTGGAAATTGGTTTCATCGTTTTATAAATTATAAATTTATCGGTATAGGCGTTTAAAGCTCACTAATTATTTTTTTAATTTTCTGCGGATTGGCTCGAATTTAATCATTCTGCAAATTAGGTTGTCAAAAACAGTATCCATGTGGTTGCGTCTATTGTATCTGTAATGGTATTCAT
>JAVBNI010000027.1:0-19653 GCA_031551645.1 Bacteroidales bacterium | reverse complement strand
CTATCAACAGTCAGAAAATTTGCCCTACAAATGATCACAAATGTAAATGACAAACTCAGTTTAAAGAAGAGGCAATACAAGGCAGCGTTGGATGTGGCGTACATGAAAAAAATACTCAAAATTTGATGCGGTTGCCCTGATTAAAAATTGTAATACACATACCTTTAATCAATTATTTTTGCAATGCTACTATAATGAACATAATACAACAAAAATATTCATATATAAAATATTACACACTATTTTGAGGCAGCCTGTCTGTCTTTCCGTGATATACCCCCTTCATGCCGGATGATCTGCCCGTCATCGGTAAGACCTTCGATAACGACGGTATAACTGGCATCGACATCGGCGGTGTAAAATTCAAAAGATGCCACGCCCGTACTGTCTGTCTGTACAACAGGTTGCCAGTGAATGGTGGTGCGCAGATCAGGCTTTCCATTTCCCCTGGCTTCGGCCGTTTCATATTTCGGACTGTAAAATGTTGCTGCTTCCTGGTAACCCAACGGGAGAACGGTTTTGATATGGAAAGAGGACAATTCTTTGCTTTCCTTGCCGCTTTTGAGGTAGATGGCAATCACGCCGTTTGCACCGGCTGAACCGAACATCGAAGTATTGACAATCGTCTTAAGCACATCTACCCGTTCAATCGTACTCGGAGGAAGTACTGCAACATCTACAGCCTCCCATGGAATATTGTTAACCAGGAATAAGGGAGAACCTTGCCCGCGTATAGAAACCTTATAAGGCATGAGTAAATTTCCGGTATACATCACTCTTACTCCTACCTGACCAAGCAGGTTAAGAATATTGGTGTCGGGGTATTTTTCCAAATCTTCTGCAGTAAGGCTGTTATCTGCCTGAAAATACAACGGCGACATGTTGGCCGGTTTCTTCCGGTCGGCTGTAATGGTCACTTCACTGATGTGGACCACACGTATCCCGTTCTCATCAATATATTTCCGTTCGGCCTTGTCCACATATTTCTCAAAAATCTCCCGGTACTCCTTCTTTTCTTCTTCCTTTTTGTCTGCGACGGGACTCAGCAGGGTCCTGGCCGGGTAAGCAACCAAGTCAACCAACAGGTTCAACCGCTGTTTTTCCGACTTATGCTTGGTCTGTACCAGAAACCAGGTGCTGTCTGGTTCCTCGCACCCGTAAAAGGCAAAATGCCCATCCTTGTCTGTCTGCGAGCTCTCGTAATAACCCCCTTTTAAGGATAGGATTTCTACATCGATGTTTTTGACCGGCTTTTCACCGATTACATTTTCTACCCTGCCCGTAATGGCCGGAGTTGCTTCAAGTGGAATAACCGGTCGGGACAACTTGCCTTGTGTGAGTCTGGGAATATCGTACCGCCGCCATCCCTGTGTCATCAGCAGCAGGTCCAAGGCCCATGATGCCTGAGGGCCGTCCCGGAAATAATACGCCGGATCTTCGATGTATCCCTTTAGCTCGGAGGTGAGCAACAGGTTGGTCAGGATGTTGGCGGTGGTGTCGGTCAGTACTTCATTATCATCGGTGACTGCTACCGAGAAATTGCCTATCAGGGGTTGCCCGTCCTAGTTGGTGAGTTGAACCCGGTTGCTGACCAGGCTCCGGTAATCGTAGTTGTTTTTGTCGGGCTGGTAGGCGACACGGGCACGGTCGTCGTTGTTGACAAAGACCAACCGTTCGCTGAGGGGCGTCCGGTTGGCATCCAGCAACAATACCTGCAAGACTCCGGAAGGAAAAATGTCTTTGGCGAATGTCTCGAATTTCTTTCCCGGGTTCCATTTATGGATGTATTGTATGATCCCGCGGGTATGGAGGACCAGCCAGAGGTTATCCTGTTGCGGCATCCCGGCAGGTTGCAGCACGGATACGTGTAACCGGCCGTTCATCCAGCTGCACGAAAGGGCATATCCTTTTCCGGTGGCCTGCGGCAGTTCAAAGCGTTTGGTGACGCCCTGCTCGTTGGTGCAGACGGCATGGTAGCTTTTTCCTGCTTCGGGCATCAGCAGGAAATTACCCATGCCCAGATGGGTGGACCGGATGGCAGCTATCCCCCGGTCGTCGCTGTCGCGTATCGTCCCGGTGACTCCGGTGGATAGTCCGTCTGCCCTGACTGCTTTGAAGGCTATCCTACTATAGGTATCCTGCAGGAGTGTTCCTCCTTCGGGGAAGAAAGCGACATCGAAATCGTCGTCTGCTGCCGGCACTCGGATATATTGCCGGTAGATGCGTTTTTCAAGGATGGTTTCCAGCAGCAGTACCCTGTGCCGCGAACCGGCGGGGATGCTGAAGATGTAGCCGGCGGCTCCCTTGGGGTCTACTTTGAGACGGGTGGGGGCGGCCTCCGTTTAACCTGACGCTGACGTTTTCGGGGATCACGGCTTCTTGTGAACGGGCTTGCCGGAAACGAAAGGCAGTGGTTATTTTATGGTCGGGAGTGAACTCGAAACGGGTCTCGGTGCGGGTCAGGCGTACCTGTGGATCAGCTATGCGGATGGTCTTGGTGAAGAAATAGTCCTCACCGGCGTTTTCCATGAATCGGGTGTAAGCACGGAGGGTGTAGTGGCCTTCGGGGATGTCTTCCGGGATAGGGACATGTCCGTGGTAGGTGTCTTCATCGGGGCGTATCCTGATGCGGGCAACGATGGAGTCCATGGGGTTGATCAGTTCCACGTAGACATAGCGGCTGAAGGGAGCGGGATGGTGATGGGCGGCTTCGGCCAGATACGCCCGGAACCAGATATGTTCGCCGGTGATGTAGTAGGGTTTGTCGGTGTGCAGGTGGAGTTTTTCCTGTGGAAAGACGGTCAGCTGCTGGTGAAAAGACCGGGCTACGCTGTCGCAAACGGGATCCTGGGAATATATAAATGTAGATAAACCCACAAAGAAACATAACAGAAAAATTTTCGGATAGCTTGCCATGTGAAATATGTTTAAATTTATCAGTGTAAAAATACATTTTTTTGCCTGTGAGTTACGTATATGAAACTTTTTCCCCAGTTTTGCGTACAATAAAGTTGTTGCTTTTGCATTCTGTAAAGTTAATGGTATCAGATGATTTTTGAATAAACAAAATAAACCATTATAAATTGAAAATTGTTCTTTAACTTTATCAGTTCAAAAAAAGAGAAAATTTTACGTAAAATTCACAGTTATGTCTCAGGTTATCGGAGAAATCATACAGGTGATCGGACCTGTTGTAGATGTCAGTTTTGAAAAATCGTCGGGCGAATTACCCCATATTCATGAAGCATTGGATGTGAAACGTCCCGATGGACAAGTTGTCGTTCTTGAAGTACAACAGGATATTGGTGAAAATACTTTGCGTACTATTGCCATGGACTCTACCGATGGGTTGCAGCGAGGGATGAAAGTAACATCGCAGGGTGGCGCCATCCGTATGCCCAAAGGCGACAATGTTCGGGGACGTCTGCTGAATGTGATCGGCGATGCCATCGATGGTATGGAACAAGTCACCAAAGATGGTTATGAGATACATAGCGCTCCGCCCAAATTTGAAAACCTGACCACTACATCCGAAGTGTTGTTTACCGGTATCAAGGTAATCGACCTGCTCGAACCTTATGCCAAAGGTGGTAAAATTGGACTTTTTGGCGGCGCCGGAGTTGGCAAGACTGTGATTATTATGGAGTTGATCAACAATATTGCCAAAAAATATTCGGGAATGTCGGTATTTGCCGGCGTGGGCGAACGTACCCGCGAAGGTAACGACTTGCTCCGTGAAATGATTGAATCGGGCGTTATCAAATATGGTGACGAATTTCTGAAATCGATGGAAGAAGGTGGTTGGGATTTGTCAAAAGTGGATCAAGAACAATTGAAGGAATCGCAGGCAACCTTAGTGTTCGGTCAGATGAACGAACCACCGGGAGCGCGTGCCAATGTTGCCTTATCGGGATTGACCATTGCCGAATCGTTCCGCGACGGCGACGGCACTGGGAAAGGTAAGGATATATTATTCTTCGTAGACAATATTTTCCGGTTTACTCAAGCCGGTTCGGAAGTTTCCGCTCTGTTGGGACGTATGCCTTCGGCTGTGGGATATCAACCCACATTGGCTACCGAAATGGGTTTGATGCAGGAACGTATTACATCCACTAAAAACGGTTCCATTACATCCGTAGAAGCTATTTATGTGCCGGCTGATGACTTGACTGACCCTGCTCCGGCAACAACATTCGTACACTTAGATGCTACGACGGTATTGAGTCGTAAGATTTCCGAATTGGGTATTTACCCTGCCGTCGATCCGCTTGAATCCATGTCGCGTATCCTGACGCCTGAAATTGTGGGCACCGAACATTATAACACGGCGCAACGTGTGAAAGAGTTGCTGCAACGTTACAAGGAATTGCAGGATATCATCGCCATATTGGGGATGGACGAATTATCGGAACAGGACAAGGTGGTGGTGCTGCGTGCTCGTCGTGTACAACGTTTCCTGTCGCAACCATTCCATGTTGCGGAACAATTTACGGGACGTCCCGGCGCTTTTGTCGATATCCAGGATTCTATCAAGGGATTTAATATGATCATGGATGGGGAAGTGGACAAGTATCCCGAAGCAGCTTTCAGTATGGTTGGTACCATTGGGGAAGCCATCCAGAAAGGTGAACAACTCCTGAAGGAAGCGAAATAATGTCGTCATATTTTTCATTAAAAAAACGACAAAAATGTATTTGGAAATCCTGACACCCCAAAAGAGTATTTATTCGGGAGATGTGAAATTAGTCAAAGTTCCCGGAAGTAATGGTTCTTTTGAAATATTGAAGAATCATGCGGCTGTTATTTCCACTTTAGCTCCCGGCGAACTGAAAGTCGAAACCGAATCCGGTGAAACGATTCGGTATAAAACATGCAAAGGAGTGGTGGAAGTGAAGAAAAACCATATTGTAATATTGGTAGAGTCAATAGAAAAAAGCTGATCATTTTAAATGTAAAACTGGCACTTGGCTATTATTACGCGATCTATGGTTTTAGTAAACAGGTTATTCCTTTTGTGTCTTGTATTCTTGTTCGCTGCACCAATCCACGCACAACGTAAAATAAGTTTTGTTGCGTCGGATAAATTGATTGTTACGGCCGACTTATATTTGCGGGATAAAGGCATGCCATATATCATCTTGCTTCATCAGGAAAACAGCAGTCGTGGCGAATACCGCGAAATAGCCCCAAAGTTACAGAAATTAGGTTTCAATTGCCTGGCTGTTGATTTGAGAAATGGCAAGGAAAGCAATTACATACAAAACGAAACCGTTGAACAGGCCCATGAAAACAATATCCCGTCAACCACGTTGGATTGTGAGAAGGATATAAAAGCGGCCATAGATTATGTAGCCAAAACAGCAATCAAAAACAAGTGTATTCTTTTAGGTAGTTCATTTTCCGCATCCCTTGCCATGAAGGTGTCCAATCATAATAAGTTTGTGATGGCAGTGGCGGTTTTCAGCCCGGGTGAGTACTTTAGTCCCGCATATAAATTACAGGACTGGTTGGTCGACTTTAACCAGTTGCTTTTCGCAGCATCCACCAAACGTGAATACCCTTTTGCAACGGAATTTTTGAAAGATATCCCATCCCAATACCTGACCCGGTTTCAACCCTCATCAGGCGACGGTGTTCATGGCGCACCGGCATTATGGAACGACAATCCTACTTCTGGCGAGTACTGGATGTCGTTGATGATGTTTTTGAAAAAAGTGAAAGAAGCTCAGCCGAATAAAACATAGAATATTTTGATTTTTTATTTGCGAAGCGGAGGCCTTACCCAACTATGCTGCAAACAACTGCCATCATCAATCTCCATCGCATGATATATCTTTACTAATTTCTGCATGGCATCGACAGCTTCCGGATTTGAATTTAATGCCTCGTGATAATGTTTTTTAGTTTCACTTTCTAAAATAGGATACCTGATATAATCCAGTTTTGCCCTGATATATAATATTCTCCATCTCCAGAAATTTTTTGTTTCCGGGGTTAACGCCGAATCTGTTTCCCGGGCCAGTTTCAGGCAGTTATTCAATATTTCCCTGTCATATTGCCGGTTAAGAACCCAATTAGTGTGATTTTTTTCTATTCCTTCAATTAATGCTTTAATTTGGTCGAAATATGTGAAATCATATTCATAACCAATATACATGGCGAGAATGTTTTCTAAGTCAATATTTTTATCCCAGTACAATTGAGAAATAACAACCTTGTTAATATCTTCGTAGATTCCTTCCGAATAGGGAAATCCACCGGTTACTTTATCCTTAACTTGTTTCCAGAGATTAAAAAACCTATGCGGCAACGGATTAGCGCCGTATCCACCCCAAGGCGACAAACCCCACATGCTTATTTCCGGGAAGTTGACGAGAGGCCTGTTACCTGGTATAGAATGTTCCAACGGATAACGGGGAAAATCCTCATGTGCATCAGCCATAATATAATTAATCCAATTCCCCTTCCCGTTATCAAAATATTCTTTCAGGGCTACCCATTCTCCTTCTTCGGGAGTATCATACATCCAGGTAGATAAAATCACTTTCGTTTCAGGGTTATATCTCCTGACAAGGGTTGTAATTTTCTCACAAATGGGAAGATATCCCTTGACACCCCAGGGATAACAATTTGCGCAGGCACATCCTCCTTCGTCATATGGCCACAAGCATAGCAGATCTAACTTGTAGTCCCCAAGCTTTTTATAAAAATCATCAACATTTTTCAGGATATATTCTGTACCTCCTGGTTTTGACGGACATACATTGTTGCCATTGTTACCTCTCCGTCCCAATGGATCGGGATTTGGAGTGGCTGCAAGTTCTTTTCTGGGAATTTTAAAATCAGCATTGCCTACAAATATCATCCCGACTTCCATTTTTACTTTTTTAGCACAATCAAATATTTTTCTCATCTGTTGGATTACCTTATCTGCTTCCGGATCCTGAAAACTATCCAGGTTAATGATCGGATAAACAACCACAATAGCATTATATCCCCACAAAGCCAAATCTTCGATATAATGTTCTACTTCATGATAGGGTGCAACCTGATACCAATTGAAAAAATGCGTGGCAAAATAAATCCCTCTTAATGATGATGTTGGCGTTGAATTGCCTTCCCATAACGAAGGATAGAACTTCCGGTTATGGTATCCGCTGGTATGCAGAAACCTCCCGACAGCATATAACAATCCTGATTCTCCCCCCGCCGTAAGCGTTATCTTTTTGTTGCCGGAAAAAATAGAATATTGATCGGGAGACATTTTAGGATCAATACTTAACGAGACGGTTATTTGTGGTGATGGAGTATCCAAAACGACGTCGGAGCGATCAGAAATCCTGTCCTTAATCAGGGAGGAGATTAATGAAGCAAAACGGTTATCGACATGATCATCAATTACAATCTTCATAGATTTTATTTCCCCTGAGTTTTGAAGATTTTCAAAATACTCTGCAGGATCGATAGAGTCCCAGAAAAGGTTATTTTTCTTTTCTTTCTGTTTACAACTCAAAAAAGTGAAAACGAAAAGAACTAAAATGGTTACAATAAGATGCTTGTCTATGAATTTCATGATCTATATTAAATCAAATAATTTTCAATTATGTCTGACTCTGACAGGTCTTTGGCATGGCGACCTGTCAGGCTGCGAAGCTGCTGCCAGGGTCGGAACAAAATTCTTAACTAAATGACATTGAATGATGTCTTTTCAAATGTTTATGGTTGTATTATTTTGCTGGAAAAAATGTAAAATGCAATTTTACAGCAGCTTGAATAAATTGAAACCAACTCATGAATAAAATATAAATCCACCGTTAATTGCTATTTTATGCGATACATTAATTCACAGATTGGATATTTGCAAAACTATCTAAATTTGTATTTGCTGGTTTGACACATCAAAAATACGGTTAATTTTGAATTTCGAATCTTGTACTTTAAATTAAAATCAATGAAACCAAAACTTATCTTTAAACACTGTACCATTGTCTGCATGTTGTTGGTCTGCTTCATGCAGGTACGGGCGCAGGAACTGTATCGTAACGAAAAAGCTCCTATCCACGACCGCATCATGGATTTGCTGTCGCGACTCACTGTTGAGGAAAAAATCAGTTTGTTACGGGCGACATCACCGGCTATTCCCCGTTTGGGTGTCGAGAGATATTATCATGGCAACGAAGCGTTGCATGGTGTTGTCCGGCCGGGTAATTTTACCGTATTTCCGCAGGCGATCGGACTTTCTGCTATGTGGAATCCCGAATTGCATTACCAGGTTGCCACTGCTATTTCCGACGAGGCACGTGCTCGCTGGAATGAACTGGAACAAGGGAAGAAACAGTTGGCACAGTTCAGCGACCTGCTTACATTCTGGTCGCCTACGGTCAATATGGCGCGTGACCCGCGTTGGGGACGGACTCCGGAAACGTACGGCGAAGATCCCTACCTGAGCGGAGTGTTGGGTACCCAATTTGTCAGGGGTTTACAGGGTAATGATCCCAAATACCTGAAAATTGTTTCGACACCCAAACACTTTGCCGCCAACAATGAAGAACACAACCGTTTCATGTGTAATCCGCAGATTTCCGAAAGGCAGTTGCGCGAATATTATTTTCCTGCATTCGAAGCCTGTGTTGTGGATGGAAAAGCCGCTTCCATCATGACGGCCTACAATGCCATTAATGATGTTCCCTGTACGGTCAATGCATGGTTGATACAAAAAGTATTGCGCGAAGATTGGGGTTTTGGCGGATATGTCGTATCCGACTGCGGAGGTCCCAGTCTGGTCGTTTCCGGCCATAAATATGTGAAGACCAAGGAAACGGCGGCAGTGCTTTCCATCAAGGCCGGTTTGGATCTGGAATGTGGTGACGATGTTTATATTAAGCCGCTGATGAATGCTTATAACCAAAAGATGGTTTCAGATGCCGACATCGATTCCGCAGCATATCATGTGTTGCGTGCACGCATGAAACTGGGGTTGTTCGATAACCCGGCCAACAATCCTTACAACAAGATATCACCTTCGGTGGTTGGTTCGCCGGCTCACCAGCAATTGGCACTGGAAGCTGCCCGCCAGAGTATTGTTTTGCTGAAAAATGATAAAAATACGTTGCCCCTCAATACGAAAAAAATTAAATCGATTGCTGTAGTCGGTATCAACGCCGGAAATTGTGAATTCGGTGATTATAGCGGCTTTCCTGTCAACCAGCCGGTGTCTGTACTCGACGGGATACGCAAACGTGTAGGTAAAGACGTAAAGGTTGTATATGCTCCGTGGGTTTCGGCGCTGGATGGCTCTGAACTGATTACCAAAGATTATTTCCCGGGAGGACTAAAAGCTGAATATTTTTTCAATAAAGAGCTGCAGGGAGAACCCAAGGTACGGACAGACGAATGGGTCAATTACGAACCAGCCAATCAGGCGCCTGATCCGTTCCTTCCCAAGCCTCCCATGTCCGTCCGTTGGACAGGCAAACTCAGCCCGAAAGTTTCGGGTGAATATACCTTTCGATTCACTGCCGACGATGGATGCCGGTTGTATATCAATGGCGAAAAACTGATCGACGGATGGCGCCGTGGCGGCCTGAAAACTGATACCGTGCGTATCCGCCTCGAAGCCGGTAAGACATACGATCTGCAAGCCGAATATTATGACAACAGGGATTACGCTGTAGCTAAATTGGCCTGGCGGATACCTTCTACTGGTAATAAAGCTCGCCTTGACTTATACGGTGAAGCCGGTAAGGCGGTTCGCAGTTGCGACATGGCCGTTGCCGTGCTGGGCATCAACAAGAGCATCGAACGCGAAGGACAAGACCGTTACAACATTCAGCTACCTAAAGACCAGGAAGAATTTATCCGCGAAATATACAAAGCCAATCCCAATACGGTAGTGGTACTCGTTGCCGGAAGTTCACTTGCTATCAACTGGATGAACGACAATATTCCGGCTATCGTCAATGCATGGTATCCCGGCGAACAGGGCGGGACAGCCGTTGCCGAAGTGCTTTTCGGCGACTACAACCCCGGCGGGCGCCTTCCGTTGACTTATTACAACAGTCTGGATGAGGTATCGCCCTTTGACGACTATGACATCACCAAAGGCAGAACATACCAGTATTTCACCGGTAAACTGTTGTATCCGTTCGGTTACGGGTTAAGCTATACCTCGTTTGATTATAAAAACATCGTTGTCAATGACAATGGATCGACCGTTAAGGTGTCATTCGATCTGAAAAATACTGGTAAATTAGATGGCAACGAAGTGACACAACTGTATGTGAAATTTCCGGAAATGAATATCCCGATGCCTATCAAGCAATTGAAAGGATTCAAACGTGTATCTGTTGGAAAGGGAAAAACACAGCGTGTTGAGATAGAAGTAGAAAAGAAACAGCTTCGTTATTGGGATGAAACCCAATCAACATTTATTGTACCTAATGGCAGGTTTACCTTCATGGTGGGAGCATCTTCGGAAGACATCCGGTTGACAAAGGAAATAACCCTGTAAGTCGGAATTTAAAGAATACATAGACAGTCGACGTGTGAAAATCGCACGTCGATTTTTTTTGACCCTGTCAGCGTCAAACCAGTAAAATAACCTTACAACAATACTGATTTATCCCGCCCTGTCAGAGGTCTTGACCCTGACAGGGGCCAACCATCAACCATTTCCAAAATTTTCGAATAACTCAATTGTGAATAATCAGTTGTTTTTTTATCGAAATACCGTAATTTTGGGTCATATTTTCAAAAAAAGTGCAAAAAATCATAAAAGACGTTGTTATCATAGGGGCTGGATTAACCGGTTTGACTACAGCATACTATCTTCGCAAAAACGGTTGGGATACCATTGTTCTTGAGCGCGACGACCGTACAGGAGGTAGTATCCGTACGTTCAGGCGCGATGGTTTTGTGTATGAGTCGGGCCCCAACACAGGAAGCTTGTCCTGCCCCGAAGTAGCTGAACTGTTTGACGACCTTGCCCCGCAATGCAGTATAGAAGTAGCCAACCGCCAGTCAAAACGGAGGATGATTTACAAAAACGGTAAGTTCAGGCCATTACCTTCCGGCTTGTGGCAGGCTGTGAACACACCTTTGTTCCGTTTCCGCGACAAGATACGTATTTTGGGCGAGCCATTCCGTAAACGTGGCAACAACCCGTTGGAAACTGTGGGCGATATGGTTATCCGCCGTATGGGGCGCAGTTTCCTTGACTATGCTGTAGATCCTTTCATCGGTGGCATATATGCCGGCGACCCCTCAAAATTAGTTACCCGTTATGCTTTGCCTAAATTATGGGCTTTGGAACAAAAATCAGGGAGCTTTGTAAAAGGCGCTATCCGCAAGAAACGACAGCCTGTAAGCGAACGTGACAAACGCGCTACGCGTGAGGTAATGTCGGTCGTTGGCGGCCTGCAAAACCTTACAGATGCGTTGTCCGGAAAGATCGGGCAGGAACATATTCTTTTGGAAGTATCTAACATTTCTGTCCGTCCTTCCGACGAAATTCCTAATGGCAGGTGGATGGTATCTGCTAAGGTTAATGGTGAATTTCATCAATGGTATGTGCGTTATGTAGTATCAACAGTAGGAACTTATGCTCTTCCACCCATATTCAGTTTTCTGGGAGGAAAAATAATCGATTCGCTCACCAGCATGATGTATGCTAAGGTTGTGCAAGTCGTATTGGCTTTCAAAACATGGAAAGGGATGTCGCTACAGTCTTTTGGCGGCTTAATCCCCTATAAGGAAAATCGAACCATACTGGGAATACTTTTTATTTCATCATTCCTGCAAAACCGCGCACCCGAAAACGGCGCCCTGATGTCTGTTTTCATAGGTGGTACCCGCCATCCTGAATACATTAAATTATCCGACCAGGAAATAACCAACATGGTATTGCGCGAGGTACACGAATTGATGCATGATCCTAACCTGACGCCTGATTTTATAGATATTTTCAGGCACCATTATGCCATTCCCCAGTATGAAAAGAGCACCAAAGAACGCCTTGAAGCCATAGAAAAAGTGCAACAGGAAAATCCGGGATTGATTATCGCCGGAAATCTGCGCGATGGCATAGGTATGGCCGATCGCATACGGCAGGGTAGGACAGTGGCAGACGGGATACATATGGGAACGATATGATATTTTATACAATATGTTGCATATCAAAAATATTAACACTAAAAATTAAATGAAAAGATTAAGTTACTTTTTGATTGTTTTACTGATTATTTTGTCTGCTTGTAAGCATGACAACGAAAAACATTTTCTAACGGATGAAGCATACAGGAAACAGGTGCAGGAACAATTTGTCAAACGTCAGGATTTGGCCCGTTACCGTTCCAAACAGCTTTTTTCGGTATTTGACCGCCCGTTGACCACCGAACAACGTGAAGCGTTGGAATTCCTCTATGCGTATATGCCATTGAGCGACCTGGCCGATTATGACGGGGAATTTTATCTCAGGCAGGTTGATGCTGCTTTTGAAGCGCGCGACTTTTTCACCTGGGGTAAAACCATACCCGAGGATATATTCCGGCACTTCGTGCTTGTATACCGCGTCAACAATGAAGATCTGGACACTGCCCGCATTGCGTTTTTCAATGAATTGAAAGATCGCGTCAAGGACATGTCGATGACCGACGCAGCACTGGAAGTCAACCATTGGTGTCATGAGAAAGTTACTTACCGGGGTACCGACGGACGTACTTCGGCTCCTTTGGCCTTGATACGCACCAGTTGGGGACGTTGCGGCGAAGAATCCACTTTTACGGTTACCGCCATGCGGTCTGTCGGTATTCCTGCCCGTCAGTGCTATACTCCCCGATGGGTGCATACCGATGACAACCATGCGTGGGTCGAAGTATGGATCGACGGACAATGGCATTATCTGGGCGCCTGTGAGCCAGAAGCCGAATTGGACATGGCCTGGTTCACTGCTCCTGCAAAACGCGCCATGATGGTACACACCAATGTGTTTGGCCTGTACAACGGCCCCGAAGAGAAAAACCTTGAAACACCTTTGTATTCAAAAATCAACCTGTTGTCACACTATGCCGCCACACGTACCATATCGGTCAAAGTGACCGATACCGACGGTAAGCCCGTCGAAGGAGCAAAAGTACAGTTCAAAGTGTATAACTATGCCGAATTGTATCCCATTGCCGAAGAACGAACCAACGCCGGAGGTATGGCAAGTGTGATCACTGGTTTGGGCGATCTGGTTGTTTGGGCCAATCAAGGGAATCGATTTGGCTACGAAAAAGTAACTGCCGGAAACAATACCGTTACCGTCACCATTAATCGTAAGGCTGGAACCGCTTATAATGAAACTTATGAACTGATACCTCCTGTCGAACAGAAGATAAAAGAAGTGCCGGCAGACAAACAGGCATTGAACGCCAGGCGGCTTGCTTTCGAAGACTCCGTCCGTAATGCCTACATGGCGACCTTTATGAATGAAAAACAGGCAGAAGATCTGGCAAGGGAAATAAAGGCAGACAGCAGGGAAGTATGGAAGTATATTCAAATGGCGCAAGGCAATTGGCCCGAGATAGAAACATTTATCTGCCAAAATGTTGATAATAGCTATTTGTGGCCCTTTCTGGCATCGCTTTCGGCAAAAGACTTGCGCGATACGCCACACAACTATCTTTCCGACCACTTGAATACGCAAAGCATTGCTGGTCTGAAACCCGACAAAAATATAAAGTCCGATTTCTTGGCCGGGAATATCCTGTCGCCGCGCATTGGCCGGGAATTAATACGGCCGTGGCGTTCATTTTTCTGGTCGGATTTCAGCTACGATCCGGCAAAAAACAAAAAATACCCGGCAAATACTATTCTGGATTATGTGAAAAGAGGCGTACGCGTCAACAACAATGAGAATTATTACAATTGTCCGTTGTCGCCCCGCGGAGTATACGAACTCCGGCATGCCGACAGTTATTCGCGCGATATTTTCTTTGTCGCCTTATGCCGGGCAGCAGGCATTCCCGCCCGGATCGAACCGGCTACCGGGAAACCCCAGTATTTCGACAATGATGCCTGGACAAATGCCGATTTCGAAACTGTTGAATCAAAACCAAGTCCCCAAGCGAAAATTACGTTAAGTAACAATTCCGACAATGCCATCAAGTCTCAGTATAGCAATCATTTCACATTGGCACGTTTTAAGGATGGCGACTTTGTAACATTAGATTATGAAAATGATGCTTCGTTGAAAAAATTTCCGGCCACCCTGGCTGTCGATACCGGATATTACCGTTTGATGGTAGGTAGCCGTGCAAACGACGGTTCCGTCACTGTACATGTCGATTACTTTACCCTGGCTGAAAACCAACAGAAGAATATCGATATCGTTTTACCGGAAGTGAAGGGGAAAATGCAGGTATTAGGTATCATAGATATGAACACCAATGTTACCATGAAAGATAATAATCATAAGACCTTAAAAGAAATATCCAATGGTAAAGGCGTTATGCTTTGTTTCATTGATCCGGGTAAAGAACCATCCAAGCATGTTTTGCAGGATTTACCGTCGTTACAGGCTGAATTTGACCAATGGGGCGGGGGAGTGGTATTCATGACTCCCGGCGATAAAATGACCAGTAATTTCAACCCGTCAGTTTATACTAATCTTCCCCGGCAAAGCGTATGGGCAATTGACGAAGAACGTACTTTATTGAATAATGTGTCGAATACCTTGCAACTCGGTTTCAGTGAGAACTTTCCACTTGTGGTTTTCCTGTCGGATAATGGCGGTATCCTTTTTTTCTCAGAAGGTTACCGAATTGGTATTGGCGACAACATCATGAAGACCATACGAGAAAATAAATAGTTGCTTTTACTTGACAAGATTTATTGCATTCTGTCAGTGACGGCAGATCTTATCAAAGATTGATAAGGACTTATTTTTGAACAATAAAAAACATATTAAACTGTGTATTTTATTATTATTTAGATAAATATATACATTTATTTAAATATACACTTTAATATACGAAATAACTTATTGTAAACAATTTTCTCACACATTGTAAAATTCAATGTAAAAATTCTTTAGCATTTCATAAAAATATATACATTTGCACCGACATGCTTAAACGTTTAAGCAACTGAGAGACGTAATCAATTTAGCAACCAAAAAGAGGGACCGAACATGAAAAAAGAGGCAGTTATTGGGGTGGACATAGGTGGAACATTTACAAAATATGGGATTGTCGACCGTTTAGGGAATGTGTTGATGGAAGGTTCTGTAGAAACCAATCAAACAGAGGATGTAAACAACTATATTGATGGTTTGACCAAAGCGATTGACAAGACCTTGGCTGAAGTAGCTGATTTCGTCGACATAAAAGGGATAGGTATCGGAGCGCCTGATGGAAATTACAAATGTGGAACCATCGAATATGCTTCAAATCTGAAATGGGCGCAGGATAAAGTGATTCATTTGGTGAAACTGCTCCAGAAGCATTATCATATGCCTATTGTGCTTACGAACGATGCCAATGCAGCTGCTTTGGGCGAAATGTTATACGGTGGTGCGAAAGGGATAAAGGATTTTATTTTGATTACCTTGGGAACCGGTTTGGGCAGCGGTATAGTGGTCAATGGTAAATTGGTATACGGAAACGACGGTTTTGCGGGTGAGATAGGCCAGGTAAGCTTGAGGGTCAACGGACGCGAATGTGGTTGCGGACGAAGAGGTTGTCTCGAAGCATATGTGAGCGCTCCCGGAATTAAGCGTACTGTTTTTGAATTATTGGCCGAATATAACGAGCCCAGTGAGCTTCGTGATTATTCATTCAACCAGTTGGATTCGGAAATTATTTATCAGGCTGCTAAACGTGGTGATTTCATAGCTTTGAAAGCATTTGAGATAACGGGAGATCTATTAGGGATTAAGTTGGCTGACGCTGTAGCACACACTTCTCCTGAAAAAATATTTCTGTTTGGCGGTTTGGCTAAATCGGGCGATTATATCCTTCAACCGACCCGGAAAAGTTTCGAAAAAAATCTACTCAAAATTTACCAGGGAAAAATTCCTATTGAGCTGTCAGCTCTGTCAGACAGCAATGTCGCCATATTAGGTGCCGGAGCATTGATTTGGGAAGAAATCAACCGGAATTGAGATAAATTACATAATTAGGATATTGTGATAATACCATAGACAGGATTAACAAGATTTACAGAATTTTTGGCCGCCGAAGGCGATCTTCTTGTTAATCTTGTTAATTATGTTTTTTATTATTGATCATCAGTGGGATAAGTTTTTTGCTCAACAGTGTAATTAATGCATGTAGTCCGTTCAAATCCGTCGGCAGTTTGCTCAAAACAAGTCGGGATCATCCTTGCATTATTCATCAGCAGATGTACAGAACCAAATTTTCGGGCGATTTCTGAAACGAAAGTAGTTACCGAGTTTAAATCCGACAAATCTAATTGCATGATTTCGATACTTTCTCCATCACAGTCCGACAGTATCTCAGCCTTCTTTGCCTCAGCTGTTTTAAGATTACGGCAAGCCATCACCACATGGTAGCCTGCTTTAACCACCGATTTTGTAATCTCAAGGCCTATTCCGCCATTTGCACCCGTAATAATAGCTATTTTCATTTTTCTTTGAAAATCCGGGCTTAATATATGAAAGGGATCACTCTTTTACGGTTTCCAACTTTATCGCCAAACTCGTATTTGTATCTCTTATAGATGGCATTTGCCCGTGGTATGAGGTTGGCGCATGTCCATACGGCAAAAACAACCCCCGCAAGCGACCAGGTGAGTATGGCAAAACCAATCCATTCTACGATTTCCCCGAAATAGTTGGCCGATGTTACATATTTATACAAACCTTTTTCCGGTAAATAGTGACGGGTGTCTCCGGGTTTACGCAAGTTCCTGATGACATGATCGAAGTGCAGGTTGGTGCCTATCCCAGCAAAGAACATAACTGTACCAATAATGAATTGGGGAGTTAATAGCCAGTCTGTAGTGTACATACCAACAGGAGACAGGTACAAAATCCACTCGCCCTGTATGGAAGCATTCAAGAAATTGAACAGTATAGCCATCGACATGATTGCAACCGGCATTTTATTTTTACCCCTGAGAAGAAACGGAAAGACGAAAGCCCGATGAAAGTAATGCAGCAACATAAAACCTGTTATGAGACTGGGAACGAGCATCTGCTTACGATCGGACAGCAACCACATGCAAAGCAATGTCAAAAAGACAGGGGCTTCCATGATCATCCACCCCAGTTTATTATTGATGCTCTTCCCCCATTTTCCGTTGTTAAACATGCCATAGCCGGCATCGATAAAGTAGAGTGTTGCAAATACGACAATTGCGACGAATAACATAATATACAGCAATATGTTAAATGTGTGTAAACCCATAGGTTACTGTTCGTTATTGTTTATTATGAACCGCACGGTTCACAAAATGATTTACGCTCTACCAGGTCAACGCCTCCGCATACACAGAGATACCGCCAAAATACAACTGCACCTTATTTTTTCCGGGAAAGTCAATATTCCAATCAAAAAAACCGTGAAGAACGATCGAATAGTCTGCCATTCTTCACTTTTCACTCTTCATTCTTCACTTCTCATGGTAGCATGGGAAATAATTGTTTGATCTTTGCTTTATCGGGAATAATACCATATTCGCATATTTCGAATGCTTCAAAATGACGCATGTTTTTTAATTGATCGGATGAATACCATTTCGAAGCTTCATCTTTGAACCTGTCGGCACTGATTCTTGCCAAATAACGGTCACCAACATATTTATGTCTCTCGGCCGGATTGGAAGGTAATTCTTTGGCCCACCCGCCATTCCATGGTAACCATTCATATACCTGCGATTCATGTGCACAAATAGCATCAGCTTTTTTCTCGGCGACGGAGGTAATATCGACTACAATATCCGGGGAAAATGGCGCCGGTTTCTGGAAACGGTCAGGCATGTACAGAAAAAGCGGCGATTTCAGTAATGGTTTACCGTCGGGAATCATCATGGGAACGGAGATCATGTAAGCGGCATCCTGTACAATAATGGAAGTATAGCGGTGGTCGGGATGATAATCGTTGGGACGGTGTGTAATAACAACATCCGCTTTCCAATCGCAAATCAGCTTAATGACAGCTTTCCGGTTTTCTAATGTAGGCATCAGTTCGCCGTCATTGTTTTCCAAGTTTTCGTATACAATACCCAATATTCTGGCCGATTCCTGCATTTCTCTTTTACGTCGTGCTGCAAGCTCGTCCGGCTTCATGATGTGGTGACCTTTGTTACCGTTGGTTAATGACACAAATTTGACCTGGTGTCCCATTTGAGCGTACAAAGCGGCTATTCCACCTGCATTGATATCGCAATCATCCGGATGTGCACCAAACATAATAACCCGGATCGGTTCCACTGCTGTAGCATATGGTAACGAAAATAAGAGAGTGACAAATAAAAAGATAATTTTCATAAAATTTTGATTAATAGGATAAATACGATTTCTTCATCAATACCATTTTTTAAATTGCTGCTGTTCTATATTTTTAGGAAATTGACTTCTTCGATATGCAAAATAATAGCGAAAGTTGCAGACGGCAATAAAACATAAAATGGTATTATCTTTTGTCGCAAAAATAAAAGAAAAAGATGATATTTCTTGAAAATATTTTAAATAGGTATTTTTATCGGTCTTTCATGCTTTTGCAGTAGATCCAAAGACCGGGTTTCATAATAAACCCGTAACTTGCAACGTTTTATTTCAAGATATACAGATAACCAGGAAACGATTAATATGGAAGCAATTTTTTATCCCATCGATCCCGAAAAATGGGAACGGAAACCTTACTTTGATTATTTCTATCATCAGATCAAATGCAAATACACGCTTAATGCCAATATCGACATTACTGCACTGTTGAAAAGAAATGAGGGAAAAGGATTTGAAGTTTTTTCCAGTATTTTTGTATGCAATCTTACGTGCGGTGAATCAGAACCAAGAGTTTAGGATGAGTTTTGATGCTGATGGCAGGCTCGGATATTGGAATCAGCTGTTGCCGTCCTATACGATCTTCCACGACGATGATAAGACTTTTTCCGACGTATGGAGCGAATGGAACGAGGATTTCCCGGTGTTTTACAAAACAGTTGTTGCGGATATGAACAGGTATAAGGATGTGAAAGGAATCAAAGCCCGTTCGGGTCGTCCTGCCAACTTTTGCTCGGTTTCCGCGTTACCATGGCTCAGTTTTACAGGATTTTCGCAGGATACATACGAACCGTCGGATCTACTTTTTCCACTGATCCGCTTCGGAAAATATTTTGACGAACCGGATAAGACGCTCATACCTTTTGCCGTTTTTGTGAACCACGCTGTAGCCGACGGGTATCATACCAGCAAATTAATCAATAATATACAGGATTTTGTATTAAAACCCGAAGATTGGATGTAAGTAAGTGAAAAATTGAATATTAGTGTAATTATTACTTATTATTTTTATCGGTATAGGCGTTTAAAGCTCACTAATTATTTTTTTAATTTTCTGCGGATTGGCTCGAATTTAATCATTCTGCAAATTAGGTTGTCAAAAACAGTATCCATGTGGTTGCGTCTATTGTATCTGTAATGGTATTCAT
>JAVBNI010000151.1:0-9471 GCA_031551645.1 Bacteroidales bacterium | reverse complement strand
TTGCTCTTTTTTACTGTTGTTGTACTCATAACTGAAAATGATTTGATACAAAGGTATGAATTATATTGTCTGATATTTTACCTGCAAAAGTAATTTTTTACCGGGCTTTTTACCAATAATATTGATATGTTTTCCGGTATTTTATTGGTTCAACCGTTAGGTTTCCTGTGTTATTCACTGCTTCTTTGCCTGGAAGTTACAACCAGTAAAGCATGTTTGATAAAATTCTGTTCGACAGCATTATCGGGCAAACCTATGCCTGTATTATCATGAGATTTTCAGCTTACCTGTTCTCAAATGAAGGCGAAGATTGTAGCCCTGTTTGCATTTATTCTATCAACAACAAATAAAATATATGGCAACCATCACTCTCAACAATGGCTTGGAACTAACAGACGAAGCACAGGAATTCCTGAAAGAAATTCAGGATGATATTGCGCATTATCTGGAAGAGTTAATCGTAGTCAACGATTTTATCATTTTTCATGAGTCGGAAAATCCGTCAGAGATGTTTGACGGGATGGGACTGTTGTTCTTTTTGCAACAGTTGCGCGATGTTATCAAAAGAATGGAAAAACCTGTATAACTTCATTCAATTCCTGTCACACTTGTCACATTATATCCAATCAATTCTAAATAAGACTAATAACCTGTAACAAGTCGGGATTTATCTTGTCACATTTCATGATTTCTTGTCACAAAAAATCCCGTCCAATATCTTCGATTGAACGGGATTTTTATCATCGCTTATTTCTATGCAAGCCCCTCATAATGTTCGTATCCGTCAGGAAAACCTAACACCTTGAAGATTTCCAATACTTGCGACTTGCACAGCCTTTTGTAATTACGCCAGCCCATATCGCTGAGCCTGCGGTACAGGATACCGTTGCGCCGCAGTTCCGAGCGGAAGGTATTGTACGACATGTCCATGATTGCGGCAAGTTCCTTGGCGGTGTAATACATTCGGAGGATTTTCCGCACAGGTTCATCTTTGGTCATCATATTCAATATTTTAATGTTATTCATTATCATCATTACCATTCTTCCTGTTGCCCGACAGACTATGAGCGATATGCGCTGCATAGGCTGGTTGTTGGCGGATAACGGATATGATGGAAAATACGTCGTCGAACACCGACTTTTCCAGCGTTTGCAACCACTCAAACACGGATGTTGCCTTGTCCAATAACTCTTGTTCTTCATCGGACAATTCGTTGACAACCACCGTTTCCATATTGTTGATTTCATCCGACAGCATTCCCGAAAGTTGCTCGGCGGGAAGGATACCCGACAGGATATTCGGGTTCTGACGTAGGAAAGTCTTGGCAATACTTGCACCCGCAAGGCCAACCATATTCATCACATTGCCCTGCTTCTGTTCGCGGCGGCGGTAATGTTCCAGTTCGTCGTCCATATCGTCCGCTTCATCTTCCAACCGTTCATAATCGGCTGTCAGGGATTGATATTTGCCTGCAAGCTCCGTGTTCTTCCTTTCCAGTTCGGTCAAGTGGATGGCTTGTTCATCACATTTTTCGTGTAGGCGGTCAATGGTATGTTTGTCGTCGATAAACTTGGCAATGGGTGCAAGATTGCCCAAGCCCGCATATTCCGTTTGTGAAAAAAGTCCGCTTAACCCTTGCAATACGTCAATAGCGGGATTTTCCGTTTTTTCACTCTGTCCGTCCCTGCGGATAATCACCTGCGGCATTCGCCCGACAGTCTGCACATCAATCAGCTCGATGGTGATGGGCGGATTAATCATCCGCGCGTTTTGCGCCGTTCCGCTGTAGTCCGACACGGTAATAGTGGCCACACCGTCGTAATTCTCGCTTAAATCCTTGATGTGCTGGCAGAAATTGTCCGCACCGCGCTGCCGTTTGGCCTTGACGGATTCGCCGTCCGAATGGATGGTCGTATAACGGATGTCATACGCATATTTGGTGCCTGCATTGTCGTAATCCTGATAACGGAGTGACAGGTTATTGATACTTTTTAGGTCTCTTGCCTTCATACTTATTATTTTTAATGATGTTTTGACAAATTTGATGGAATTTTCAATAGTGCTTGGCAAGTTTTGGTAACTTTTGATAACTCGGAACAACTATTGTCAACTTTTGGTAACTTTATTTGATTTTGTCTTAAATTTTAAATGGAATTCAGATAGAAATTCAAAAACGGTATTTTTTGATTTGTGAAACGGTTCATTTTTCAAAAAATCATTTTTGGAGACTAAAAACAGCTTGATTTTTCGATGAATTATCAAATCCACATGTTGAAACAAGGATGATTGAGCCAGGTACAAGCAGCCATTTTCTCGAAAAAATCTGCTTTTTTCAGCTTTTTCGGTGCTTTTACGTGCTTTACAAACGCTTTTCTCTGCTTGTAGCACGCTTTGTGCCCGCTTTTTAGTGCTTGCAGCGTCCTGATGACTTGCTTTTGGGAGCCAAATCGTCGAATTTTCCTTGATGATTATGTTTTTTGATGTGACAATCGTGACAAGCTGTTTTCGGATTGTTACAGTTTTGTTACATCTTATCTTCTTTATTCAGAATAGAATAAAAGACAATGTGACAATTGTAACAACATCTTGCCAAATGCAGAAATTTCAAAAAGGCGTTTCGTTTTTATCGCTGAATTCGATTTCCTGTTGATGTGGAACGGCTTCATTTTCTGGATACAGGCTTTCTATTTCGGATTTCGTTAGGAAGTTTTCCCGCTTGAATACCAACGGACGACCATTGTACTTTTCCGTAAAGGTTGTCCAATCGTCCGTGACGCTGTTGTAAGCCTTCCATTTGTAAGTACACCGCTTGGAAACACTTTCGCCCTTGTCGTTTTTCAACACATCTGCGCCCAAATGCGTGCGGCATTCGCGCAGGATATAACAAGCATCGTAACGGCCACTTAACATGCACTTGGAAATCAACTGGGGTGGAGCGTAAAGTTCCGTTTCTGGAAAATCAATGAAATATTGCCATACTTTTTCCCTGATTTCTTTTACCACCGCTGGAAGATTCTGTTCTATCAGCTTGTTCAACGCTGCCGTATGTATTTCTTTCGGCGAAAACCACATGCGCGACTGTTGTCGGCTGTACATTTCGCGTCGATTCAGGAAATGCAGGAAATACGGAATTTCGGGAACCAGTACATCCAGTAATTTCACGTTATCCGATGTCGGTACGGGTACTTTGCGCACCCAATATCGGATGTCCGCCTTGCTGGCAATAATGAAACTGTCCTCGTTGTTGGAAGCCAGTACAAATTTACCGAAGAAATCCACTTCCACATGGTCTTTCCCTTTCTGGTTGATGACGATTTTGTCGCCCGTTGATAATGCCTTGATGCGTTCCACTACAGGCTTTTTATCAATGAAACTTTCCTCACAGGCAATCAAGAGTTTGGTTGCCCAACCAGCATTGAAATCGTTGGATAATTCGGCATTCCCAATAATGGTGCAGTTATTGGTAAAAATCGCTTTCAGCCATTTGATGAATGTTGATTTTCCCGTATTGTTCTCTACGGAAACCAGGCAAAGGATTGGCTGGATTTGTTGCGGACGCTGGTACAACAATTGAATGTAATCCAGGCCTAACTCGTATTGTTCCCCGAAGATATGCCGGATAAACCTCAACGTGGCTTCGCAATCGCCATCTTCGGGGTCGTGTTCGAACTCGTAATAGCGGTTGAAGCAATTGTGTATCACAGGCTGGTAGTGCGTGTGGCTCGGAACATTGCAGAATGCCTTGTACTTGGCTACGTGTTCGAATATTTCCTTTCCGTAATCGTCCTTGATGGTTTCCTTATTTCGCGGATGCAACTGCTTTTCCAAATGTTCGTATTTATTAGGTACATGCACGAACTCCCAATAGCCGTCGCCCACACGAATAAAGTTTTTTGCAGCGGCAGGCGCCACAATCAACAATTCTTCCTTTTCGGGATGGTACAGATACTCGGTGCCCGCAAAAACGAACTGCTGTTCCCGTATGATGGACTTGTGGAATTCGTAGAACTGTTCCGCTTTCGACAGTTTGAACCATTGGTACAATTTGCGCGTATCGTAGGTGATGTCGAATTTCTCGAAATACGTATTGGGACGGGATACCGCAAGCAAATCATCAACTACCGCCTGTGCGTTGCCTTTTTCCGCAACCAACAAATCGTCCAAGCCTTTCGGCTGGTTTTCGAGTTCGCTGCTGCGGATGGTGGCAAAGAACATGTTCCGTTTCAGGTCGGCCAACAGTTCGCGGCATTTACACGCCATATTGAAGAAAATCTTCGGGCGACGCAATAAGTCGCGTTTTGCTTCGAGGTCTTTGACGGAAATCTGCCTGCAATCGCCGTCAAACAGGACGATAATGTTTTCAACGGCGCATTTCCTGATTAATTTGAGGATGTCTCCATACATCGTCTGTGTTTCTTTGTCTTTTACATGCGTGATGCTTGATAATCCGACCACATCCAATCCACACAAAGCGCCTTTTGCTGCTTTCAAGTAACCTTCGGTGAGCACCAGTGTATGTATTTTCTCGCCACTGGCGTATTTGTCGCAAAGGGAAACGGGAAAATACGGATAAGTACCCGCACCTTTGGGTAAAACATATTTTCGTGTATGTTCCTGCCCGTCCTTATCCTTGTAGGTTTCGGGTTCTTTGAACCGAACGATGTAAAACGCCTTGTATCGGTTGTAGTACTCTTTTTCGTTCGGATTGGGCTTGTAGGTAATTACCCGCTTATCAATGTCATAGACAATGATTTTGATGTTGCCGTGTTCGTCTTCTTCGAACAGTTGGGTGTCGTGCCACGAGGTCATCTCATGAATGGCAGGCCACAACAAGGGTACAGTGTTCTGTTCGGGCGCGAGACCCAATTCGCCGTAAATACGTTGTTCAAAATAACTTTGCGTACTCATCTTCTACGCCCTCCTTCCTTACGCCCTGCCAGTTCAAGGGCAAACTCTGCATCAATAATAATTTTGCGTCCGATCTGCTTGATGGCTGCATTGATCTTTCCGCTTTTCTTGATGCGGTTGGCGGTGGGTAACGAACAATTGAATAACCGGGCAATACCACCGATGCCGTACACATAACGTTTTTCCGTATTCGGGTTTTCACGAGCTGGTTGTTCAACCGCCTGTTGTCCCAAAATCCTTTTTAATTGTCCTACTGTCAACATGGCAATAGGAGTACTGTCATTGAATAAAAAATCCATGATCATTGAATCATTAAAAATTTTTCATATACAATATCCGGCCGGTATATTGATATGATTTGACAGCAAAATTACGGTGGGATTTTTGCGCAGATTTGCGCAAAAAGATGTCTTCTAAATCACAAGTATTTGAAAATGTGATATGTGAAAAACTATTTTTTGCGCACTTTGCGGAGATTTGCGCAAGCAGTTAAAAAAAGAATCAATCTGTTTCGGAAGTCAGTATCATTTGGATTTGTTTCAAATAATTTCCGTTCTTAGCATAGTAGTCTTCGTGCAGTTTTTTACGTTTCAGGCATTCTCTTCGTTCAAACCCGAATATCATACAAATGGATTCTACATGCCCGGTTGCGACATCCTTTTCAGCAAGGTGTTCATTGATTAGATACAACAGCAGTTTCATCCTGGTTATTTCCCCATTTTTGACCTTAACCGTTTTATGCCATTGGTCGGGAGTATTCAATATTTGGTACAGATCGACACTTTCCATTTCAAACAGCTTCCCGTTGCAATATTCATGTAGTTTCCCAACCATCGACATCGGGAATAGTTCGGTAATAGAGCCTAATACGGGAGATGTTGAGGTGTCTGTCTTTTGGGGTTCAGTATGGTTGGGCAAACACGATGTAAGTTCCTCAAAAAACGTCTTTTCATTTTTCAACCATTCTTTCAATATCTTAATATAGACTTTTTCACCTTCGGTAAATGTGGTTAACAGCTTTTCCTGTTTTACCCGGTGCGTGTGCCGGATTAGTGCTAACTGCCGTGACTTGATGTCCGAGGAATCGGCAGTTTCAGCCCATTCGATACTTTGATTCTCGTACAACATGAGTTTGGTAGTATCTATCAGAAAAGATATGAACTCCGATTGGGTTTTTGTCGATTTGAAGGTAAGCTCTAAATAGCGGTTTGTTCTTTCGTCGTTTTTACAAATGAAATCTGAAAAACGTTGCATGAAATACTGTTTGTCATGCTTGAAACATCCCAATTCGAAAGGGAACATTTTTAACCATTTCTGGTATATCCCGGTTAGATGACCTTGACCACTGCCATTTTGCTGATTACCCATAATAATCACATCTTTTGGGTCATCCTGTCCATTAGCAGGTAACAACGTTGCTGCATCAAAGATTTCAAAATCCGAATATCCCAGCCATTGGTGATTTGCACCTTTATAAAGATCAATATAATAAGCTAATAATCCCTTTTGCTCTTCACTGATCTCGTTGCTGGATAATATCATAGATGATATTTCCTTTAAATAACAGGGTAGTCCGATTTCAGGTTTCTTGAAAGCGTATATCATTGCTTCGATGTAGTCGGTAATCAGATCAACCCATTCTTCACTGTCTTTGTAGGTGAGAATGACATGCCTTGTTGTATCCACCCGGAGGGTGATATTACAAGCTAACATCGTTACTTTCTCATTACCGAAACAGGGAGCCGCGTCAGAAAGCCACTTATACGTATTATTGAAAACACTTTCCGTAAACTGATCGCCCGCAGGAAAGTTTTCTGGTTTCTGGTATCTTGGAATCCTTATTGCTGAAAATTCTTTGAAGCTCCCGTCATCGTCCGTAAAATATTCAATGGCCATATCAAATATTATTTCTTTTTAGGGACGCAAGAAAGGAATATTGTCGATATGAAAAAAGGATGTTTTCAGATTTTTTTCGTGAATTTGTAGTTATCTTTAGAAGGCTAAAAATAAAAAACGCAATTCCATATTTGCGTATGAAATTGCGTATGCCTTTTGCAACTTGCTGATAATCAGCGTTGATTGTAGTCCGTAGGGGATTCGAACCCCTATGGCAAGAATGAAAATCTTGAATCCTAACCCTTAGATGAACGGACCATTATGTCAAATGCCTTTTTCTAAAAAGGCGGTGCAAAGGTAAAGCTTATTTTTATATTTGCAATACTTTTTTTATTTTTTTTCCGAACAAAAATATTTTTTTTTCGTTATAATTGATAGGTTGGTGCTTCACAAATGAATACCTATAAATAATGAAAACATATGGATAAATTATCGAAGCACGAGCATATCTTTTTTGAATTAAATAATTTTGGTATGACTTTTGCAGGCCTTTTGCAAAAAGCTAAGTGAAAAATGATTATTACATCGTTCATTAACTTGTAATAAATCCCATTAACTTAAATTTTTATTCTTTTTTTGTTAAAAAAGACAATTGTCATATTAGAATCTGAATTTATGTGTACTTTTGCACACAATTTTTAACATTTTTATTTAAATAATCATTTAATTATCAGTAGATAACATTATATGGAGAACAGAAACGATTGGAAGCGGGTTGTCAAAACGACGCCTTCTTCACGTTCGGGAAAGTATGGAAATGAGCGTAGGGAATTCCGCGACGGAAATGACAGCTCACAAAGGCAGTATACGAGTAATTACAATTCTGCCGGAAATCGTGGAAATAATTATGCAGATAATTACGGTAACCGTATGGAAGACCCTAATTACAATTATGACCGTGGTGATAACAGCGGCTACGACTCCGGATATATTGACCTGAATAGTGCGGTTGATTCGATACCGGGTAAGAAAAAACGTAAACGCATTGTGAAAGAGACTGGTGGTGATACAATGCCGGTAAAAAAACCATACCAAAAAGTAGTATTAAAAAAGAAAGGCCTGAAAAGGCCACCGCCACCGCCCAAGAAAAAAATAAAACCTATTGCCCCGGCTTATCCGGATGTGGTGTTCGACAAGCCGATTCGTTTGAACAGGTACATTTCCAATACCGGACTATGCTCGCGCAGGGAAGCTGATGAGTATATCAAGGAAGGGCTGATCAAAGTGAACGGAGAAGTTGTCACCGAAATGGGTGTAAAAGTGAACCCGGATGACGAGATCTGCTACAAGGACAAGGTTTTGAGCAGCCAGCGCAAGATTTATCTTCTGCTGAACAAACCGAAGGGATTTGTAACTTCGGTGGATGAACCCAAAGGGAAAAAAATAGTCATGGATCTTGTGAGGAGTGCATGCAAAGAGCGTATCTACCCGGTGGGCCGGTTGGATAAGATGACCACAGGTGTGCTGTTGTTTACCAACGATGGCGACCTTTCGCTCAAACTTACGCATCCTTCCAACCGGATGCGCAAAGTATACCAGGTGTCACTCGACAAACCCCTTACCGAAGAAGACTTGGAAAAATTGGCGCAAGGTATTGAACTGGAAGATGGACCTATTTCTTTCGATTCGATAGCATACACCGATCCTGAAAACAAAACACAGGCGGGCGTCGAAATCCATTCGGGAAAAAACCGCATTGTGCGCCGTATGTTCGAGGCCGTAGGATATAAGGTGGTTAAGCTCGACCGTGTATATTTTGCCGGTTTGACCCGTAAAGGTCTGAAACGCGGAAAATGGCGTTTCCTGTCACCCGAAGAAGTCGCTTTCCTGAAAATGATGCCGTCATAACTAGTGTCGTGTCAATGAAAGAATGTTGCAAACGTCATTGCGAGCGATAGTGAAGCAATCTTTCTGAATAAAAGCAGATTGCTTCGTCGTTCCTCCTCGCAATGACGGTGTCATTTATGAGTTGACACAACAGTAGGAAACATTATTATAAACGAATCCCCTGCAACGATGTATTGCAGGGGATTTTTTTGTGTATGCCGTCTTGCCGAAAAGTAAAAAGTAAGGAATCTCCCGAAGTATTCAATGAACCATGCGTTTGAAAACAACGTCTCATACGCAACAAGACAAACCGCACAAAAATCATTAACGAAATGATCATTTTTTAATATGATTGTCCGATATAATACCAAAAGATGTCTCCACGCGCATACTCGTACCTCGTAAGCTTGGTCGACATGACGACAGCACGTGTGGTAAAAGGGGGAGGAAGGTTGGGCGGCGAAGCCGCCCAACTTTTTCCCCACCCCTCCCCTTTTTTACTACACGCGTCGCCGTCATGTCGACTAAGCTTACGAGGCACGAGCATGCGCATGGAGACATCTTTGGCTTCTTAACTAATGGAGTATTAAAATTGATCATTTCGTCAATGATTTTGTATGTTTTATGAGATGTTGTTTTCAAACGCATGGTTTGTCCAATACTTCGTAAGATATTCCTTTTTCGGTTAATTCTTTTTTTGAGGTGCTATTTCAATGTCGTTTAGTTAAGGGATTAGTTCAAACCCCAAAAGATGTCTCCACTTCGCATGCTGCGCAAGCTCTGGTCGACATGACGGCGCGTTCTATGAAGGGAGGGGGAGGAAGGTTGGGGGGGGGGGG
>JAVBNI010000197.1:0-3628 GCA_031551645.1 Bacteroidales bacterium | reverse complement strand
TCAAACAGCGTAAAAGACACCGATTTGATTGCTTTTGTCTGTACCTTGTTACCTATCCGTTTTTCGGTAACTACCGGCTAACGATTTGGTAACTGAAATACTGCGATTTTATGTCCGATTTCGCATTTTTCACAGGACGGAAAAATCAACCAAACTTGCTTATTCTAAACCAATTGCGTGGCGTTTGCTCCGCCTTGTAGTCGCTTGCTTTTGGAAGGAATTACTCATATGGCGCGCCATACTTTCGCGACCCAAGTGTGTATGACACAGGGCGTTTCGATGGGGGCCATCAGCAAGATGATGGGACATAAGACGATCCGGAGCACCCAGACTTATGCCGAAATCACCAACCAGAAAGTAGCTGCGGACATGAAGAAGCTGGCAGGGCGTATCAACGGGAAATATTCATTGTCGAAAAAGGTGTCCTGATATTCTCCCTGTCAAATTAAAAGCCCGTTGCGCATCTGTCAAATTTTGTTTTTTCAAAGGACTAACCTTTTGAGTAAAGCACAACCGCTCTTTCCAGACAGGAATTTGTTCGTAACCGTACAGTTTGTATATCAAAACCGTACAGTTTTACCGAATGCCATTTTGCATAGTTTTTTGATTTTGATGCTGTTAATGATTGTGGCATGGCACTTGCCTTTCATTAAGTAAATCAATCATTCATAAAACAATAAAAATTTTAAGTCATGAAAACTTTAGTATCCGTAAAATCACAATCACGCAAATCAGCAGGTTCTTATTTCATCAATAAGATTAAATCCAACAGCATTATTTGGAAGCATCTGTGCCAAGCTTAATTATCAAAACAAGTATTTAACCTATCAAAAATCAAAGCCATGAAAGCTTTAAAATCGCAATCACGCAAATCAGCAGGTTCTTATTTCATCAGTAAGATTAAATCCAACAGTATTATTTGGAAACAACTGTGCCAGTCATAAAATGAAGAGGCTTTTCTTGAAAGCGCTGCCGGGATGTGTCAAAAGATGCATCCCGGCAGTGCTTTATACGGAAACCATTTTCATCAAACAAAGCATGCCAAAACCTACATACCCGAAACATAGTTTTTGCGCATCAGGATTTCTAAGTCATCCGTGTTGTAATAGATTTTACCACCGACCTTTGAATAAGGCAGAGTTCCGTCGTCACGGTAATTTTGGAGGGTACGCTTGCTGATACGCAGCCTGCGGAGTGTTTCCGCACCGTCAATCCATTTATCGCGGGATTTATCCGCTGACAGCAGCGCTTCCATTCCTTTTTCTACGGCTTGCATTTTGGAAACCATTTCCGTAAAATATACCGACTCGCGTGTGATCATATTTTCCATGTGTGTGAAATTTTAAATGATGATATTATTTGAATGATGATACTTTCCCTGTATATCCCAATGACAACAGCCTGTCGATGTCCACAGGCTTGTAATACACCTTGGCGCCAATTTTCGTAAATGGCAGTATTCCGCTGTCGCGGAGGTTTTGAAGTGTCCGTTTGCTCACGGACAGTCGTTGGCAGGCTTCCTGATTGTCCAGCCACGTTTTATCCGTTGTCCCGTTCAGGACATTCAACTGTTCCATTTTCCTGTTCAGGGTTTCTATCCTGCCTGCCAGTTCATCCAGAACCGATTTTTCGATAATAAGCATATCTGTCATGATTTTTTTATTTAGAATTTATTTAAAATTAAAACCACAACAAAAATACGGTAGTTTATGCGCTGAATATCAGAACTGGAAGTGTTTGGCCTCGTTTGACGCATTTTTTCCTCGTTAAAAATTTTGGCTCTATAACGTTTAGTGTGGGTAATCAAATTTTAGCTTGCCGCAAGTGAATAAAATCATGTTCATATAATTATTTACATTTTTAAACCCTCTAGCTCTCCTTTTTGCTAATTGGATTTTAGAATTAATTCCTTCCAATATTCCATTGGTTAGTCTTGATTGAAAGTAATTAACCACTCCAGACCAATGAGCCTTCAGTAGATTTACGAACTTGATGAAAGGCTGTATACCTGATTCAATGACCATATCACACCAGAATGTAAGATATCCCTGGGCTTTATCGACATCTTGAATATCGAAGACATCCGAAAACATTTCTTTCAAGCGATAAGCCTCTCCTAAAATCGGATACATCAAGAGCATATAATCCAATTCACTACGTTTCTTTGCCGATAATTTTTCCTTTGATTTTAAAAAGGTGTATTTATGTTTTTTTATCACTGTTGGTGCGTTAATTTTTAACATTCTAATAAATTAAGTTTTGGGCACTTTTTATTTTCAACATTTGCTTATTTTCAAATGCTTGCAAATACCTATAAGTTGGCCGATCGTAATTTTTAATAAGATTTTCATTTCAAATCTCAAAATCAAAAAAACAATCGTATTTGCAGCAATATCAACACAATGCGATAAATTATTTAAAATTAACGCACCACCAGTGTTTTTTTATTAATTCATTTCCGGCTCTTTCACCTTTACGCACTTCGTCCATGGCTTGATTCAAGTGTTGTATGATATGGAACTTATCGAATGTGAGGCTAGCATTCTTAAACATATTTAAAGCACCGGTAATAAAGGCTGGAGACATATCTATACATACTTGCTCTACCTGTTTGCGGTCACCTCCCTTCAATTCTAATTGCTCAACGAAGCCACTGACCGTATCACTATCTTTACCCGGCTGAACATCAACAACACGCCTTTGATCCATGTCTACAAAAATAGTAACATAGTTGTGACCTTTTTTAGAATATCCTTGTAATGCGTGTGGATACTGAGATTAATTTTATTAATCTCACGGTTCAAACTAACGGCTGCATGGCTTTTGCCCGTTGCCCGCCCCGACTTGACATGCCAAAGGCGTTCTTCGACTTTCAGTTTGGTACTGAATTGGGCGATGGTTTTACCGATGATGATTTTCCCGATAATCGGGAAAACAGGACTCTCGCCGACACTTGTTTTTTCTTTTTTCCGTTCCCTTTTCAGGTAAAAAGAGACTTTTAATTCATTGCTCATAACACTCACATTTTAAGATGATAAAATTACTTCTTACGTGAGTTATTTGAGCGATGTAAACCGTAGACAAACAGCGTTGTAGGCAGCCAATCAACGACACTGAATTGCCGTGTTTTGCGTCGTTTCCAATGGGTAACGATTTAGAGACGGATTGTCTGCCATAAACCGCTGAAAACTGCTTTTTGGCTATTGAGCACTGGAAGACATCCGAAGCCAACCATTTCTGATTACCAATTTGTTACCTTCTTTTTCGTTCTTTCTCTTTTTAGGCTTCTTGTTTTTTGAAGCACAAAAAATGCTTTTTGTGCTTCAAAACTAACTTGCCCCCGACCCGCGTCGGGGGATTTGAGATTTCCTCCAAAGTCGGAAATCTTGAGTATTAATTTAAAATTCTATTTTTATGGATAGCAACAGTAAAAAGTTTACAAAGGTTGTCGCAAACCAAAACTCAACCCGTGCAAAAACAGGTTTGTTTTGGGTGCATGACAAATTGCAATATTTTTCTCAATTTGTATCTTTGTGCTGATAATAAACCTAATACCTTTCATCATGGATAAAGCATCACTCAAGTCATTAATGTTATCAGCCATATCAGAAGAATTGGATTTGTGGTT
>JAVBNI010000081.1:0-44451 GCA_031551645.1 Bacteroidales bacterium | reverse complement strand
AACCACAAATCCAATTCTTCTGATATGGCTGATAACATTAATGACTTGAGTGATGCTTTATCCATGATGAAAGGTATTAGGTTTATTATCAGCACAAAGATACAAATTGAGAAAAATATTGCAATTTGTCATGCACCCATTAAGATTTGAGAATTGAAAATTTAAGTGTGTCAATCATCAATTACTTATCTGATCAATCCTGAGATAAACACGACTAAAATAGCAGCCGGGACTACGTAACGGATCAGGAAAAAGAACACGCGGAGATAAGTTATTTTCCGCGTACCATTACTGGTCAACTCCCTAACGGTGATATGCTTTTTCAGTACCCATCCCACATAAATAGAAATAAAGAATCCACCGATTGGCAACAATAAATTGGATGATACAAAGTCCATCAGACCGAAAAAGCTTTTTCCAAACAATTGTAATCCAGGGGCAATACCCAATGATAATGAACACAAGATGCCGAGCAGGAAAACACATAAGGCAACTATAACCGTCGCCCTAACCCGTTTCATATGCATCTCTTCCACACAAAAAGACACCACCACTTCAAGCAACGACATGGCCGAAGTAAGTGCCGCTATGCACAACAAAATAAAGAAGCAGGTTGAAAAAATCATTCCGCCCGCCATTTGCTGGAACATACTCGGCAATGTAATAAAGACCAACCCTTCTCCTGAACCCGGCGCAATTCCAAAGGCAGCGGCCGCTGGAAAAATAGCAATGCCTGCCAGGATAGCGATCAAAGTATCGGTGCCGGCTATCATACCGGCAGCATAAGTTAAATCTTCATCGCTCTTGATGTATGATCCGTAGGTGATGAGACAACCCATTCCCAAACTGAGTGAGAAAAAAGCCTGTCCCATAGCCAACAACACCGAATCGCCCGAAAGTTTCGAAAAATCAGGCTTCAACAAAAACATTAATCCTTCGGACGCCCCGGGCAAAGTCACCGAACGAATACATAAAACGATCAACAATACCAACAATAACGGCATCAATACTTTGGAACTACGCTCAATCCCTTTCTTGACGCCCATCATCACAATGCAGAATGTCATTGCCAGAAAGAAAAATTGATATAAAATGGGGTTGTAGCTTCCTGTGATAAAACTATCAAACGCCTCCTTGGGATGATCGGATAATGTATTGGTGACAGAGCGCAGGATATATTCTATTGTCCAACCGCCCACAGCGCTATAGAACGAGAGAATGACAAAAGCAGCCACAATTCCCATCACCCCAATCAAATACCAGGGTTTACCGGGAGACAGTTTCCTGAAAGCGCGATAAGCGTTACTTTGTGCGCGGCGTCCGATACCAAACTCTGCCAACATGATGGGCAACCCGATCACCACAACACATATTAAGTAAAGCAAAAGAAAAGCTCCGCCTCCATTTTGTCCGCACACGTATGGAAACCGCCAAATATTACCTAACCCAATAGCCGAACCCGCAGCTGCAGCGATAATACCAAATTGTCCGGAAAAACTATCCCTTTTTGACGGCAACATAATCTAGTCGTCATTTTAACACAACTGGTGCAAAAACCTGTCTATGTTTTGCATAAACCGTTATTTTTTCGGAGCAACCAAAGGAAGTGACACAAGGTTACCCAACTGATAAATGGCCTTTTGCTTGTTTACCATCACGTCTTTACCAACTCCTGCCGATATTTCCACTACCTGGGGAATACGGTAATAAATAACGTTATTAGCCTGCTGGCTGGGTGTAATTGACGGAGGAACAGTTGCTTTTCCTATCTCATACCACACGTCTTTGGCTCCGGCTGTATTCTTGGCCACAATACCCGAGCGATCCGAAAAATAGAACAAGGTAGAAGTCGAAGCCGTCTTTTCAGGCAATGCCGAATAGGTGTACACATAACGGTTTTCTACTCTTGCACCATTAAAAAGTGAAAGTAATTGTTCTTCCTGAACATTAAATGCATCGAGAACCAACTTTAAAGCCGGACCTTCGGGATGATAATCGGTATTCCCGATCAGTATATCGAAACGGGCCTGGCGAATGTTAAAAATTTGCGTTGCGGCTTCACGTGCTTGCTCTTCAGCAGTTTTACCAAGTACTTTACGTTGCAATACCGGTATGCGTACAAAAGCCGTATCCGTAAGAACCGTCTTATAGAAGGTATCCACCTTTTCAGTGGTAGTTGCCCTGATGGCCGTGTTCATGAATTGAATATCCTCTGTACTAGGCCCGACACGACGGCTTTCAATCAGCACATTATCTGTCGAAATGTCCAACATCAACCCTTGGTTGGTCAAACGCATCATCCGGTCGATATTGTATGGGTAATCGGTATATGTCACCGTATACAACTGTTTGTTATCAATTTCCTGTTTGTCGCTGATCCGGATAGCTTGTATCTGCCAACTTTCCGAATCTTTCATCGGAACATTCTGCAAACCCAACATGCGGTTGGCATATTCGGCATATGGCCCTTTCTTGATGACAGTTTTTACTAATTCTACCTCGAAATACAGACGTGTTTGCGGAAGACCGTAAACCATCGCATTTTGGCCTGTTGGTGCAGAACTGTTGTATGGAGCTGTTTTAACGTCTTTTTGAGCCGAAGCACACGAACTCATTAATACAGTAAAAGCGAATCCAAGCAAAATATTCTTTTTCATGATGATATCTTTAATTATGTATTTTAATCCTTGATTATCAATTAACTTTTAACCTTTTTAACTTGTAACTTTTTAAATACTTTTCCGATGTTTTTTATAATGTCACTTGCAATAACTGCCTGTTGTCCATTTTTTCTTGCAGCATTATCACCTGCTGCCCCATGTAACCAAACGCCGGCACATGCAGCATGGCATGGAGACCACCCTTGAGCCAACAAAGATACAATTATTCCTGTTAGTACATCACCTGTTCCTCCCGTGGCCATTCCCGGGTTACCGGTTGTATTAAAAAAAGTACATCCGTTGGGAGTAACAATGGATGTATGCGCACCTTTCAAAACAACAAAAATTGCATACTTTTTGGCAAACTCTACTTGTTTGAGATAACGCTGGTAACCATTCTCCGAATTTCCGGCCAACCGGTCAAATTCCTTTGGATGGGGAGTGATAATGCAGTTGGAAGGTAATAATTTCAACCAATCCTTGTTTTCCGAAAGAATATTCAAGGCATCGGCATCCAACACCAATTTGGTCGGTATGCCGGGCTTTTTGGTATTGATCATATTTAAAAGGGCCAGCAGAGCTTGTCGTGTTTCAGGATTCTTACCTATACCCGGCCCGATAGCTATTGCCGAAAAAGGACTTAAATCCGGAATTTGTGACAACAAACCGGGATGTTGATCTGCTGAAACAAGCGCCTCGGGTACCGACATTTGTATAATTTGTCCTTCTTTTTGCGGGACATGCGCTGTTACCAATCCCACTCCTGCTCGCAAACAGGCACGAACAGCCAATACTGCCGCTCCCATCATATTGTTGCTTCCTGCAATGATACAGGCATGTCCGTAAATCCCCTTGTGGGAAAATTTTTCACGCGTCCTCGTCCAGCGGGCGACATCCTGAATCCGGAGCGCATAAATATCTGATGGTTGCTGTTCGATGATTTCCGGCAACAAACCAATATTCAACACAACCCACTCGCCCAGATAGGAAACATTTTCGGCAAAGAAAAATGACAGCTTGGGTTGCTGAAAAGTCAATGTATAACTTGCCCGGATAATCGTTTGAAAATCGTTGTTCTCATTGTTTTCGCAAAATAACCCCGACGGCATGTCAATGGAAATCACCGTAGCCCCACTCCGATTGATATGCATAACCGTTTGCGCTGCTAAACCGGCAAGCGTCCGAGTCAATCCGACTCCGAACATGGCATCAACCACTAAAGTTGATGGTTGCAGGTCAGGCATATTCCCACTTGTCAGCACAACCGGCTGACATTCGGACAGACGTTGATAATTGATCGCTGCGTCGGGAGACAAACTATTGGCATCCGTGAGCATATATACTGACACGTCGTAACGCATCCCTTGCAGTAATCGTGCAATGGCTAATCCATCGCCTCCGTTATTACCGGGACCGGAAAATATAACCACCCGGCGATGACTGTCAAAATGTTCCATTATCCACCGAACACAAGCCAATGCTGCCCGCTCCATTAAATCAATAGAAGCAACTGGCTCATGCCCTATGGTATAGGCATCTACTATTCGGATTTGTTGCGGCGACAGAATCTTCATAATCAAGAAAATATAATTCGTATCACTGAGAAACTATTCACTTCATCTGTTATTAAACATCGGAAAGTCTTTCCACATAAAACTTTCCACACAAGATGAATACAGTTGACGAAATAATCATATCAACTTCCTGTCAAAAGGCATGCATCCGATATCAACTCCGATCGTACATACCAAATTACAGATCAATAACTATTTGACACTGCAAATTTAAGGAAATTATGATTCCAACTGTCTCGAAGCAAAAATTTGGTTCTTTAAGAGTATTATAGACTATAATTTTTGTGTCATATAACAGCCTTAAAATTTATATTTTAGGTAGGATTTGACAGAATTTTGATCACTTTAGGCGACCTATCTTGTTAACCTTGTTAATTCTGTCCCTTGTAGACAAAATCCTGTTATGACGTTTTTTATTGTTTTACTAACAATCGCTTATTCCATAAAAATCATTAAATTTGTACGGTGATAAACATCAAAATATCCATCATGAGTAAACTCAAAACTTCCTATTTAGGGCTTCCATTGAAAAATCCACTAATCGTGGGAAGCTGCTCGCTGACCAACTCTGTCGAAAAGGTCAAAAAACTTGAAAATGCCGGGGCTGCTGCAGTAGTGTTGAAATCGTTGTTCGAGGAACAAATGCTGCACGAAGCTCTGAATCTGCAACAGGCTGGTGAATATTATCCGGAAGCGGCAGATTACCTGCAAAGCTACGTAATGGGGCATTCGGTTGCCGAATATTTAAAACTGATCAGTGATATAAAACGGTCGGTTTCGATCCCGGTTATTGCCAGTGTCAACTGTATCTCAGCTTCGGAATGGATAGAACAGGCTTTGAAAATGGAACAAGCCGGCGCAGACGCCGTCGAAGTAAACGTATATTTCATCCCTACCGACAAAGATCGTATTCCGGAAAAATATGAAGAAACTTATTTTGAAATTACTAATGCCCTGAAAAAATCACTCAAAATACCGTTCTCCTTCAAGTTGGGAAATCATTTTACCAATTTATCGTACGTGGTTGACCAGTTGTACTGCCGTGGAGCACAAAGCGTAGTACTGTTTAACCGCTTCTACGAACCCGATATCGACATTAAAAACCTGACGCTAAAATCGGCCGGAGTATTCAGTTCGCCTGCCGATCTTCGTTATTCGCTTCGTTGGGTATCCATTGTTTCGTCGACGGTGGAAAAGATACAGATAGCAGCATCGACAGGAATACACGATGCATCGGGAGTTATCAAAATGTTACTGGCCGGAGCGCAAACAACCCAATTGTGTTCCGCCCTTTATAAGCATGGCCCGGAACTCCTGACTACTATTATCGAAGATATGTCGAAATGGATGGAAGAACATCATTTTGATAGTATTGACAATTTCCGTGGTAAGCTGAATTATAAAAATATCGATAACCCGCAACAATATGAACGGTCACAGTTCATGAAATATTTTTCAAGCCACGAATGATATAAGTACTACAGGGTGGTTACAAATTGGGTACATGATAGTTGTAGAATAGTTGTACAAAGGTTGCATGGTAAGCTGCAACTATGTTTGGTGTTGATTTTCCTTGGTTCAATGGGACGTGATGCTGTAACACAAGCCCAAGTAGGGGGAACGACCACCTATAGTTTCCTGGACCTTACACCAACACCGCAGGTAGCTGCATTGGGAGGAAAAGTAAACGCTATTTCAGATGCTAATCCCTCGCTGGCTTTTTACAATCCGGCTTTGCTCGACAGTACCTCAAACCGCAACCTGTCACTCAATTATGTCAATTACATGGCAGGAATTAATTTTGGTTATGTAGCCTATTCCCAATCTTATAAAGGGATCGGTAGCTTTGCGGCAGGTATACATTATATTAATTATGGTGATTTTACTGAAGCCGACATGTCCGGGATCATCCTGGGAAAATTCACAGCTGCCGAATATGCTTTTAATCTCAGCTATTCGCGTTTCCTGCCATGGCTGGATAGCACGCTGACAGTCGGGGTCAACGTAAAGCCTTTGTTGTCGGTTTTTGAACGTTATACCTCGTATGGTTTACTTGCCGATCTGGGAATTACCTACCGGCATCCGGAACAATTGTTTACGGCTGCATTCGTGATACGCAATATGGGCGGCCAACTAACCGCATATTCCGATGGCGGGCGCGAACCTGTACCATTCGAAATACAATTAGGCATATCGCAACGATTACAACATGCCCCATTCCGTTTTTCGTTACTGGTTCAACATTTGGAGCGGCTCCGGTTAGGATACAATGGGGAAAACAATAACACCACATCAACAACAAGTCAACCAACACAAGAAGACGACACCAAAAGCGGCGTTGGCTTATTCGCTGATGAATTGATGCGGCATATCCTACTTGGGGTGGAGTGTTTTCCGTTCCAGGGATTATCACTCAGGGCGGGTTATAACTACAACCGCCGTCAGGATTTGAAAGTGTCATCGCATACTGGAATGGTTGGATTCTCATGGGGAATCGGCATCCATATTTCCCGTTTTCATGTCGATTACGCCCGGTCCAAATGGCATTTAGCCGGTGCATCCAATCATTTTTCCATTAATGTGGATCTTGGAAATATGAGAAGTAGGAAGTATTAAACAATTGAAAAATGATATTATTTGGTTAAGAATTCTATTCCGACTCTGTCAGCAGCTTCGCAGCCTGACAGGTCCTTGACGTAGAGTGACCTGACAGGGTCGATAGACCTGTCAGAGTCAATTGATTATTATCTTTGGGCAACTTAAAACGATATACATCATTTTACTTGGATTTTGCTATCAGGCCATAATATCTTGCCATCCAATAAGCAAATAGAAAATGAGTACCGGTTTCTTCGGTTTTTCCACCATTGCCCACATTAAATTGTTTTGGATTGGTATTCCATCGTGAGACTCCGCTTTCCAGAGAAGGAATCGGTTTTGTGGCCTGCACTTTACCTCCCCTGTCAACAAGTTGGTCACGTTGTAAATCCCAGCGATGACTATTTTCCATTGTCCAATTCACCAAGTCGAGGGGGTATTGCTGAAGTTCTTCCAGCGCCACGTGCAAATCACAATCTCGTTTCAACAGCGCACTGGCAATTACGTTCCAAACCGGCATCCGGTCAGGTCGTACAACCTTCCAACTTCGTTCAAGGCTTTGCAGATAAAGCGGCAGATTGGGATCGTCACCGGCGTAAAGCAAAAGGTTGTAATAAGGGAAAAAGTTCAGAATATCATCGGAATGGCTCGTTTCAAAGGGCCCGTAAATCTTTGCCTGAACCGCATTTTTAGCATAACCGTATTTTTCCGTCAGTTCATGGTAAGTTTTTTCAAATTTTGGATTTCCAGTCAGAAATAAACCTGTTTTCAGATGCGAAAGAATCTGTAACGAATTCAGCCCCCGTTCGTACATCCAGTTCTTTGAGTGATTGAGTGAATCAGGATTCCAGATTCCCCACCGGGTGGGTTTGCCGTCAAAATCAATAAGTTGAAAATCATTATCTATAATGTGGTTCAGAATGCGTTCAATCAAACTCACGGAACGCTCTTTCTGCAAATCATCCGCCACCAGATCGTGAAAAAGTGCAATAGTAAAAATATGTCCGACTATTTCATCGGAGCTGGTATCGTCAAGCCACTGCCATTTGCCATCGGGCGAAGGATGCCAGTTTTTCGGGTGTGGCGAACGTGATTGTTTTACACTATCAGTAGCCAAAGCATACGAACGGGCAGGATAACCGGAAATGCCGCTTACTGTTTCCAACCGTTCTAGCGCTTCGAAAGTACGTATTGCTTTTGCTTTGGCATCAGGGCTTTTAGTCGTTCCATAACGGAAACATTCTGCTGCCAGATAACAAGCAGTCCACAATCCGTCGTTGTCTTCATTTTCGGTATAACTGGTTGAAAGGTCGCCGGGAATTTTTAGATAAGAATGATTGATTAGGCCACGCCGGTTGTGCCGCATCTCTATGATTTCTTCATATGTATCGGCTTTTTGCTCGAGTGTCATTTCCATCTGTTGTATCTGACTGATTCCGTCCGGAGTAGCAATCCATACAGTTCTCGGAGCTATCTGCAAAATATCGTTCACCCGGTTATCAGGCAACCAGCGGCGGCCGTTAAAATAATGCCAGCTTGAATCCTTCTTGATCGCCCCTTTGTCTGTTCCAAGCCAAAGTCCTTCATTGGTGGGACGGATCAGTTTTACCGGACCATAAGGCAAACCATCAATGCCCCGGACAACCCAGTGGTTGCCATCGCCTGAGATGCAGCCTACCGACCAGGGCGAACTGTAAAGCACATCTTCACCTCCTTTTTGTGTGGCCAGTGTAAAATATGTCCTTTCATTGCCCACTGCCATGAGTGTTTCATCCATGTTCACCCATTTCTCTTCGGAACGTCGCCAAAGCCCGTTAGTTGTAGCCACCCAAATATTTTTCCGGACGTCTGTTTCAATTGCATTCACTCTCGATTTTATTCCTGGATGAACATTCCACCTGCCAGTCCACGTTAACAACCTTTTATTTGTTCCTACGTATAATGTGTTTTCATTTTCCCAATACAAACAAGTAACTGTATCGGTACGGGCAATTTCCGGCAGTTCAATTTTTCGTCCACTTTTCTCCTTTTCAATAAAGGAAACTGCTGCCAACCAGACATTTTCCTGTTTATCCATAGTTGCAGTTACCCAGCCTGAACCCGAATTTTGCCGGTTCCATTTTCCGTTGATAAAACGAAACGTACCTGATGGAGTAACCGCCATAATCTGATTTTTTACCTGAAACAATCTGAGAACATTTTTTCCGGCTTCCGATGGTAGGGAAATATCGGTCTTTACAGTTTGCAGATATTTAGTATCTAATACTTTTGTGGTAAATCCGGAAACCAACACTAAAGTTAATGTCAATAATCCTATAATTTTGCCGATTGACAGAATATATCCGTTTTTAAACCTACCCCAAATGTTTGATTTACATTCTGCTTCTTTCATATCCACGAACTTATATTATTTTCAGTTTTTTCTACCGTTCAATACCCAGGTTTCAATCATTCAGCGACTGCTGATACCAATTGAAGTAATCTCATCAGACTCATACAATGAGATTTTCGACAAAAGTAACAATAAACAACAGATGTAGAAAAATTGAATGAAGATCGTTATTGAATCATTTTGAGCAATAAATATCAAAAGAATGAGTCTGTTTCAAATTATGAGAAAATATTCGGTATATTGATGGTGAATAAATTATTACATTTGTAATCTAAAATAAAGCTATTTTAGTAAAAAACCGCATGGTTATTTATCTGTATCCAATGTCCAACAACATGTTACAGAGGTGACTTTTCGTAATATTTGAATCAAAAGTTTGTAGAAATCATGACAACCACACGGAGAAATTTTATCAAATCATCCTCTATATTAGCTGCAAGTATGGCTATGCCTGCATGGGCACAAGTGTCGGCTAATGACAAAATCAATGTGGCATTAATCGGCTGCAAGAATATGGGTTGGGGCAATCTGTCCGATTTTTTACGTCATCCCGAAGTACGTTGTGTTGCGTTAGCAGATGTCGATCGGAGTATACTTTTATCCAAAGCGGAAGAAGTTGAAAAAAAACAGGGAACAAAGCCGGATGTATATGGCGACTATCGTAAAATTCTGGATCGGAAAGATGTAGACATAGTAATTATTGGTACGCCTGATCATTGGCATTGTCTCCAGTTTGTCGATTCCTGCAAGGCGGGTAAAGATGTATACGTGGAAAAACCCATCGGTAATAGCATCGCCGAATGCGATGTCATGGTTGCTGCCGCCCAGAGGTACAACAGAATCGCCCAGGTAGGACAACAGCAACGCAGCAGCGGTCACTGGAAAGAAATGATCCAATACCTCCGCTCCGGGCAGTTAGGAACCATAGGACGAGTGCACATCTGGGCAAACTTTACCTATGCGGCTATCCAACCAGGTGTACCTGACAGTACAGTTCCCGATGGCGTCGATTTTGAGTCATGGTTAGGACCTGCCCCAAAACGATCTTTCAATCAACAACGATTCCACGGCCTCTGGCGGATGTTTTGGAATTATGGCGGTGGATTAATGACAGATTGGGGCGTACATCTCCTTGATATGGGTTTGTGGGGTATGGATGTGAAAACGTTACCTTCAAAAACCATAGCTGCCGGAGGAAAATATTTTTATCCCGAAGGAGTACATGAGACTTTTGATTCGCAAACGGTAACCTATCAGTTTGATCATTTTATTATGAGTTGGGAACACAATGCAGGTCCCGAAACCACCGGACCTTACGGAAAAGATTATGGTATATTGTTCCACGGCTCCAATGGGACATTGGTTGCCGACAGAGATAGTTGGGAAGTATGGGATAGCAAGTCTAAGGTAGCAAAAGCCCCGGAAAAGATAGTAAAAGCTGATTTTCAGGATCACAAAATACATGTAACCAATTTCCTGGAATGTGTCAAAAGTAGAAACAACCAAACGGCATGTACCATTGAGAATGGCAGCTTGTGTGCCAAGTATGCCCATTTAGGAAATATTGCAGCTCGCGTAGGATCAGCCTTGTATTTTGACGACACACTAAAAAAATTTAACGTCCCCGAAGCCGATAAATACATCAAGCCTGCATACCGGGAGCCATGGAAATTTCCCGTCATTTCCTAAGAATTTGCTCATTAATGCTATAGAAGAATTAACTCAAATTCATACCTTCAAAGTATTCTGTCTTTCGAGTAATTCTGCTGAACTAGGCCAATCAAAGTTAAAACCGGTAACGGCCCGGTTTTTGCTATTTTGTGCCATATTTTAAAATAAATGAGTAACCAACCAGATAACAACCATATCGATTTGTTGGGTAAAAAGTTAGATCTTTTGCTTTTTACGGGACAATTATTGATTCAGAGTTTGGCCGACAGCAACCGGGTCGATCGCAATCTTCGCCGTGTGGCAGTGTTTATGGGAATTCCCGAAAACAAATTCCACATGCATATCACTTACACAACCCTAATGATTAATATCAGCGAAGGGAGCAGATCGATCACCAAGTTTCGCAAATGTCACAACCACAGCGTCAATATGTCTGTACTGGCCGAAATCAGCAAACTGAGTTGGCGTGCCCTCGAGCAAAAATATACACTCGATCAATACGAGGCCGACTTAAAACAAATCGCTAGAACCGAACGTAATTATCCCCGTTGGTTGGTGGTGTTTGCCGTAGGCGTTGCCTGCGGAGGATTCTGTAAACTTTTCGGATGCGACTGGCCGGCTGCATTCACTACGTTTGTAGCATCATCGGTTGCTTTATTTGCCCGCCAGGAAATGCACCACCGGCGTTTCAATATGTACATGAATGTGGCCATATCTTCATTCATCGCTGTGCTGATTGCCTGTTTGTCGACTTTCCTGAATATCAGTAATACCGAATACCATCCTATTTTTGCCAGCGTATTGTTCCTGATCCCGGGCGTACCATTAATTAACTCATTGGATGATATGATCGACGGTTTTACTATTGTGGGGGTCACGCGAATTGTTATTGCGATTCTGACTATTGGAGCAATCGCTTTCGGAATGTTGTTCGCATTAAAAATATTGGATTTTCACGACTACACAGCATCTCTCCGGCCAAACGACCAGTGGCTTGTTATCGCAATTGCCGCAGCTTTTGCAGCAACAGGATTCGCTATCTTATTTAATGTACCGGTACATACCTTGGTTGTCTGTGCTGCGTGTGGAGCAGTGGCTGTAGTTACCCGCAACCTATTGATGTACCACCTCGACTGGAGCCTTTCGCTTAGTTCATTTTGCGGCGCCCTGATGGTCGGTTTGGCATCCATTTATTTAGTGCATAAAGTGCATGTACCCGCACACGTAATTTCTATTCCACCGGTCATTCCCATGATACCCGGAGTATTAATGTATAAAGCTGTTATTGGTGCGGTTAGTCTCGATGCGAGTGCTCCTGCATCGGAACAAATACCGGTGTTGCTGCAGACATTCGATTCGATTATCAAGGTCACTATGACACTTTTCGCCCTATCGTTAGGTATTGCTATCCCGAACATACTCGGACGTATCTACTCGGCCAAACTAAAGCAAAAACGTATCGCAAAAGCCCTGGAAGGATAAAAAACAAGGTAAAATAATCGGTATTTTTTCAAATGTTACTCAATCAATTGCTTGATTCGTTCAATCTGTTCCTGCTTTTTCACCTCTCGTAATTTGCGTCCGGTCTTGGTAAAGTATTGATGTGAACTGATAAATTTCAATTGCTGCTTGTTCCAGTCATTGAGCGATGCCATCTTATTCTGCGCTTTCAATTCCTCATACAAAGCATTCGAAACCGGGACAAAATCGGTCCGGCCCAGGTAGTCCAGGTCAGAATCGCAGATAATGGCTTCGAGTAGATCAGCCGGTTTTGGCGGCAACTTGGTCGCCATGATAATGCGGCATATTTCATCTATTTCTTCGGGCGCATAATGATATTCCGGAAGATATTTCCGGGCTATCTCTACACTCCGTTCTTCATGATCAAGGTATGAAATGGTATGCCCGGTATCATGGAAAAGTGCTGCAGTCTTGAGTATTAATAATTGATGATCATCCAACCCTTCAGCCCATCCAATCAACTCACTCTCTGTCACCACATCAACAGTATGTTTGACATTATGGTAAAACAACCAGGATGGAAGCTCTTTTTCCAATTTATCTAAAATAAATTCCTGCAAATCATTGAACTGAACCAGCATAAACTGGGTACGGAATGCTTCATTGGGCAAACGCCGTTTTTCATCTGATGCAAATGCCGGTTTGATACCTGTAACAGCAAAAAGCTCCAGTTTATTTTGATATTTTACCGGAAGAGTACTGGTATAACGACAGTCGAACAGTTCCTTAACAAACTCATAAGTCGTGGCCGACACTACTACTGTGTTTTCCATTCCGACCGATACGATCCGGCTCACGACATTCATGGTATCGCCTTTCACATCGTAGTTCAATTGCCGCCGCCCTCCGATCTTGGTAGTGACCGAACCGGTATGAATCCCTACACTCAATTTCCATATCCGGTCATTGCTGTTTTGCGTATCTGTTTCCACCACATACAACATTTCCAATGCTGCCATGGTAACTGCAATCGGATTGGTAATATTCTTTTCAGGAATACCTCCTGCACACATGAAATTATCTCCAATACTATTCAATTTGACTAATTGATATTTTTCAGCAATTTCGTTGAATCGGAGAATAAAATAATCCAGCTTGTCCATATACCCTATTGTATCGGACGGACTATCCATAATATCCGAAAAACCATGTATTTCGGCAAATAGAACTGTAACCGTATCGAAGCGGGTTTGCTGGGATTTGAATTTGCCTTTTTTGGTAGAAATGTCTTCTTGTTGTACCTGTTCAAGACACTCTTTCAGTTGCTTTAACTCATCAGACATCCGGTTATATGACTCGGTCAAAACTTTGCATCTTTCTTTTAATTCCTTGTTTTCAGATACCAATAAGGCAATTCGTTTCAGTATTTGTTGCGGTTTCAGACTAAAATCCATTTTGCATCCTTTATTGTTTGACTACACAAAAATAGTTTTTTCATGAATATGTGCCGAATCTGATTTTTGATAGATAGCTTCATTTCTAATGAAGTTGTTGTAACCTGCTAACAAAAAAGCTCCAGAATATCCGGAGCTTTTTTGATACTGTTAAAAGTTTGACGTCTATATTAAATTAGCTCAACTTTAACTGCTTGAGGGCCTCTTTTTCCGTCAGTCACATCAAAACTAACGTCCTGACCTTGTTCGAGGGTTTTGAATCCGTCTTTCTCAATACCTGAATAGTGTACAAATACATCACTTCCTTCTTCAGACTGGATGAATCCGTAACCTTTACCGGAATCAAACCACTTCACTTTACCTTTCATGTTTAAAAAATATAATTACTTTATAAAAAAATACAAACCTACAAGTTTTTTTGATAAATCATATTTTTTTACGAAAAAATGTTTAAAATAATTTATTTCAAATACGGCGATGTGATTTATTTATATAATATTATTGTCCGAATAACAATCAGTATATCAATCATAATCAAACGTATGTGAACCCACAACATCTTTTTTGCGTCCAATTAATATTTTTTTTAAAATAAACATATCTAATTTTGATTGAATTGTTGTTGGTATAATCGTTTCCTTTTTATCTTTGCAGGCTGGGAATTAGTCAAAAAATAAGCAATTGACTTAATTTTCTGACAATTAGTTATTGTATTATAAATCCATATCAAACCTATTAAGTTATCAAATGACCAGCTTTCATAAAAATCTACTGGTTCAAAGGACTGAGAAATATACCGATCCGCAGCAAATAAAGGCCACGGGGCTTTATCCCTATTTCAGGGTAATTGAATCCGACCAGGATACGGAAGTAATGATGAATGGTCGAAAAGTGTTCATGTTTGGCTCCAATAGTTATTTAGGACTTACAAATCATCCGAAAATAAAAGAAGCAGCTAAGGCAGCTATTGACAAATATGGGACTGGATGTGCGGGCTCTCGCTTTCTTAACGGAACCTTGGACCTTCATATCGAGTTAGAACGCCGGTTGGCCGAATTTGTCGGAAAAGAGGCGGCCATTGTTTATAGTACTGGATTTCAGGTCAATCTGGGAGTTGTTCCGACATTTACCGGTCGCAGCGACTATATCATTTTGGACGAACTCGACCATGCATCCATTATTGAAGGCAGTAGGTTGTCATTTTCCAAGGTATTGAAATACAGGCACAATGATATGGACTCACTGGAAAAGGTGCTTCAACGTTGCGAACCTGAACAGATGAAATTGATTGTCGTCGATGGTATTTTCAGCATGGACGGTGATATTGCCAATTTACCTCATATTATAGAACTGTCCGAAAAATATAACGGAACAGTTATGGTAGATGATGCGCACTCGTTGGGTGTCATCGGTGAGGGAGGACGAGGAACTTCATCGCATTTCGGATTGACTGATCGTACTGACCTGATTATGGGTACATTCAGTAAATCGTTGGCTTCCATCGGCGGTTTTATTGCCAGCGACAATGCCACTATCAATTTTTTATTGCATCACTCACGCACGTTGATTTTCAGTGCAAGTATCGCTCCGGCTGCTGCTGCCAGTGTATTGGCTGCATTAGATATTATCCAGGAAGAACCGGAACGGATCAAGCATCTGTGGGATATTACCCATTATACAATCAAGCATTTGAAAGAAGCCGGTTTTGACCTTGGTGTTACACAAACGCCCATCATACCACTAATGATCCGAGACAATACGAAAACTTTCAAGCTCACAAAAACGTTGCTGGACGAAGGTATTTTCATTAATCCTGTACTGTCGCCGGCTGTGGCTAATGATTCCACACTCATACGGCTATCCCTGATGGCCACACACAATTATAACCAGATTGATTTTGCCATCGAAAAATTAATCAAGGTTGGGAAATCACTTGGAGTTATCTAATTCCTATACGAATGAATGTTACTATACGTGAAGTTGTTTCGCGAAAGGATCTAAAACGTTTTATCAATTTTCCCTTTAAGCTATACGCTCAATGTGAATATTGGGTTCCTCCGCTTATTATGGGGGAAATGCAAACTTTACGTAAAGATGTCAATCCTGCTTTCGAGTATTGCGAAGCCAAATACTGGCTGGCATACAAGGATGGAAAGATAGCCGGACGGATCGCCGGGATCATCAACAGCCGGTCCATCGACAAATGGGGTGTGCGTTTGGTCCGGGTCGGATGGATCGACTTCATCGATGATATGGAAGTGTCGGGCGCTCTTTTTGCAACTGTCGAAAATTGGGCAAAAGAACGTGGCCTGGAGGGTGTCCATGGACCTTTGGGCTTTACCGATATGGATAATGAAGGACTTTTGGTGGAAGGTTTTGAAAAAATGCCGACTATTGCCAATATTTATAATTATCCTTATTATGTTGATCATTTTGAAAAACATGGATATTCGAAAGTTGAGGACTGGCTACAATATCTTTTCAATGCATCGCAACCCATTCCTGACAAGGTTCAGCGTATCAATAACCTGATTTTGCAGAAGTATAACCTCAAAGTACTCAGGTTTTCATCCATTCGTGAAATATTACCCCGGGCAAGAGAAGTATTTGAAGTACTGAATGCTTCATTTGCCAATTTATACGAATTTGTAGCGCTTACCGACAAGGAAATCGATTATTATGTGAAGCAGTATTTCAGCTTTATCAAGCCTGAATTTGTTTGCTTTATTGCTGATGCTACCGATAAGATCATAGCTTTCGGTATCAGCATGCCATCACTTTCTAAGGCTATGCAGAAGGCCAAGGGTCGGTTGTTTCCTTTCGGATTTATTCATGTCCTGAAAGCATTACGTAAAAACGACACCATTGATTTATACCTGAATGGCGTGTTACCCGAATGGCAGAACAAAGGTGTGCACTCGCTTTACTATTCGGAACTGAACAAAGCGTATATCCGGAACAATATAAAAACCGCTATTTCGAATCCGCAACTCGAAAGCAACGTCAATGCCATATCGGCATGGAAAAATTACGAAAAGGAATTATATATCAGACGGCGTTGTTACCGCAAAAACATTACGAATTAGCCCGAACTACTCAAACAGGTTTCTCATTTTCTGAAAAAAGCTCTTGTCTTCGGTAGTAGGCTGGGGCTGAAAGTTTTTCGACAAGTTCAGTTTATCGAGTATAATACGTTCTTCCTTAGATATATCTCTGGGTATCCACACATTAACTGTTACCAGTAAGTCACCTCTGCCGTAACCGTTTACATCGGGAATACCTTTTCCGCGCAGGCGCAGGATTTTTCCGGGTTGTGTACCCGGTTCCACTTTTATTTTGGCCTTTCCGTCCACTGTTGGAATTTCGACCGTGGTACCAATAGTCGCATCTGGTATGCTGACAAACAACGGATAAATCAAGTCGTTGCCATCGCGAACCAAGTCGAGATGCGGTTCTTCCTCAATCACGACAATCAGATCGCCGTTAACACCGCCGCGCCGTGCAGCGTTACCCCTTCCACTGACATTCAATTGCATACCTTCGGATACGCCTGCCGGTATTTTGATAGTCACCACTTCTTCATCCTGTACAATACCCTCGCCGTAGCATGTAGTACATTTTTTGGTGATAATCTTTCCGCTTCCACCACAAACATTACATACGGAAGAAGTCTGCATACGTCCCAAAATGGTATTGGTGATACGGGTTATCTGTCCTGTTCCGTTACAATTGCTACATGTCGAGAAACCCGATCGTCCTTCTGCTCCGGTTCCGTCACACGATTTACAAGGTACGTATTTTTTCAGTTTCAGCTTCTTTTCGGCTCCTTGCGCAACTTCTTGTAACGTGAGTTTTACCTTCACCCTGAGATTACTACCTTTACTAACCCTCTGGCCTTGCCGTCCGCCACCGAAACCGCCAAACCCAAATCCGCCCAAGTCTCCGAAAATATCACCAAAATGCGAAAAGATATCATCCATCGACATTCCTGCTCCACCAAAACCACCGGCACCATTCATTCCGGCGTGTCCAAACTGGTCGTAGCGCGCCTTTTTGTTGTCGTCGCTTAATATTTCGTAAGCTTCGGCTGCTTCCTTGAAACGCTCTTCCGCATCCTTATCGCCCGGATTCTTGTCCGGATGATACTGGATAGCTTTTTTACGATACGCCTTTTTGATCTCTTCCCTGGAAGCCGACTTGGAAACTTCTAGTATTTCGTAATAATCTCTTTTTGTCATATAAAATTACTGGGGATATTCGTGTATCGGAACATTCTTTACTCGCCGACAACGACTTTCGGGTAACGTATGACTTTTTTATCGTTCAAAACGTATCCTTTTTGTATCACATCGACTATTTTGCCTTTCATCTTTTCCGAAGGTGCAGGAATATTGGTTACGGCTTCATGCCATTCAGCATCAAATGGTTCGTTCATGGCCTTTATTTCCTTGACACCATTAGCTGCCAAATATTCTTTTACCTTGTTATATATTAATTCGATGCCTTCTTTTACAGCTTTAATATCCTCCGACTTGTCGATAATATCCAATCCGCGTTCGAAATCATCCACTACAGGCAAAATATCTTTCAGCAAAGATTCACCTGCTGTTTGTATCAACTCCGATTTTTCACGAAGTGTACGTTTGCGATAATTATCGAATTCGGCTGCTAAACGCAGATATTTATCCTGTTGCTCAGCTATTCCCTTTTGCAACGTTTCGATCTCAGATTCCAGTTCCACCGGATTTTCATCTTCATCTCCTTCAAGCTCCCGTTCAGGTTCGATTATTTCCGGATTTTCTGTCTCGTCCGTATAATCCATTGGAGTGTCATTGTCCGATTTGTTCGGATGTGCTTTTTGTGCCATTCCTGGTATATTTTCTATTGATTGATGATTTGTCTACAATTATCCAGTCCATTCCAGACTGCACGTGTTAGTTTACAAAAAATCTGCCAAAGGGTCTATTTCGACAGACAATTAGACATTATGTCCGATTTTCCGTAGCAAGTGACTATAAACGTGTCACGCAACCCAAACGGCTACAGTCATTTTGACAGCCGGATCGAACATTACCGTCTTGCCTTATACATTTTCCACAAAATCCATATACAAGCAGCCGTCATGACAATCGTTACGGGAATGGCACTCCAAGCGGAGCCATACTCTCCCAGTTCTTCGGAAATATATCCTTTTTGTGTCAAATAAGTAACCACCACAGCCATGGCATTATTCAGAAAATGCGCAAAAATAGGTAACCATATGGAACCACTCCATACCAGCATATAACCGAATATGATTCCTAACAACCAACGCGGGAAAAACCCGTAAAACTGTAAATGTATGAAACTGAATAAAAAAGCCGTTATAATAATTCCTGCATGAACATTGCCTGTCCAGCGCACAAAAATCTTTTGGGCTATTCCCCTGAAGATAAGTTCCTCTCCTACTGCTGGCAATACTGCTATCATCAAAATATTGAAAAATAACCAGCCGACATGATCCATCGTCATAAACAATTTGGTAAGTTCGGCAGCATTATCTTCCATGGTACGAAGCTTGTGTTCGAGCCATGAAAGGCTTTCAGGGAAAATAACCATTTCGTTAAGCGACGTTAATAAATTGATAAATGGAACAACTGTGACAATAGCTAAAAATACCGCTACAAACCATTTACCGGATACCACATTACGAAAGCCAAAGTAAGTAATAACATTACCTGAAAAAAGATAGCCTACAAAAAGGGCGGGAATGATAAACAATGAAATGTTTTGTAGGGTTTGCATGTAACGTAACAGGTTTAAATGGTGAATAGCTTCACCATTTCCCATCATATTCATGATCTGAGGTAACGGAATGCCCAATATAGGTGGTGCAAGCAATATGCCGATGAACATGAAAAACATGGCACACGCCACCATGGTAAAAAGAACAAGAATCAACTGGGTGAAAGGCGGCGCCTCACCAAAAAGGCCTCTTCGCATTTTTTAAGTTTTGAGTTTAAGGTCTGGTATTGTTTAGAGATAAATCATTGCCTCACAATCGGCACACGTTTCGTTCAACAAATAACGTTTTTTTTGCCAAATTATTTTACAAGTAACTATTTGCTTGGTTCAAATCGCACCATGACATTCAACGACAAAAATATGGATAACAACTCATTTTCAATTATCAATTGTCAATTATTTAACATGCTATTTTTGCAAAACGATTTAAATAACTATTTGCTATAATTCATAATTTATTAAAAATATGCATGTTACAATTACCTCCGGTGAAATCGCTTACGCTAAGTTCTTAACTCTTAATTTTTAATTCTTAATTTAACACTATATATCTTTTCGTTCCAGCATCACTACATTTTCAATGTGATGCGTATGCGGAAACATATCTACCGGCTGCACGACTTTTATTGCATACGAATTCTGCAACATCGCCAGGTCTCGTGCCTGCGACGAAGGATTACAACTCACATACACCAACCGTTTGGGCATGGCAAATAATAGCGCTTCAATTACTTTGGGGTGAACTCCGGCTCTCGGCGGGTCGAGAACCACTACATCGGGCAAACCATGTTTCCGTATAAAATCAAAAGTAAATACATCTTTCATGTCACCAGCAAAAAAGAACGTATTCCTGATCCCGTTGATGGATGAATTGTGTTTAGCGTCCTCAATAGCTTCCTTGATAAACTCTACTCCGACGACCTTCCGGGCAAACGCTGCTAAAAAATTAGCAATAGTACCGGTACCGGTATACAAATCGTACACAGTTTCACTACCGGTCAATCCCGAAAGACGACGCACCACCTTATAAAGTTCCAGCGCTTGTTTTGAATTGGTCTGGTAAAATGATTTCGGTCCTACTTTGAATTTGAGGCCCTCCATTTCCTCCATGATGTAGGGTGTACCTTTGTATAACTGTACTTCCAGATCGGTAAAACTATCGTTTTGCTTAGGATTGATCACATACATCAGGGATGTTATTTCAGGAAATCGTTTCCATGTATAATCCAGCAACTTCTGGCGCATATCCGTATCTTCATGGTGAAAATTGACAATAGCCATTACTTCGCCGATGGAAGATGTACGAATAACCAACGTTCGCAGAAAGCCTTCGTGACTACGCAAATCGTAAAATGGCATGTTTTCCTGCTGTGCAAACTCACGGATGGCCAAACGAATGGCATTCGACGGATCTGGCTGTAGATAACAATGATTGATATCCAACACCTTGTCGAACATGCCAGGAATATGAAATCCCAATGCGTTGCGGTTCGCCACTTCTTCTCCCGACCTGACTTCCTCATCGGTCAACCAGCGGTTTGATGAAAAGGTAAACTCAAGCTTGTTGCGGTAATATAAGGTTGGATCGGCGGCCAATACCAGATCAATGCTGGGAATATCCAGTTTACCAATACGTATCAGACAATCCGACACGTTCTTATATTTGTAAAAAAGCTGTTTTTCGTAATCAAAATCCAGCCATTTGCAACCGCCACACACTCCAAAATGCGAACACACCGGATCAACACGCCATTCGGAACGCTGGTTAAAATGTACAACCATGCCTTCAACATATTTTTTCCGTTTCCTGTTTACCTGAATGTTCACATTATCTCCCGGAACAGCGTGTGTGGCAAATACCACCAAGTCATCTACCCGTCCCACAGCCCTACCGTCATCGGCAATATCCGATATAGGAACATTTTCAATGATTACCTGGGGTTTATTTTTCCTGGACATTAAAACTATTTGTCTTTTTAATGGCTAATATCATTTATTTAAGGCTCAAACAAAGTCTTGAACAAACGATATTGATTTACTATTTGAAGTTACTTAATTAACTCGACAGACCTGTTATATGAACTTGTCAAAAAATCACATAATCCTGCTCTTAGTACATGGCAAAATATAGACATTCCTTATCCTATGCCTGAAAGGCGATATTTTCATAACCGCAAGTAAGCGAAGTGCAACTTGCGGATTGACAACTAACATAGCCATTGCCTGTAAGGCAAGACGTATTCTTGTTCTATACTGTCTTGCCTTGCAGGCAAAAATAGTCTGTTGCCTTCTCTACAGGTCGTTGACCTGCAGTTATGAAAATCGGGCTTTTCAAGCCTTATAAATATTTTTATCATGTCCTAAAACCCGACATTCCCGTCTGTCTCCAAACAAAACGGGATTTGCAATATTACCAAATATTAAAAAATGTTTTTTAATATTTGCTACCGACTGCTGCTGAATACTATCGAATTACAGCAAAAAGAATATTCCAAAAACAACTGCAAACCCCAATAAGGTACCGGCATAAAATTGGGCAGGCGTATGAGCATTAAGCCGGATACGGGCATAGCCGACTACTCCTGTCAACAAGATTGAGACAACGAGTATCGGAAATAATGCCGGCGAAACTGTCGCCAAAGCGGCTACCATACCGGTAAATCCGCCGATACCAACGCCATGCATGCTGATTTTCCAACTTAAAGAAATGATCAAAGTAAAGAAAATCGCAACAGTAGATGCAAGTACAAATTTTTGAATAATAAAAGGTGTATGGAGCGAATGCAGCACACGATATGCAACATAATAAAATATAGCGGAAAGAATCAATGGTATGATACGCTCACGACGTTCGGAAATCTGAAAGTCGTTTATCCAACGGTGCGTCCAGTAAAACAACAGCAACATGACCGGCAACCCCAAAGTACACAAACCAACAATCATCAAAATGATTTTTTTGGCATGTATCGGGAGCATGGTGATATACAAACCTGAAAAGAACAGGATAAACGAAGTCCCTACCACCGTCATCAACAACGGATGGAATACAACTGACAAAACATTCGATAATGTCCTTTCGTTTTGTGGCCTGGACAAATAATTCTTGAACCGTAAAACTTTCACACTTTCTTTCTATATCTTTAACAGAATGTTGGCTATGACCGACCTCTGTAACATATCATGCTATAGCTCTTTCCGCAACCGCGCAACCGGAATATTCAGTTGTTCGCGATATTTGGCAACTGTACGACGAGCGATTTGGTATCCCTTATCCTGGAGGATGGCGGCTAACTCATCATCCGTAAGCGGCTTACGTTTCGACTCTCCATCAACGCATTCCTGGAGGATTTTCTTGATTTCACGTGTGGAGACTTCTTCACCCGAATCAGTTTGCAAACCCTCAGAAAAGAAAAATTTCAAAGGATAAATACCGAATGGCGTTTGCACATATTTGCTGTTGGCAACCCGCGACACTGTCGATATGTCCAATCCTGTTGCATCGGCAATATCTTTCAAAATCATCGGATTGAGCAAAGCTTCATCGCCACCGCTCAGGAAATACCTCCTCTGATAATTGACGATTGCTTCCATGGTGTGCATCAAAGTATTCTGCCGTTGCTTAATGGCATCGATAAACCACTTGGCTGAATCAAGTTTTTGCTTAACAAAACTAACAGCCTCCTTGTTCTGCTTGTCCGCCTTATTTTTACTGTATGCATCGAGCATATCGCTATACATCCGGCTGACACGTAATTCGGGGATATTGCGCGAATTAAGCGAAATCTGCAACGTCCCGTCCTTATTTTCAAGCAAAAAGTCAGGAATGATATGTTCGGCCACTTTATCGGACTGGAATGAGCCGCCGGGCTTTGGATTAAGCTTCAACACCTCGGCGATACTGTTTTTTAATTCATCTTCCGTCACACCCAGCCGCGACATGATCTTGTCATAATGTTTTTTGGTAAACTCGTCGAAATAATTGATCAGAATACTTTTGGCCAATTTTATTTCGGGAGTTTCCTCCTTTTGGTTTAACTGCAACATCAAACATTCCCGCAAATCGCGAGCGCCAACGCCTGCCGGATCAAATTCCTGAATGATTTTTAATGTTCTCTCCAGTTCCTCCTCTGATGTTTCCACTCCCATGGAGAAAGCCATATCGTCGGCCACAGCATCGAGATTACGACGCAGATAGCCATCATCATCGATGTTACCGATCAGATACTCAGCCAGCATTTTTTGACGCTCACCGATGTTGCGTAGACCGAGTTGGGTTTCCAACTGGTCATGAAAACTACTACCCACGGAAAAAGGAATTTCTGTTTTCTGTTCCTCGTGGCTAAAATTCTTTGCACTTAACTTATATAAAGGCGTATCGTCAGTGTTCAGATACTCGTCGATAGACAAATCGGTATTGTCACTGTTACCTTCGTTTTGATTCACCGACTCGTCGGTGTCCTCAGACTTGTCACGCCCTTCCTCCAAAGCCGGATTTTCCTCCAACTCATCCTTGATCCGTTCTTCCAACTGCATGGTAGGTATCTCCAACAGTTTGATCATTTGGATCTGTTGTGGAGATAACTTCTGGATGAGTTTTTGCTGCAGGCGTTGATTTAACATGAAACAATTAATTTTTAATTTTTGATTTAACGCTTATTACAATAAAACGTTAAAACCTTACAATCTGTTGCATGAATTGATTAAAATTCAGCATTTTTAGGCGTACGGGGAAATGGTATCACATCCCGGATATTGGTCATTCCCGTCACAAAAAGCACCAGGCGTTCGAATCCCAAACCAAACCCGCTATGCGGTGCAGTCCCAAATTTACGGGTTTCAAGATACCACCACATGTCTTTTTCGGGAATGTTCATTTCGTCGATACGACTCTTCAGTTTGGAATAATCCTCTTCACGTTGCGAACCGCCGATGATTTCCCCGATTTTCGGAAAAAGAACATCCATGGCACGTACCGTTTTACCGTCATCATTCTGTTTCATATAGAAAGCCTTGATCTCCCGCGGATAATCCGTCAGGATAACAGGTTTCTTGAAATGCTCTTCCACTAGATAACGTTCATGTTCCGATTGAAGATCGACACCCCATTGAACAGGATATTCAAACTTTCGTCCCGATTTTTCAAGGATTTCAATTCCTTCCGTATAGGACAGGCGTACAAAGTCGTTCTCGATCACAAAACGCAAACGATCCAGCAACTCGGCATCATACATCTTGGCAAGAAATTCCAGATCGTCTGTACAATGCTCTAAAGCATACGTAATAAGGAATTTTAGGAAATCTTCCGCCAAATCCATATTTTCCTTGATTTCGTAAAAAGCCATTTCAGGCTCGATCATCCAAAATTCGGATAAATGGCGGGGCGTATTGGAATTTTCGGCACGGAATGTGGGGCCAAAAGTATATATTTGTCCTAAAGCCAATGCTCCCAGTTCGCCTTCAAGTTGTCCCGAAACAGTAAGATTGGTCGAACGCCCGAAAAAATCCTGGGCATAATCGATCTTCCCTTCGGGCGTCTTGGGTATCTGATCTAATTCAAAGGTCGTTACATGAAACATGGAACCTGCTCCTTCGGCATCCGAAGCAGTAATAATGGGCGTATGAAGATAGAAAAAACCATTGTCATTGAAATACTTATGAATGGCAAAAGCCATGGCATGACGGATCCGGAATACTGCTCCGAACGTATTGGTACGTGGTCGCAAATGTGCTATCTCACGAAGAAATTCCAATGTATGTCCTTTCTTCTGCAAAGGATATGTTTCAGCATCAGCTGTACCGTACAACTTGATTTCCGTAGCATCCACTTCAACACTCTGTCCCTGCCCTTTCGATTCGACCAATATTCCCGTTACAGCAACACACGAACCGGTGGTAATTTGCTTGAGTAATGACTCATCAAACTTGGCAACATCAACTACTACCTGCAGATTGTGAATGGCAGAACCGTCATTAAGCGCCAAAAATGCTACATTCTTATTTCCTCGTTTGGTACGTACCCATCCTTTCACCAATACTTCACTACCGAAAGCGGTAGAACTGAGCAAATTCTTTATTTTATGTCTTTCGCGATATTCCATTTATTAAAATTACTATTATTCCTGCTGCAAAAGTATAAGTTTTTACCTATCTTTGATACTTTCGTAAACAGGATATTCGATCAGATCCTTTATTATATTACGAAAATCAGGTTAAAAAAGTTTCATGAAAGAAATATGCACCTGAAAAAGGTTTTTGGGTCGTTTCGACGAAATATATTAATTTTGCATGAGCCGACCAGTATTTTCAAACTGTGGTAGACAAACCGGGATTATTTCCGGTGCGAAAATCCGTTTCGGAAAATGAAAATAAAAAAGGGTAAGCTTACTATATCGCACCGCTACAACCATCTGCCCTTGCTACCTTCCGGTCCTGGGGGATTCAATGGGAGCTGGTCGTATAGGACTTACCCGGTGCAAAAATACAAAAATCTTTCATATTGCAGGTATTTACCGGTAATAAAATATCATATTATCCCTTCAAAATACTGTATTCAATTGATAAAGAAAGCGCTTTCGAATTATAAAACATAAAAAAATAAAATTTGAATATGAGACATCCTGAAGATGTAAAACTGCGATGCAGTTGGTGCGGCAATGATCCGCTTTATGTGAAATACCATGATGAAGAATGGGGCCGCGAAGTGACCGATGACAATATAATGTTCGAATTTCTCGTGTTAGAAAGCGCTCAAGCCGGCCTGAGCTGGATCACTATTCTCCGCAAACGCGAGAATTACCGTCGGGCTTTCGCCGGATTTGATGTTCGTAAGGTGGCACAATATACCGACAAAGACATCGAACGATTGATGTTGGATAAAGGGATTATCCGCAATCGCCTTAAAATAAAAGCAACCATATCCAATGCCGCATGTTTCCTGTCTGTACAAAAGGAATTTGGTAGTTTTTGCAATTATCTGAAAAGTTTTCTTCCGGATGGAAAACCCATCATCAACCACTGGAAAAGCATTACTGAAGCGCCTGCGTCGACACCAATCTCCGACAACATCAGTAAGGACATGAAAAAACGCGGATTTAAATTCTTTGGTACCACCATTTGTTATGCCCATCTTCAAGCCGTCGGCTATGTAAACGACCATACAACCGACTGTTTCTGTCATGATTCATACAAGTAATTGAAAGTTGTTGAAGGTTGAAAAGTTGAAAGGTTGAAGGTTAGTGTAGCAATGTGAAAATATTTATCAGCAAGTAGTGTTAAGTTAATTTATAAAGTGATGCTATCTAATATACATAATTGATTATAAAATATGTACATAATTGATTATAAAATATGCGTGTAGTAACTCTTAATTTTTAATTCTTAATTCAACAGTAATCTGTAACTGAAATGTGGAAATATTATGCCTTATTATCTGCCTTTTTTGCCGCATTAACTGCAATACTGGCTAAATTAGGCGTAAAAGGTATCAGCGGGAATGTGGCGACAGCCGTACGCACATTAGTTGTGCTGATAATGGCATGGGGAATTGTCCTGATTGGCGGACAAATGAAGGAGGTGAGGGAGTTAAGCAAAAGCAATATCTGGTTCCTGATACTTTCGGGAGTGGCAACCGGATTATCGTGGATATTTTACTTCAAAGCATTGGAAACGGGTGATGTCTCGAAAGTAGCGCCAATCGACAAGTTGAGCGTAGCCATTGCCATCGTCCTATCTATCGTCCTGCTGAAAGAACCTGCTGATCCCAAAGTCCTCATTGGTGGTGCACTGATCGTTGCCGGGACTATTGTTATCATTTTGTAAATGCATAAAACTTATTGTATTTCAACCTGTTTATATAAACAATGGTGAATTGTCAAAAATATTTCTTAGTTTTGCATTTGTAATTAAAAAAATATGCTCAAACGAACGGTAGCCATATCCATACTTGTTTTAGCCAATATTGTTTTATTGGCAGTGGCTGTTGTTCCCCATCACCATCATGGTGATTCCATCTGCTTTGTCAGTTCACATTGTGATCACAGACATGATTGCGGAAACGAAGGAGCATGCAGCCATCAGGATAGCCCGCAACCTTCGGACGGGCATGAGCATCCATACGACGCCAATTGTTGCAAGGTGGGCGAATGGTTGTTACCCAATATTGAACCCGAACACAAATACCAGTATCATTGCCTTTGTACAACATGCGACAACGGTCATGACTTGTTCGCCGTTCTTCCCGAATTTCAAGAACCAACGATACAACCGGTATATCTGTCATTCAGACAGACACCGACTGACGATACTATTTTACAAATATTCGCAGGCCGGATACACGGCTTGCGCGCACCACCTTTTGATGGAACACCGATAACACGGATCTGACAGACATTTGCGGATATTTGACATCCGTATAATTGCGATCCATTCCTTTTTGTTTTACCAATCAGCGGAAAAACCGTCTTTTGGCGTTATCCGCGTTCCATTAAATCGACAAAAATGAAACTCATTACATATATCATATGTATCGCGATGCTGTTTACCGCCTGCCATCGCGGACAAAACAATGTTCATGAACATGATCACGATCACGAGACACATGAACATCAAGACCATGACGGTCATGATCATGACGAACATGATCACGAAAGCGCTGTTTCTGACAATCCCAAACACGCTCCCGACGAAATCGTTATTCTGCCGGAAAAAGCCAAAGCAGCCGGACTGCAGGTAGAAGAGCTGTGGCCAAAACCGTTTAACATGGTGATCAAAACCAGTGGACAGTTACAGGCAGCGCAAGGTGAAGAACGAACGGTGGCGGCGCCGGTAAACGGAATTGTCTCGTTTTCCAGAATATTGGCCGAAGGTTCTGCCGTGAAACAGGGTGAGACATTGCTCACCATCTCATCACGGAATATGATCGAAGGCGATCCTGTTGCCAAGGCAAAGTTAGCATATGAACAAGCCGAACGCGAATACCGCCGTGCCGCATCGTTAGCAAAAGACACGCTGGTATCGACCCGCGAGTATGAATTGGCGCGCACCAATTACGAAACGGCAAAACTGACTTATGATGCATTAGCCCAAAGTCAAACGGCAAATGGTATCAGTGTATCGGCGGGTATCAGCGGGTTTGTTAAGAACCGGCTGGTAACCGAGGGCGAATATGTCACAGCCGGACAGCCACTCGCTACTGTATCCCAAAGTCGCCGACTGCAACTTAAATGTGATGTGCCTGAAAGATATTACAATCAACTCCCCACCATCACATCGGCAAATTTCAAAGTACTATTTGACGATACATTACATAAATTGTCCGATCTGAACGGACGATTAATTTCATATGGTCGTTCGGCCGACGCAGCCTCATTTTATATTCCTGTAACGTTTGAATTCGATAACACCGGCAACATCACTCCAGGAGTCTTCGTAGAAGCATACCTGATGTCCAAATCGATGGGTAACGTGATGACTATCCCGCTCAAAGCGACCATCGAAGAACAGGGATTGTACTTCGTGTATGTGCAAACCGATGAAGACGGCTACACAAAGCGCGAGGTGAAACCCGGTGAGGACAACGGACAAGATGTTCATATCCTGGTGGGCCTCAAACCTGGTGACAAGGTGGTTACGCAAGGCGCTGTTTATGTAAAATTAGCAAGTAATACATCGGCCATACCGGAACATAGTCATAGTCATTAATATTTGGGGGTTTTGCTTCCGGTAAAATCACACACTCGATCTTAAATGGATGAAATAGCCTATAGGGCTTTCATATCAATAGAAAGACAATATCATCATACCGATCATTGTCCGTCAGGACATCAACCTATCAACAATGGCAAATACCTATACTCAATTGTACCATCATTATATATTTGCGGTACAGTACCGAACCGGCCTGATTCAAAACAATTGGAAAGATGACCTGTATAAATACATAACTGGTACTGTAGCCCAACAAAGCCATAAATTACTTGCGATTAATGGAATATCCGACCATGTCCATATATTGATCGGGATGAACCCCAAACAAGCTCCGTCCGATTTGATATATCATATCAAACGAAGTTCATCCTTGTGGATAAATTCTAATAGTTTAGTGGTAGGCAAGTTTTCATGGCAGGAAGGTTTTGGTGCATTCAGTTATGGGAAATCACAAGTTTCAGATATAGCCAGTTATATTGAACAACAGGAAGAACATCACAAAAAGCGTAGCTTCATGAATGAATATCTGGATTTTTTGAAATTATTTGAAATCGAGTATGACGAACGGTATGTGTTCAAACCAATTGAATAATATCTGCATATTTAAAGTTCATGTCCTACGGACAAATGCACGTTATATACATGCATATCTATTGATATTGTTCCCCTCCGGGGAATTCCTCAGACAAACAGCGTTCCCCTTTTGGCAACCATCAAAAACATTGTTGACCTATCTAAAATCTTAAAAAAAATCCGCATCATCTGCGTTCTATTCAAAATCAAAAAAATGATCAATGTTAAATAAAATCATACACTTCTCATTAAATAACCGCTTAGTTGTACTGATTGGGGCTGTACTACTGTTTTTGGCCGGTTTATATACAACCATGCATATGGAAGTAGACGTATTCCCCGACCTGAACGCCCCCACTGTAGTGGTAATGACCGAAGCCCAGGGCATGGCTCCCGAAGAAGTAGAACGATTGGTAACGTTCCCTGTCGAAACGGCTGTTAACGGCGCCACCGGAGTACGGCGTGTACGTTCGTCCTCTACAACGGGGTTTTCTGTGGTATGGGTCGAATTCGACTGGGGAACCGACATCTACCGGGCTCGACAAATCGTATCCGAAAAACTGGCAGTCATCGGTGAATCGTTGCCCTCCAATGTCGCCCGTCCCACGCTTGGACCACAGTCGTCTATCCTCGGCGAAGTACTGATCGTCGGGCTTACCTCCGAAACCACTTCGTTGCAGGACCTTCGCACCATTGCCGACTGGACCATCCGTCCACGGCTGCTTTCTACCGGCGGCGTAGCTCAGGTAACCGTCCTTGGCGGTGAAATCAAGGAATACCAGATATTACTCGATCCGTTGCGTATGAAACACTATGGTGTGACGCTCGACGAAGTGATGGCATCCGTCCGCCTGATGAACCAAAACGTGTCCGGAGGCGTGCTTTATGAATCGGGTAACGAATATATCGTTCGCGGGGCGCTTTCCACCAACGATTTAGACGCATTAGGAAAAGCCCTGGTAAAACGTGTAAACGGCATGCCGGTAATGCTTGCCGACGTGGCAACCGTAAAACCCGGCAATAAATCGCCCAAACTCGGAGTTGCCTCCGAACGCGCCCATCCGGCCGTGCTGCTCACCGTCACCAAACAACCGGCCACGGGTACTATAGAGTTGACCGGAAAACTCGACGCCGTACTGGCCGACCTGAAAAAGTCCATCCCGGCGGATGTCAATATTTCTACCGATACTTTCCGTCAGTCACGCTTCATCGACAGTTCTATCAACAACGTAAAAGATGCATTGTTGGAAGGCAGTGTCTTTGTGGTTATCGTGCTGTTTCTTTTCCTGATGAACGTCCGCACGACGGTTATCTCATTAGTGGCCATTCCTTTGTCATTACTCACAGCAATCCTCACACTCAAAATTTTCGGCCTGACCATCAATACCATGAGTCTTGGAGGTATGGCGATCGCCATCGGATCGCTGGTAGACGACGCGATTGTGGATGTAGAGAATGTATTTAAACATCTGCGGGAAAACCGGCAATTGCCTGTAGCGGAACAACGGAGCGTCGTACAGGTGGTATTCGACGCATCTAAAGAGGTACGCATGCCGATTTTCAATTCCACACTCATCATCATTGCCAGCTTTGTTCCTTTGTTTTTCCTTAGCGGGATGGAAGGGCGGATGTTGCGGCCGTTGGGAATCACTTTTATCGTGTCGTTGTTTGCTTCGACAATAGTCGCACTAACGCTTACGCCGGTACTGAGCACTTACCTTCTCGGCAGAAAGCCCCGCAACGAAAAATCCGACCGCGAACCTTACCTTGCCCGCAAACTGAAAGCAGGATATAGCCGGGCATTAGACTGGTCGTTGAACCACAAGAAAATCGTACTGGGCTCCACTGTTGGATTGCTTGTCGCGGCGATTGCCATCTTTTTCACTTTTGGGCGGAACTTTCTGCCTCCGTTTAATGAAGGTTCGTTTACCATTGTGCTAAGCACCCTTCCGGGAATCGACCTGGAAGAATCCGACAAGCTGGCGCATCAGGCCGAAGAATTGATCCTGTCCGTAGACGGGATACAAACGGTGGCCCGGAAAACAGGACGCGCCGAATTAGATGAACATTCCTTCGGGGTTAATGTTTCAGAAATAGAAGCCCCGTTTCAATTGAATGGCAGGACTAAGGACGAAATATCCTCCGAACTGCGCCAAAAACTGATGACCTTGCCGGGTGTAAGCATAGAGATCGGGCAACCCATTTCGCACCGCATCGACGCGATGTTGTCGGGATCACGCGCCAATATTGCCATCAAGCTGTTCGGCCCTGACCTCAACCGCCTGTTTGGCCTCGGTAATCAGATCAAGGCTGCCGTACAAGATATCGAAGGCATTACCGACCTGAACGTGGAACAACAGGTGGAACGTCCGCAACTAAAAATCACGCCACGCCGCGAAATGCTGGCACGCTACGGTATCACCCTGCCCGAATTCTCGGAAATCATACAGGTGATGCTGGCCGGCGAAGTGGTATCTCAAGTATATGAAAACGGCCGTTCATTTGACCTTACCGTTAAAGTGGCCGGCGACAATCGCGACCGTATCCGCAAAATACGCGAATTGACCATCGATACCGGCTCCGGGCAAAAAATACCATTGGAATATGTGGCGACAATCGAGTCGACATCCGGCCCCAATACGATCAACCGTGAAAATGTACAACGGAAAATCGTGGTGTCGGCCAACATCACGGGAGGCGACCTGCGCGGAGTGGTGAATGCAATCCGCAATACCGTCGATGATAAAATCGTCTTTCCCGAAGGCTATCACGTGGAATATGGCGGACAATTCGAAAGTGAAGCAGCGGCATCGCGCACCTTGTTTATCACATCGATATTCGCTATTTTGGTGATTTTCCTGTTGCTCTATAACGAATTCCGCAATACGCGACAAGCGTTGGTAATCCTTCTCAACCTGCCGTTGGCACTTATTGGCGGCATCGTGATAATCTGGCTTACGTCAAGTGTAGTAAGCATTCCTGTCATCATCGGATTCATTTCGTTATTTGGCATCGCCACACGTAATGGTATGTTGCTGGTAGCCAACTATAATGACCTTGCTGCAGCCGGTGTCCCCCACAACGAGATTATCAGGCATGGTTCACTCGACCGTTTAAACCCGATATTGATGACAGCCCTCTCATCGGCGCTGGCGCTGATACCATTGGCATTAAACGGCGACTTGCCCGGAAACGAGATACAAAGCCCTATGGCGCAAGTGATACTCGGAGGGTTGATTACTTCAACTTTATTGAATATGTTTGTGATACCGTTGGTGAGCAGCGGGATCAGGGGCGGAAGAAAAGAGGAAGAAGTGAAAGCCGTATCGTAAAAGATATGTTGACATAGTACGGAATGGATGTCGACAGAGCAAAAAGGTCAATGAGCAGAGCAAAAAGCTTCGTGTGCATAGCCAAAAGCTCTGTTAGTAAAGCAAAAAGCTTCGTGTGCATAGCAAAAAGCTCTGTTAGCAAAGCAAAAAGTTACGAGTTCAGAGCAAAAAGCTTCGTGTGCATAGCAAAAAGCACAGTAAAGGAAAACCGGGACAAGTATCTGAAAAAAAGTGCTGGAAATTGCCCGACAATCCTACAATTAAAATTGTTATAAAATATGGACACCATCTTATCTCAATGTCGTTTAGTCAAGAATTCCATTCCGACCCTGTCAGTAGCTTCGCAACCTGACAGGTCTTTGGTGTGGCGACCTGACAGAGTTGGTAGACCTGTCAGAGTCATTAGCTATACGACATTAGATCTTCTAAAAATTATCCTTTTAGTTAAACCATCAATAAAATCTCTCACGTTATCAACGTTATAACGTTATAAACGAAAAAAACATGAAAGCAACAGTCATTACCATTCTTATCCTTGCCACCTGTCACTTGTCACTCGTCACCGGACAATCGACCATGGACTCCGTCCTCCACAGTATCGAAGCCAACAGCACCACTTTACAGGCGCTTAAACAGCAAACCGAAGCGCAAAAATTAGGAAACCGTACTGGGATTTATTTGGCCAATCCCGAAATAGGGTTCGGGTACCTTTGGGGAAACCCCTCGTCGACTGGCAACCGCACCGATTTCAGCGTGACGCAATCGTTTGACTTTCCCACAGCTTATGCGCATAAATCGAAAGTAGCCAACGGACGTAATCTCATCGCCGACTACGAATATGAACGGATGCGTAAAGAGTTATTGTTGCAGGCCGGCACGGTATGCGTCAACCTGGTGTATTGCAACGCCCTGAAAACCGAATTGGACAAACGGCTGCAACATGCCCGGAACATTGCTGCGGCATGGCAGGAACGTTTTGCCCGCGGTGATGCCGATATCCTTGAACGCAACAAGGCGCAACTGAACCTGCTGAATGCCCGTAAAGCTTCTGAAGCAAACAACATTGAACGCGCCGCCTTGCTGGCGGAATTGCAACGGCTAAACGGAGGGCAATCAGTAACCTTTGACGATACCACGTATCCCGTCTACGCAATCCCGCAGGATTTCGAACAATGGTATGCACAGGCGCAACAACGTAATCCGAACTTGCAGGCCGCAACTCAGGAGATAGAAATAAGCAAGCAACAGGTAAAATTAAGCCGGTCAATGAGCCTCCCGAAGTTCTCGGCAGGTTATATGAGCGAGGCTATTCTCGGCACAATGTTACAAGGCCCCACTGTTGGCGTCAGTATCCCTTTGTGGGAAAATAAAAACACGATCAAGCAGGCAAAGGCACAAACGGCAGCATGGCAAAATATCGAAACAGATACCCGCATACAATTTTATAACTCGTTAAAAACCCAATATGCCAAAGCAACAAGTCTGCAAACAATGGTTACGGACTATCGTAAAGCGATACAAACAACAAGTAATGCCGATCTGCTCAAAAAAGCTTTAGATATGGGACAATTGTCACTGATCAATTATATCATGGAACTAACCATATATTATGATGCAGTGGACAATGTATTACAGGCTGAACGTGACAGTTGGCTGGCAACGCTGGAATTACGGCAATGGGAAGAGTAAAAACCGGTAACTGGTAGGTTTTTTAGAGGGTGTCAAGTGTTGAGCAGTCTTTTGTTTGTAACAATATACGACAATACGGTGATGTAAATTGTTTGTTATATGTATTTATCAAGTACTTACAGATAAATAATGCGAATCAAGGGTTGGATTTTGGGCTAAAACCCCATGGATGGGTATTCCTTCTATCCGTCAACTAAAGTCAACGGAAGGAAAATGACTGAATTATCAAGGGCTTTAGCCCAAAACATTAAAGCCTTTTCCAACTCTTGATTCGCATAAATAATCAATATGTATACTTTGATGTATAATATTGACTTGATGTTTTTTGTGAAAATATTCAATGATTGATTATCAATATTCAATTACTTATTACATTTGTGTGTTCATTAAAATAAACAAAAACTAAAAAATATTATGAAAACACTAAATCGACGTCAATTCCTCCCTTCCGCACTATTCGGGGGAGTAGCAGTTGCCGGTTTGCCTATGATGTCATGTTCGTCGGGCAATAAAAAATCATTTTCAGATGACGAACTACAGGCTCGTTACGACAAGCTCGACCAGGTACTCAAACAACCCATTTTTAAGAAAGAACTTTTTTCTACGCCGGTTATTATCGAAACGGTCGAGTTGCTGGAACATAACAATATTTTTATATGTCGCGTTCGTTCTAAGGACGGAGCGGAAGGCGTTTCGGTCGCACATCCTTCCATATCCATGTTTATCCCTATATTCTTAAGGACTACGCGATCGTTCTTTATCGGACAGGATGCCAGAGAATTAGATCTGATATTGGAGAAATTTTTTGAATTCAATTCGAACTACAGGTTAAACGGCCAACCCATCGGCGTACCTTTGGCAACCGTCGAATTCGCCATATTGGATATGATGGGAAAGATCGCCAATAAGTCAGCTGCACAGTTAATCGGCGAAATCCATAATCCGGATGTGGGCGTTTACGTGGCAACCGAACACAGGGGGGTGCCCTTGGAAGAACATTTCGAACGCGTTAAACAGGAAGTGTCGGAATTTGATGTCGATGCGCTGAAGATCAGGGTAGGATATATGATCGGTTCCAAGGATCTTCACTACGGCGGAGTTCCCGGGAAGGCCGAAAAACTGATCCCTATGATCCGGGAATATTATGGTGATAAATGGACGCTATATGCCGATGCCAACAGCTATTATGACGTGGAAGGGGCAATAAGGATAGGCCGTCTGCTGGAAGAATACAATTATGCGTTTTTTGAAGAGCCTGTCATGTATTATCATTTCGAGGAGATCAAAAAAGTCGCCGATGCGCTTACCATACCGATCGCCAATGGCGAACAAGACCAGAATTTATACAATTTCAGGTGGTTATTGGCCAATGACGGGTTAGACGTTGTTGAGCCCGACACGTACTATACCGGCGGATTTATCCGTGCCATGAGGGTAGCCCTAATGGGGCATGCGATGGGGAAAACCTGTGTTACGCACATGTCTGACGGAGGACTGGGATTCCTTTATAATGCACTCTTCGTGTCGGCCCTCCCGAATGCGACCCCGCACACCGAATTCAAGGGTTTCCGCACAAAAGTCCCCTACGAATGCCCCACCGCCCAGATGAAGGTGGTGAACGGAAAAATGAAAGCGCCTACCGGACCCGGTATGGGCATCGTGCTCGACCCCGACTTTATGACAAAACTTCAACCAAGGACTGTCGGCTGAGGATATTAAATTTTACGGCAAGGTACATTTCTCCAGGATAGGTTGGATAACGAACTGACTATGCATTGCCATTTGATTGTAAGCCGGAAAGACCAATCGAACAAGCCCTTGATCAACCACCGAAACACAAATAAGGGAGTTATCAAAGACGAGTTCAACCGGAGTAGTCTGTTCCAACAAGCGAAAAAGGATCTTGAGAGGTTGTTGGCTACAATCGGCAGTTATCTGAAACATTCGAGAGCTGCAATACGATGAAGAACGGCAATATATCCGCTTAACTCAACACGCAGGAGTAGGGGAGATTAAAAGCTGGGAACCGACAGATTCCCTATCGTTTGTCAAGTATTGATCAGCCTTTTGTTAATAAAAATATACAATAAAACTGTGATGTAAATTGTTAATTATACGTCTTTATTATTAAATTTGCGTGTTAATTAAAATAATCAAAAACTAAAATAATTAAAACAATGAAGAAAAGATTCACAACAGTTGCCATTGCATCTGTAATTTTATGTAGCGTATTATTTAGTTCCTGTATTGGTTCTTTTGGGTTAAGCAATAAGCTTTATGATTGGAATAAGTCCGTTGGTAGCAAGTTTGTAAACGAACTTGTATTTTTTGCCATGGTGGTTATACCTGTATATGAAGTTACGCTGCTTGTAGACGGTATTGTATTAAACTCTATTGAGTTTTGGTCGGGTAACAATCCTGTTGCCGCCGGTGATGTGAAAACCATCAAAGGAGAAAAGGACACTTTCAGGGTAGAAACTCTTGCCAATGGATACAACATCCAAAATTCGACCGGCAATGAAATCAACCTGGTACTCGATCAGGAAACAAACACTTGGAGTGTTGTCGTAAAAGACATGTCAATCAAACTTTTACAGATTACAGACAGCAACAATGCCCTTGTATATCTGGCCAATGGTAAGGAAATGAAGGTACCTCTAAGCGAAGCAGGAGTACTTGCTTTACGCCAGGTTACCGAAAATGCCAGTTTTGTGGCTGCAAAATAAATATATAACTCGTATCTACGAAAACAAAACCCTGCAAGGATATACCTTTACAGGGTTTTAATTTATTTAACAAAATGACTATCTGAAACATTGTCGAAAGTTGCTAATTTTCAAAAGACTAACTGCTCGCCATTCATTTATCTTCCATTTATCACCTGGAATATATCGTTTGTCAAAAAGTTTTATTTCTTTCCGAAACGTGTCATAACTTTGTCTTGATTTAATTTGGTTGTTGTTTCAAATATCAGTCTCGTTTGTCATGGCTCTTTTCGGTATTACCGGGAAGGGCTTTGTTTTTTAATCTGATATCTCATACTTGAAAACGCCTCCGAATTTTCCGTTTGGCTGCTTGACCACGACAACGGCTTGTCCTTTCTTTTCGGGAATAAAGGTCAAGGAATATTTGTTCCCATTTTGTTGAAAACGAAACCAGTCCTTCCCGTTGCCAACAATAGCTACTTCTTCGTTTTGCGGCAGTTCAAATGAAAATTCATAGGAACGTCCCTTCTTCAATTCGTTGCACACGGGCATTCTGTCAATTTTCCATGTCATTTCTACCGAATAAGTATCGGGAAAAGATGCCTGGTTATTTTTCAGATAATATGATAGCGTTGCTTTCGGATTGAATCCCCACAGTACCAGACTAGGTACCAATGGTGGCAAACGAAGAAAAACGTCCCTGCTTACGGGTTGTTCCAACAGTTGCCATTTGTCTTCCTTAGGTAAATGGCTGAAAATATAAATTTCCGGAGCCGGATCGAACCAATAGGTTGATAATTGTCGCGTAAATGCCCTGTTATTGACATGTCCTGCACCCCAAGTAGCGTCTACCAGCATCCATCGATTACCTTCTACTTTTACAGCATTCCAGGCGTGACCGCCCTTATCAAGATCCGAAGGTTTTTTATAATAATATTGTTTCGAATCGCCCGAGATGGCAACTACTTCCAATCCTGCTATTTCACAAAAATCTTTATACATACCCGAATATGCTTCGCAAACACCTTTTCCTTGTTTGAGCGCTTCTTCTTTCGATGTAATTTTGTAGCTGGTATCATAAGCGATATTGTCGGCAATCCAGATAAAAATAGCACGAGCTTTTTCTATTTTTGTCTGCGATTTTTGGGTAATCAAAGTAACCAATTCTTCTTCAGATATTTTTTTCTTACTCTTCAAACCATGGACATAGTTATCTACCACCGAAAAATCGTATGATGATTGGTTGATTGGTTCAAATATCCTGGCCGTTTCTTTTTCGTCGGGTTGGCCGAACGTTGTTTGGAATGATATAAATAATATCAGTAATCCTATAATTATCAACACCCTATGAATGCTATTCATGTCTCTGAAAAATATTTTAAAACGTTTTTATCTAATGTATTTTACGTATTCTATTCATTTTTTGTTTCCAAAATGTTTATTTTTGTCACAAGTTAACATCAAACACGCGTATGATTTGTTTTATAAACACAAAACTTAACTATCAAAAAAGTATTTCATGAATCATTCAACCACCCAACCCAAATATTACAACAATTCTGTCGATGAAGTTGTACAAATGCTCCATACGTCGCTTGAATCGGGACTTTCAAATGATGAAGCCAAACGACGATTAGAACAGTATGGCCCCAATGAATTTGCTCATAAAAAGGGTAAAAGCCTTTTTATGAAATTCCTGGAACAGTTTAAAAGTTTCATGATTATTGTATTGCTGGTTGCAGCCGTCATATCTGGTGTAGTAGGATACATGAACGGCGAAGGTTTCACGGATGCTATTATTATCCTGGTGATCGTGGTGTTGAATGCTTGCATCGGAGTAGCACAGGAAGCCAAAGCCGAAAAGTCGCTTGAAGCGCTTGAAAAAATGTCGGCGCCGCACTGCAAGGTAATACGGAGTGGACAGATACAGGTTATCGAGTCACGCGACCTGGTTCCCGGCGATGTGGTAGTCCTCGACACGGGGGATTCCATTCCTGCCGATTTGCGTCTGGCCGAAGCTGTCAACCTGAAAATTACGGATGCTGCGCTTACGGGGGAATCGGTTCCTGAGGAAAAATTTACCGAAACCATCCAGGAAGACGAAGTATCGCTGGGCGACCGCGATAACCTCGGATTTTCATCGAGTACGGTCACTTACGGAAGAGGAAAAGGAGTGGTGATCGGCACAGGTATGAATACGGAAGTCGGTAAAATTGCAGCCATGATACAGTCTGTTCCCGAAACCAAAACCCCGATGCAGCAAAAACTCGACCAATTGGGTAAGTTTCTCGGTATCGCTGCGTTGATTATCTGTGCACTCATATTTGTAGTGGGCTGGATACACGGTAAAGAACCGCTCGAAATGTTCATGATTGCAGTAAGTCTTGCTGCTGCCGCTATCCCAGAAGGTCTTCCTGCCGTATCGACGATCGTACTGGCTGTCGGCGTACAACGATTGGTAAAGAAAAATGCCATTGTACGGACTTTGCCTGCTGTTGAGACATTGGGTAGTACCAGTGTTATCTGTTCCGACAAGACAGGTACACTCACACAAAATCGCATGACTGTGGTAAAACTCTATGCCAACGGAAAAACTGTCGAAATATCCGGAAATATAACCGCATTGGATAACGAACAGGAATCGTTGCTTACTACCTCTATCCTTGCCAACGACGCCAAGTTGAGTAACGAAGGAGGCCGTTGGACAACTACCGGAGACCCCACGGAAACAGCTTTGTTGGATGTCGGGTTGAAATTCAAACTGAATAAAGATATATTGGAGACTGCCATGCCGCGCGTAGCCGAAATACCATTTGACTCCGAACGCAAGATGATGACTACCGTTCACCGCATGTCCGATGGAAAGATGTGGGTATATACCAAGGGTGGTCTGGATGAAGTTCTGAATTGCTGCGACACACAATTAGTCAACGGGCAGGTACGCACATTGACAGAAAATGAGAAGACAAAGATCAGGGAAGCCAACGTAAGCTTGGCTGGGGCAGCATTACGTGTATTGGCTGCTGCGAGCAAGAAGTCCGACTCGTTACCCGAGAAGGTTGAACCTGCTACTTTGGAAAATGGATTGACATTTATCGGTATGCTTGGTATGATTGACCCACCCCGCGAAGAGGTAAAAATGGCGGTGGATAAATGTCGTTCGGCTGGTATCAAGCCGGTGATGATTACAGGCGACCATAAGATCACAGCAGTGGCTATTGCCAATTCACTGGGCATAAAACGACCTGAAGATCAAGCCCTGACCGGTCTGGATGTGGAAAAAATGACGGAAGATAATCTGAAAACCAATGTGGAAAACATTGCAGTTTATGCGCGGGTATCTCCTGAACATAAAGTACGTATCGTGAAAGCATTTCAAAGCCGTGGCGAAATTGTGGCCATGACGGGCGACGGGGTGAATGATGCTCCCGCCCTTAAACTGGCCGACATTGGCGTGGCCATGGGTGTGGTGGGAACCGATGTATCAAAAGAGGCTGCAGATATTGTCCTTGCCGACGATAATTTTGCCACCATTGTCACTGCCGTGGAAGAAGGACGTCGTATTTATGACAATATTATCAAGGCGATCCAGTTTATGCTTTCGACCAATATCGGCGAAATACTCGTGTTATTTGTTGCCGTGTTGGCCAATTGGGCTACACCCTTGTTACCGATCCATATTTTGTGGATCAACTTGGTTACCGACAGCCTTCCGGCACTTGCATTGAGTGTCGATCCGGCTGACCCCGACATCATGCAACGAAAACCAATCGATTCGCGCCAAAATATCATGAATCGTTCGTTCGCGGTTCGCGTATTCATGCAGGGCGGTATGATTGGCCTCCTGTCTCTAACGGCCTTTATTATCGGGCGTCAGACCAGTGTAGAAGTAGCGCAGACAATGACTTTTGCCGTATTGGCGTTCTGTCAATTGACGCATGTGTTCAACATACGTTCGGTGCGTTATTCCGCATTCCGCAACATGTTTAAAAACAAATATCTTCTGGGAGCCATCGCCATAGTATTCTTGTTGATGCTTACAGTACTTGAAATTCCTGCTTTACATGACATTTTCCACTTGGCAACGTTGAATCAGGTTCAATGGATTTGGGTTGTATGTTTGTCTGTCGCTCCATTGGTGATTGTGGAAATAGTGAAAGGAATAAGGCGGCTGGTGAGGAATTGACAGTTGAAAATTGAAAATGAACGCAAAGCGAAAAATAATACCGCGTCTGCTTACGGTGGGGTGTTATTTCTTGTCGCAAACAACAGGAAATTAAACCCTAAAAGATTAAATCTTATTTCTTTTTCGGTTTCTTCCCCGTTTTTCTTTATCTTCGTACTTTGTCATTTAAGACAATGGAGAGGGACATATGCAAAATATACAGTATGTTTATTTTTACAGATTTCTATGGAAAACTGTAAAGATATATTCATTACCAAAACGATTTTACCCGAATGCAAAAGATTTATGATGGTAAACAGTCTGCCCAAAAGATATTTTTATTCAAAAGAGTGGCTGTAGTTAAGAAATGTGTTGCAAAAATTATGAATCATACCGGTACCTGACGGCATGCCGCATAGTGTATGGGGCATCATTTTCAATCCTGCCTCGTATAGCATGTAGGTATGTAACCTAAAACAACAACGAAATATTTAACTACAGCCATTTATTGAATATAATGTCTAATATAAAAATTGTTTTACCTTTAAGTAAGCAAACATGAAATCAGTATATATTGCGGTCAAAAGCAAGAAATTGAACAACGATTTTTGTGCATGTATAGATAAGTCCAATTATGCCAAAGTAACCGACACATTCAACTCACTAAAGGAATGCAAGAAAAAATTGTCCGTTCAACTTCCCGACATTCTGATTCTTGGATTGGATTTAACTGATGGTTACTGGGTAGATTTTTGCACTGAAATACGGAAAAAACATCCTGCAATAAAAATTTTGATCATCACTTCGTATGAGGAATATTCCGTTTTCAAAAGTCCCTTGAATAGTTTAAGTTCAGGCTATATTTCAAAAGACGCCTTGCCGAATGTGATCATTTATGCAATTCAAGCTGTTATGGAAGGTAAATTTTTCCGCTATGACAAGATTGTTGTTCCGCCGGAAATAGAAGAATCCGAGCCTGAAAAGCTGCTTACCGTCATCCAACAAACGGCCCAAAGTATAGACAATGATAGTAACAGCCCGGACGCGATCGAAAATTTGTCGTTGCTGATAGATGTAGCCGAAAAATATCGCAGATTGAAAATCAAAAACCTGATTGCAGATAAAAAAGACGAATTGGATCCCGACGGTCTAGACAAATATATAAAGCTTCTTATTGACAGTTTGCTCGTCAAGGGATACCCCAATTGGGATATTGCCGATTCACTCAACATAAATATAGAAACGGTCAGGGTTTACCGTATGGAATTTATTTTAAACATCAGCGGTCAAAACTCCATGATACTCAACAAAAAAAGAAATAAAGAGTCCATCCCGCTGGGGCGGCGCGAACAACAATTACTCCGGTTGATTGCGGCAGGTTATACCAATGAAGAAATAGCTAACGATATTCTTTACGTGGATATTGAAACGGCTAAAACAATACGTAAAAATCTGATTTTTAAATTTGAAGCAAAAAATGCCATGAGTATGGTTATTCATGCACTACGATTGGGTCTGATCAAAATAGAAGATATCGAAGTTTAATTATCGTAGGTTGCACTTAACGTCCCAGTGGGTGGTATTTTCTGCGATGCGATGGCACTCTGACGCCCTTTATTTCTGCACGGTGTTGTCAATCAACCTGACGATATCATGGTGGCCTTTATACGCCGCGATTTCACGGACATTGTTACCTGCCCCGCTCTTCAGGGATATGTCTGCGCCTGCGGCAAGAAGGAGTTTGATGACTTCGGAGTGTCCGTTAAATGCAGCGAACATAAGTGCGGTCAAACCACTTTGTGTCGCGTCATAAATATTTTTGGTTGTCGCGTTGACATTCACACCTGCCGCGAGAAAGAGTTTGATGGTTTCGGGATGTCCCTTGTCCGCGGCGGCCATGAGCGCTGAGTAAGAGGCACCGTCTTTCGCGTTAACATCGGCACCTGCGCGGAGAAGGGCTTCAACAATGTCAGGATTTCCATTCATTGCGGCAATGACAAGTGGTGGCTTGTGATCTTGCTTGTACCCCATGTTTGCATCAGCGTTTGCGGCAAGAAGTGCCTTGACTATTCCGGTGTGTCCTCCATCCACGGCGTACAGGAGTGCCGTAAACATTGCGGGACCCCCCCGAGGAAATAATGATGAATTGGTGATTAACGTCGGCCCCTGCGGCAAGAAGCTCTTCGACGACCTCAAGACTTCCTTTTTTTACAGCCATCGAGAGCACCGTGAGGTTGTCCTTTGATGCATTAACGTCGACACGTTTGGCGATTAAAGCCTTGACCTGTTGAACGTCGTTTTGTTCAATGGCGTCAAACAGTTTTTGTGGCGCAGGATGGCAGGAGAACATTAAACTTGTTACTGAGAGACAGGCAATTATCATCGCCACTTTTCCCAAATTTGATTTTATTTTCAGCATGTTACAAAATATTATTATTTAATTTACTATTACTTATGCGAATCAAGAATTAAAGCAAAGGGATAGCTTGAAAAGCTAGATTTTCATAACCGGAGGTCGTTGACCTTCGGAGAAGCGACTCAATCGGACATCTGCCTGTAAGGCAGGATTTTGATTTTGATATGGTTCTACCTTGCAGGCAGGTAAGATGCGTATTTTTTCCTCGGGTAAGCTAAGCGCAACCCGAGGGAATGAAAATACAGCTTTTCACGCTGATCAATAAGAATCAT
>JAVBNI010000072.1:0-5167 GCA_031551645.1 Bacteroidales bacterium | reverse complement strand
GGCCGATTCAATTTTCTCGGATTTTGAATTCAAAAATCGAACTCTTGATGCTGATTTCACGAAAAAATGTGTCGATTTGGATGATTTTCGGTGAGAAATTTGGCAAAACTGCACAGTCTTGACTTTTTCAGCAGACCCTATGTATTCCGTTGGCGAACAAAACAGGTTATATGTTTTTACCATTCGTCATGCTCCTTGCATTATTTATCATGGCTGCCATTTTTCGTTTTGATATCTTTTTTATGATAAACGCAATTGTATTAATGGCTTTGGGTATTTTTCTTATTCCACCACGTTTTACATTTCATATCGATGCGTATTCTGATAAAATTACATTTATCATATTTTTTACCGTTGCATTGCTCAATGGTATTCTTACAGCGAGGCTCAGAGAACAGGAAAAACGGGCCGTTTTTCGCGAAAAACAAGCCAATGCCCTGTTCCTTCTTACCAAGAGGCTTTATCGTGCGACGAATATTACAGAAGTTATTGCGGCAAGTCTGGAAAGCATAAAGAAATATTTTTTAGGCAACAGTTTTTTTCTTTTCCGGGATAAAGATTATCAACTAACCAATCAAAAATACATTCCTATTGGGCTAACCCTTTCCCAATCCAATATGGATGCAGCCACTTGGGCATTCCAACATGACCGGGCTACAGGACGATTCACTGAAATCTCACCTTCAGATGAATATACTTATTACCCGTTGAAAGGGTCAACCATCAAGATGGGTGTGGTAGCTTTGAAGCAAGATAAACCGTTCGGAGGGAAGATGGCCAATTTCTGGGATGCTTTTCTGGCACAGATTGCACAATCGCTCGAACATCAATATTTAGGACAATTGGCGTACAAAACAACTTTATTGAACGAGTCGGATAAGCTTTACAAAACACTTTTCAATTCTATCTCACACGAATTGAGAATACCTGTAGCCTCCATTATTGGTGCTTCCGACATCTTGCTGGCTTCCGACCATCCTAACTCGGTAAAGGTAGAACTTTACGAGGAAATATTGAACGCGTCCCAACGGCTTAATCGTTTAATTGAAAACTTATTGAACATGTCCCGGCTTGATTCTGGACGCATTACTGTGTGTACAGATTGGTGTGATGTCCATGACCTGTTTAATCGTGTGGCGGAAAGCTTGTCGGAAGAACTCCGGTCGTTTCGCTTGGATATGGTCATTCCGGCATCGGTACCTTTGATCCGAATCGATTTCGGACTGATGGAGCGGGTGTTATATAACCTCGTGCATAATGCCTGCCAATATGCCACTCCCGGAACAACTATCCGTATAAAATCGTTATATGATAATTGCCGTTTGATGACACAGGTAACTGACAGAGGACCGGGTTTTGATTTAGATGCTTTACCTTGTATTTTTGATAAATTTTGGCGGCCGGAAAACAGTGAGCCAGGAGGTCTCGGGTTGGGGTTATCCATTGCAAAAGGTTTTGTAGAAGCACATAATGGCACGATTAGTGTTGAGAATAGAAAATATGGAGGAGTCCGTTTTACAATATCAATACCTGTAGAAATTTCAAATGAAAACTGATCATGAATGGAGATGCACTGATATTAATTGTGGATGATGAGGCGCCCATTCGCCGCCTATTGTCTATTGCTTTGGAGTCTGTGGGATACAAGATTATGGAAGCAATTACAGGAAAGGAAACACTAACCATGACGGCCGGTCATCGTCCGGACCTAATCATTCTCGATCTGGGTTTACCGGATATGGATGGTATGGAAGTTCTTAAAAAACTGAGAGAATGGTATGTGAAGCCGATTGTAATACTTTCCGTCCGTAATTCGGAAGAAGATATCGTCCAGGCGTTGGACAAAGGAGCCAACGATTATCTGACAAAACCATTCCGTACAGGCGAGCTGTTAGCCCGTATCCGGAATGCGATTCGTCAAAACCAAACAAAAGACGGTAAATCTATATTTGAAATCGGCAAGCTAAGCATTGACATCGCCAATCATACCGTCAAAAAAGACGGTAAGATGCTTAAACTTACTTCTACCGAATTTTCCATGCTCGCCATGTTTGCCCAGAACCAAGGTTGTGTATTGACTCATCATCAGATACTCAAAGAAATATGGGGGCATAGCTATCTGGAACAAAGTCAGTATTTAAGAGTATATGTTGCTCAGCTGAGGAAGAAAATAGAAGATAATCCCACCAAACCGGCCTTACTGATTACCGAATCGGGTATCGGATACAGATTCGGTATATAGGGTTATTTTGATCACCAAAAAAGCCTGGCGAAAAAAATCGTCAGGCCTTGTCTTGGAATAGTATCATTGTTTATACCAATTTCTTGATCAATGTTTCACGGTCGCCCGGCAAGAGATCCATTACAGGAACTTCAGGCATGGTATAGGCTCCCGGACGTTGGCGTATAGTGGCGCGGCCACATGCCATCATAATCTGTGCGGTAAGTGCGGGATTGTTGATATTCATGCTGAATTTGAATATTTGATTCTGGGTAACACCTGATACACCCTTCCGTTCCATCACAACACCATGCCCCATGTCCAATAATGCATCCACATTATCGACCTGTGTCACTATGGTGTGGTCTTTGACAAAATAAGGATCTGTTTTGATATCATTTTCAACAGTATCAAAATCAGCACCATCTTCCAGTTCGATATACACCATCCGGCGGTGTGCACCGGTACCTGCAGGTATAGTCATCGAAAGGGCATTTTTCACACCTTTCTTTGACTTTACAGCAACTGTGTGTCCCATGCTCATACCCGGCCCAAAGTTGGTGTAAGTGATGCCTTTGGGAGCCATTGCTTCCATCAAAGTACGGACTACCGAATCGCTTCCGGGATCCCAACCCGATGAAATAATGGAAACCGTATTGTGTGTCTTACCTGCTTTGTCAAGCTGGCTGCGAAGATTCCACAATGCTTCGCCATGAATATCAAAGCTATCGACAGTATTGACTCCCTGCATGATGTATTGAATAGCTGTTTCAGGAATACTGCGCGTCGGTCCGCAGAGGAGTGCAACTTGTATTTTTCCCAATTCCTTAACATCCGAAACAACAGGAATATTGGTCAATTCGGCAGGTAATTCACCTAATGAACTTTGACGCCGGACAACACCTGCCAGTTCCATATCGGGAGCCGAAAGAAGGGCCTCGACGGCGTATTTTCCTATATTGCCGTATCCAACAACGGCTGTTCTTATTTTTGTCATAATTGATCAATTTTTAAATGAAAAATTGAAGACCGGATATGATCCGGCCCCCAACCCCTATTTAATTATTATTTGCCTGTTAATTTATAATTGATGACACGTGTCAATTACACATATCCCTGAGCCATCATAGCATTAGCGACTTTTACAAACCCTCCGATATTGGCGCCCTTCACATAGTCAACATAACCGGAAGAATCGGTACCGAATTTTACGCAAGTAGCATGGATGTTCTTCATGATGATTTGAAGTTTAGCATCCACCTCTTCGCGAGACCAGGGAAAACGCATCGAATTTTGTGACATTTCGAGTCCCGACGTTGCTACACCGCCTGCATTGGATGCTTTGCCCGGAGCATACAATATTTTAGCATTTTGGAACAACTCAACAGCCTCAGGTGTTGATGGCATGTTGGCTCCTTCCGACACGCAGATACAGTCATTGGCGAGCAACATTTTTGCATCATTGGCTTCTACTTCGTTTTGGGTGGCATTGGGCATGGCAACATCACATTTTACAGACCAAGGACGTTGGTTTTCCATATATTCGCATCCGTATTTTTCAGCATACTCCTTAATACGTCCCCGTTTTTCGTTTTTCAACTCCATGACATAGTTCAATTTTGCCCGGTCTATACCTGCCGGGTCATAGATGGATCCATTGGAGTCGGATAAAGTAACTACCTTGGCTCCCAGCTGAATGCATTTTTCCACAGCATATTGAGCAACATTACCTGATCCCGAGATAGCAACGATTTTGCCTTTAATGGAATCGCCACGAGTTTTGAGCATCTCTTCGGCAAAATAGACGGCTCCATAACCGGTTGCTTCGGGACGAATCAGGCTACCACCCCATTCAATACCCTTGCCTGTGAGTACTCCTGTAAATTCGTTTTTGATACGTTTATATTGTCCGTACAGGTAACCAACTTCGCGGCCACCAACGCCGATATCGCCGGCAGGAACATCACAGTCGGAACTGATGTGACGTGCCAGTTCGGTCATAAGACTTTGGCAGAAACGCATCACTTCATTATCTGATTTACCTTTGGGATCAAAATCCGAACCACCTTTACCGCCACCCATAGGAAGTGTGGTGAGGCTGTTTTTCAATACCTGTTCGAATGCCAGGAATTTGAGAATACTCAGGTTCACTGTCGGGTGAAAACGTAACCCGCCTTTATAAGGGCCAATGGCGCTATTCATCTGAATACGGTATCCCCGGTTGATTTCCAATTCACCTTTATCATTGATCCAAGGAATACGGAAAATGATTACACGTTCCGGTTCGGTCATCCGTTCCAGTATTTTGGCATGCTTGTATTTCGGATTTTCCTCAACAAACGGTATCAAGGTTTCTACAACTTCCTGAACTGCCTGATGAAATTCTGGTTCTCCGGGATTTTTGGCCTTTACAGTTGCCATGAATTTTTCCACTCTGGGATCCATATGTGTCATTCTTTTTAATATTATTAATTCGGTACAAAGATTTCATTTTTTATCTTTTTATACAAGAAAAATATAAAAAAAGATACATAAAAATGATTTTTTACAATAAAAATTATCTAATTGATGCAAAAAAGTGATAATTTATTAAAATTATATTCATAATGAGGTAAAGTTCCTTACGATTTGGAATTCGCTATTGCTTGGAAAATAATTCACCTTCATATTTATAAAACAATCTCATCCTTTTGTAGTTTAAAATATTTTATTTATCTCATATTCAGACTGTTTTCGAATTCAGCTTTATATCTTCTCTGTCATTTGTACTTTAAATTCAGGCAAATCAGAATTCAGGTTATTGATTGAGGGTGCATGACAAATTGCAATATTTTTCTCAATTTGTATCTTTGTGCTGATAATAAACCTAATACCTTTCATCATGGATAAAGCATCACTCAAGTCATTAATGTTATCAGCCATATCAGAAGAATTGGATTTGTGGTT
>JAVBNI010000062.1:0-24373 GCA_031551645.1 Bacteroidales bacterium | reverse complement strand
TTGAAATATTATCAAACAGGGCAAAAAATTGACAAGAAAGAAATTGATTATCAAAACATAAGCCCACATCCTAAGATACCTGAACTGAATTATCGAATATCTGCTTGAATTGGGAAAATTATTTTGTTCGCGTTCCTTAGACAGGATTTACAGAATTTACAGGATTTTTCCTAATCGCCTTTGGCGATTTATCTTGTAAATCCTGTCTACGGCATAACTTTTATTACATCAAAAATTCGGTCATGTATCAAATCCGTTGGATTCGTCTAAGCCACATTGTTTGAGATACATGACCAAAAATTCTAATCTATATAATCCCTATTATTTTGTTTTGGTATTCAGATATTACGCCCCAAAAGGATAACAACCCAAAGATGTCTCCACTCCGCATGCTGCGCACCCCCGAAGGGAGCGACGCAGTCAACCTACGGCCGACATGGCCGTTCACCCCAATAGAAGAAGGGGGAAAGGAAGGTCGGGCGAGAGCAACCTGCGTGCTGTAAGCGCAACTTAATCCTTAAGTAAACAACATTGATATGTATATTCCAAACTACCTCATTGTAAGCGAAGTCGAGACATCTTTAGGTATATATATCTGATTTTATGTAATTGCTTTGATATTAAAATCGTTACAACATATGTTGAAAGCAGATAATATTTTGAATTTGTCAAAGAATGTGTATTAAACTTTGGCTGCGCTTAATCGTTTTAGCTTCTTATGGACACTGCTTTGTTAATGATTAATTTTTTTATTTTTTTTGGTATTTTATTTCGGAATAATGTGTCATATTTGCATTAAGTGAAGTGAAATTAATGTGCCGATTTTTAACAACCCTACAAAACAAGGTAATTGTTAGCAGATAATAACATAGCATTCTTCGATCGCCTGAAAGAAGGGGACAGGTCGGCTTTTTCCGAATTGTTCGAAATGAGTTTTTCCCGGTTAGCAGCCTACGCTGCTAAGTTTGTCGATGATGAAGCTGCCCTGGATATTGTACAGGATGTCTTTTTATATCTTTGGGAAAAACGGGAATCGGTCCAATTTAGCGGAACTATTTATTCCTATCTGTTCAAAGCTGTACACAATGCTTGTGTCAACCATATTAAACACGGCAAAGTGAAAAATCGTCATGCTGCCGAGTTAGACATAAAGTCAAAAAAGCTTGATATGCACTATGACTCGGATAACAACGAGGTTATTGAAAATTTGATAGCCAACGATCTGAACAAAAAGATCACCGAGCGGATTGGTTTGTTACCCGATAAATGTCGCGAAGTATTCGAAATGAGTTACCTGTCGGATATGAAAAGCAGCGAAATCGGCGAGATGTTGGGCATTTCACAACGTACGGTCGAAAGTCATTTGTATAAAGCTTTAAAAATTTTACGCGAATATTTTTCAAATCACCGGCTTATTTTATTCCTATTTGGAACGAAGGGATAGCCTACAGGTTGTTGCTGAAACGTTCAAGCAAAATATTTTTATGACCTATGAAAATGTATGGTGTTGTTTATTAGCTTATTTTTGTGACTGGCTTAAAATATTGACTGAAGAAAAAAATAAAAAATATCAAAAAAGTTAAAAACGGACTAAGTATTTTAGGAGACATAGTTGCTTATCCTATTTGTAAGAGTACTTTTCTCTAACAAACAAGTAAATTTATGTTTCATTAAAATCTTTTAATCATGAAAAAGACAAAAAAATATTTATATTTATGTATTGCTCTATTGGTGGGCGCGTTTGTAATCCCTTCATGTAGTGACGACGATGATCCTGAAGTAACTCCGGTTACCGTTGATTTCACCACTGCAGTTGATGGAATGACCGTGACTATCACAAATAAAACCACGGGAGCCGATGCCTATACCTGGACGTTTACCGGCGGAACCCCTGCAAATTCTTCAGCAAAAGATCCCGGAACGGTCACATATGCTGCCGGAGGCGACTATAAGATCAAGTTGGAAGCTTCTAATGCAAGTGGCGGTACAGGATCCAAAGAAGTAACCGTAACGATTACAGAAGCAGAACCGGAACCGGCATATCCTGATGGTTTGGCTAATGCAGAAGGTGAAGCTTGGGTTACTAAACTGTCACTTACAATGCAGGGGAAAACTCAGGAGGTAGGCACTTTGACCATGCATTTATCTGAAGTACAGGATGATAATTCATCTACCTACAAGCTAAATATACCTGCTGCAGTAGTTGAAGTTTTAACCGGGGGGGCTGATAAAGAAGCTTATGAATTAGCTGTACCTGCAAATTGGTCGTATGCTAAAGCTGATAATGGAGACGAATCGTTAACAATTAGTATGCAACTGTTGGGTTCATGTACTGCGAAAATAACGGAGTTGAAAGAAGGTACATTATCGTTAGCTGCTCCGGAATTTGATGATGCAATGTCAAATGCTATACTGAATATTGACAAGGATAACAAAACCGTAGGACAGACACTGATGCTTATTTTGAAACAAGCATACGTCTATTCAATAGTAAAACAATAATTAGTATTATATTCCATAACCTTACATAATGCTTGTTATCGATGAACATATCCTGGTCAGGTACGTGACGGGAGAATGTACACCTGAAGAGTTTTCGGCAGTTAAACAATGGTTGAACGAATCGGAGGAAAACCGCCGGAAGCTCTTTGAACTGGAAGAAATATGGAATAGCGGCAAAGCTACCCGTTTTGACATTCCGTTGCTGGTACGGAGCGAACTCGACAAATGGAATCGGCGAGTGGATGCTTTTGAGGCAGGAAGGCGGAGAAATCATCGTTTTTTCCGGCGGGCAGGAGGATATGCTGCTGCGGGGATTGCTGTCCTGTGCGTATTGACCGTATCGTTGTGGTGGTTTAACCGTCATGCCGGTAATGGTTCACAGGAAAGAGGATATGTATCGATTTCAGTGACGGAAGGTGAAGGCGTAAAGCTGGTGGTACTTGACGATAGCACGCATGTATGGCTCAACGAAACGGCTGTGCTGGTTTATCCGGAACGCTTCGCAGCAGGTGAGAGAAAAGTACAACTTGTAGGTGAGGCCTATTTTGAAGTTACACCGGATGCGGCACGGCCGTTTTTCGTGGAAACCCATGCGTTTACCATAAAAGTAACAGGTACGTCTTTTAATGTGTCGGTTTATCGTGACGCAAATTTTGCACGGGCAGCCCTGGACGAAGGTTCTATTGTGTTGGAAGGTCTGAAATCGGGGCAACAATTAACCATGTCTCCCGGAGAACTTGCGGAACTGAACCTGAACACCGGGAGAATAAATGTAGAAAAAGTGACGCCTGGTGTTCGCTCAGCGTGGCGCTATGGGTTACATATATTTGAAGATGCATCGCTTGAAGAAATTGCCAGCGAATTGGAAAAGATTTATCGCATCAAGGTTGGCATTCTTTCGCCCGAAATAAAGGCATACCGCTATGCTGTTACCATCGATAGGAAAAATCCTGTGGAAACGGCTTTGCAAATGCTTGAATTTTCGGGACGGATCACATGGAATATCAAGGATAGTACTGTAAGCATCCGTAAAAAATAAAAAACGGGGGAAGATACCTGTAATATCTTCCCCTTTTATGTTCTGCAATACTTTATGTATTATAAAAAACGATCAAATATGGGGAAAAAATATCATTTTTTCAAAGAAATAAAGCAATTGGCTGTAAAAATATCAGCCATTCTATTTATCATAATGGCGGTATCTAACCCGGCACAGGCAACAAGCCGGTTGTCGAAAATATCGCTTACACTCGAAAATGCAGTACTGGGCGATGCCATCGCCCTGATCAAAGAACAATCGGATTATCACTTTTTTTATGAGAAAAGTATCGAATCTGTTAAAATAAATAATGTAAAACTCTCTAAGGAGGAGGATATTGATTATGTTTTAAGAGAGGTGCTTAAGGGTACAAATATTACATATCAAGTTGTTGATAAGATTATTGTGCTTTCCGATAAGTCTGATCCTATAGTTGAACAAAAGCCAATCATGGCACAGCAACGTCAAATTTCCGGGTGGATCAGCGATGATCAGGGTGAACCGTTGCCCGGAGTGAACGTGCGCATTGCCGGAACCAGTATAGGTGTGGTTACCGACTTTAATGGGAAATATGCCATCAAGGTTCCGGAAGGTTCCGGAACGCTCGTATTCTCGTTTGTGGGATACGAGACAAAAGAGATAGAGATTGGTAATCAGACTGAAATAAATGTACAACTGTTAGAAGCGGTAACGGCATTAGATGAAGTAATGGTGACCGCTTTGGGTATTACGCGCGAAAAAAAGGCTTTGGGATATTCAGTGGGTGAAGTGAAATCTGAGAGTTTGACCCGTGTGACCCAAGAAAATGTAATCAATGCCCTTTCGGGGAAAGTGTCGGGTGTACAAATTCAAAACACGGGAGGAGACCCGGGTTCATCGGTGAGTATTGTTATCCGTGGTGCGAAATCCTTAGGTAGCGATAACCAGCCTTTATTCGTGATTGACGGTGTTCCTGTGAGTAATTCATTGGGAAATATCAGCTCATTGGGCGCTGCGCCGGTAGACTACGGTAATGCTATCAATGACCTGAATCCGGATGATGTCGAGAGTGTTTCGGTGCTGAAAGGTCCCAGCGCTGCTGCTTTGTATGGTTCGCGGGCAGGGAATGGTGTCATATTGATAACTACGAAATCAGGAAACACTAAACGTAAAGGGCTTGGTGTCAGCATTAATTCAAGTGTTGTATTTGATAAACCATCAAAATTCCTGCCATCGCAAAACAAATATACTTCCGGGATTGGTAGCATACTTGACGAGGGAGGCGACCTTTGGTTGGGGCCTCAGATGGATATCGGACGCGAATATGCACAATGGAATACCAACAAACAGAAAACCCCATTGGTTTCGTATCCGAACAAATGGAAAGATTTTATGGGCAAAGCCGGTTACACCATCGACAACAACATCGGGGTCACTGGTAATTATGACAAGGGAAGTTTCCGTATATCCTTTGGCAACCTGCAAAACACAGGTGTTGTACCTAATACCGATCTGACTCGTAATACATTCAACCTTGCGCCAGTTTATAAAATCAGGGACAACTTGATTGTTTCGGCAAATGTTAATATTGCGCAAACTAAATCGGATAACCGGCCAGCCGGTGGAGACCAAGGTTCTAATGCTATGTATGCATTGGAAATGCTACCGCCTCACATCAATGTTACCGATCTGCAAGACTATTGGAGATTGAAAGGGATTGAACAACGAGCTTATGCTTATAAGGACGGAGTTGTGAAGAGTAAAATGGATAATCCTTATTTTATCGCTAATGAAATGACTAATAGTTTCCGGCGTAATCGTATTTTCGGTAATGTTAAGCTCGATTGGGAAATTATGTCGGGATTGTCAGTTATGGGACGATTCTCCATGGATACCTATAACGAAGGCAGGGAATCGCGTATCCCCATGAGTTATTCGGGTAATGCAAACGGCGGATTCGGTATTGAAGACCGGAATCACATGGAAACTAATGCTGATTTCCTCATTTCATATGAGAAATCCTTTAATGATTTCAGGTTGAATGCTTCAGTGGGTGGAAACATCATGCATTACGAAGGCCGGTCGATTGTCAATAGAACGGACAAATTGACTATACCTGACCTATACACTATCGGCAATGCTGATGGTGGTCCTTCAATATATGGAAATGGTTATAGCGAAAAAATAATCCGTAGCATCTATGGAATGGCGACTTTGAGTTATAAATATATGGTTTATTTGGATTTGACAGCGCGTAACGATTGGTCGAGTACTTTACCAGAAGATAACCGGAGTTATTTTTACCCGTCGGCATCCTTGAGTTTCTTGCTTAACGAGGCGCTGGGCATACCGACATCAAAAAATATGATAAAATTGCGTTTAGGTTTGGCCCAAGTGGGTAATGATACTAATCCTTACAGTTTATATGAATCGTTCGGGTTCGATACGGATTGGGGAGGAATAAAACGTGCTTATCTACCTCCGGATATCAAAAACCCGAGGTTGAAACCCGAAATTGCGACTTCAAAAGAATTCGGGGCCGATGTCCAACTATATCATAACCGTTTAGGAGCAAGCGCTACTTATTATATCACCAATAACAAAAACCAGATTCTGAATATTCAGGATTTTGGCCCTTCATCGGGATATACTTCCGAAAAAATCAATGCGGGGATGGTGCAAAGCAAAGGCTGGGAATTAGAACTGCATACAGTTCCGGTAGAAATGAAAGATCTGAGATGGGATCTGGATTTCACATTTACCCGTAACCGTACGAAAATCAAAGAATTGACAGATAATATGAATTTCTACACGTTCTATTCTACTGATGACGCTTTTGCCCGCACCTATGTGGGGGAATATATAGGCGACATCTGGGGATATGCATATGACAAGGTGACTGATACTGATTCGCCCTATTATGGATATCCGCTTTTAAGGGGGAATGACTATTATGGTATGATGCCCACGTATAGTAAGGAAGATAAGGATATGATTAAAATCGGTAACTTTAACCACAAATTCCTGATGAGTGTTTCGACTAATGTAACCTACAAGAGGTTTACGCTCTCTGCATTGATCGACTGGAGACACGGAGGTGAGTTTCTCTCAGTAACCTACAAGAAAAGATATAATGGGGCGCGCTTGGAAGAAACTTTCCGCGGAGTACCTTATGACCGCAACCAAGACCTGCCTTCACAAATCAAGGCCAATCCCGACAAGTATTTTGGCCAATGGGTAGGGGGTATCGATGCTGAAAGTGGTGGTCTTGATGTACTCAAACCAACTATGAATTATTATAATCTGGTGAAAGATGTTTTTCCGCAATGCGGATCATTTATTCCCGGCGTGTATAAAGATGACACCACAGGAGAACTTATAGAAAACCTGGGCGATCCGGCTACTACCAAGTATATGATTTCGGCAGCAGCAGGAGGAGAAATGTACCGTTTCGACGAATTGTACATGTTTGACGCTTCGTTCATCAAATTGCGGGAAATATCGCTTACCTACCAGTTGCCGCAACAGTGGTTGCAGTCCATATATATCCAACGGGTGGGAGTATCTGTCTTTTGCCGGAATATCATGTTGTGGACAGCCAATAAAGTGGGGATAGATCCCGAACGCGCATTCAATACCACCCAAGGTGTATTTCAGCAGGGGCTTGAAAAATTCAACCTGATGCCATGGACCATTTCGGTTGGTGCGAAGTTAAATATTGAGTTTTAATGATAAATCGATAAGTTTATGAAAACGAAAGTATATAGCATTGTATTGTTCTTTGTTTTCCTGTTGGGTTCGTGTAGGGACCTGACGGAAGTGAATGAAGACCCCAATGCAATAACCCGGGTTGAAAGTTACCTGTTGTTATCCACTGTTCTATCTAAAACGGCAATGCTGTACCATGCTGATAATTTTTCAGGGTTGAAGGTTACAGGCGGTGTACAATATATCCAGAAAGACATCAATGGCGGATCGGATTGTAAATACGAGTGGAGTGCTTCGGGTTGGACCGGTTATTATGATATTCTCCGCAATAACCAGAGGATGTACAGTGATGCACGTGCGCGCGACAACAACTTTTATCAAGGGGTTGCATTGGTCATGAAGGCCTTCCTGTTTGGTTACATCACCGACTTGTGGGGCGATTGTCCTTATTCGGAGGCGTTAAAAGGAAACAACAAGGTATATTATCCCAAGTTCGACGAACAAAAGACAGTGTTGGAGAATATTTTCCTGGTATTGGATTCGGCCAATAATGTTTTGTCTCAAACAATGCCTGTTATGACTGATTCTGAAAAGTCATATGACCTTGCTTTTGGAGGTAATGCCTTAAAATGGCGCAAATTGGCCAATTCATTGGCATTGCGTTATTATATGCGTCTCAGCGAGAAAGATCAGGCTTGGGCAAAATCGGGTTTTGAAAAGATTATGAGTGACCCGCAACTATACCCCATCATGGAAAGTAATGATGATCTTTGTGGTATCTCATATCCTGGCGTTAATAGTTGGGACTCTTGGCCGGGTGGTCCATTGGTCTGGAGGGATGGTTCGGAATTTAATAAACGGAAGCCTTGCAAAACCCTGGTAGATGCTTTGAAAGAATTGAAAGATCCACGATTGGAACTTTGGGTAGCTCCTGTCCAGATACAGCTTGTTGTGGAAAATCCGCCTTATACCTACACTGATGAAGATGTTGTAGTGGGTAATAAGCGTTATATCCATGATAATGCCTCAATTTTGATTGGCAAGTACTACGATACAACCAAGTATGTGGGAATTGTACCAAACATCGAGGATGAATATTTTTTCAATCTTACCGAAACTCAGAGGGATGGAACTAATCCGTCAGCTTCCTATCTTACGCCTATGTATCAGCAGAACACCAATTCTTTGGTAAAAGCTAATTTGATGACTTTTACGGAAGTGTGTTTCCTCAAGTCAGAGGCTGCATTCCGGGGATGGAATACGGGCGGAGGTTCCGCAGAATCTTTCTATACGACGGGAGTAAAAGCATCATTGGATTATTATAAGGTTGGAACCAACTATTCAAGTTATATTGCGCAACCGCGTGCTGCATATAATAATACGTTGGCAAGGATAATCGAACAAAAATGGATATCGCAGTTCCTGTTGCCCGAATCATGGTTTGACTGGAGGCGTACAGGTTATCCCTATCTTCCTGTGAATCCTGTTGGCACAGTAAACCCTGCAGTACCTGTACGGTTTATTTATCCTTCGGAAGAGTCGAGAAATAATTCAGCCAACTATAACGAAGCTACAGCACGGCTCGAAAGAACCGAGTATACCACTACTAATAGTAATGACAATCATTACTCAAAACAGTGGATTTTGCAAAATACCGGAAAACCGTGGTAGTTAACATTTAAGGCCGGACAGGAGTAAAACCTGTCTGGTCTTTTTTTACTGTTGTTTTTTGAACAGGTATAACCTGAATTGGAGTTTATTTTTAATAACTATGTCAGAAATAGAGATTCGATTACCTAAAAACAAGCAATTTAGTCATCAAAACATGGTTATTAATAGTTAATAACCATGTTTTTGATGACTATTTCACTGAAAATTAGAATTATAAAAAGATTTTGCACACATGGTTATTAACTTTTTTCTCCAATTCAGGGTATAACCTGTTTATTCGATATTACATATTTACCTGTTTGCAAACAGAGGAGGTGTGTTTTACGAATTAGTGATTATGAGTAAGTTGAGTGACAATATTTTTGAAAATAATCGAATAGCCAATATTCTATTCAAATGAGACGATTTTTAATCCCAGTATTATTTGTTTTGATGATGGTTGGTTGTAAGGATAAAACCATTTCCGTCACCGGTATAACGATGGATACAAATACTGCTACAATCCAGGCAGGCGAAACCAAGCAGTTGACAGCCATGGTTATTCCTACTGATGCCGACAATACCAATGTTGTCTGGAAAAGCGCAGATGATGCAATAGCTGTTGTCAGTGAGGGACTTGTAACTGCAATTGCCGAAGGTAAAACCACCATTACCGCAATCACAGTTGACGGCGGTTTTGCAGCCGAAGTTCTGGTCTCGGTGATTGATGTGAACGAACCAATTGAACCGGTTTATAAATACACGTACGATTTTTTAGGCGAAGATGTGATGCCTATCGGAGCATGGGTTGCACCTCCTTCGGCTATTTCATTTTTGGGAAACCAAGACTATATCACAGACCAGCATTTCAAAAACATTGCGGAATCCGGTCTGAACTCGATATATGCACTCTATGAATTAATGCCTTTTTACCTCGATGCCGTTATCCGCACATTAGATTTATGCGAAAAGAACAAGCTGGTTTATCTCGTCCGCGATATAAATCCGGTAATCAATTTCGAATATTACAGCGATGTTAACAACTATAAATCATTCGGAGGCGTCCTTGTTTCAGATGAACCGGGTACGATTCATTTTGATGAGTTAGCCGGTCTCGGTGCGCAGTTTGATCCGCTATTTCCGGACAAATTGTATTATATCAATATGATGCCCGAAGTATCGCAATCGTCTTTGGTAAATGGCGCCCAAGGAGGTGATGTGGTCGACGAAAGCATTGATTACAATAAGTATATCGACCTGTACCTTGAAAAGGTGAAACCCAAAGTGCTTTCTTACGATTTCTACCCGATGAAATACGCGTTTCCCTATATTGAGAACGGATATTTCAAACAAATGTCATTTATTGCCGAAAAAGCCCGTAATGCAAAAATCCCATTCTGGGTGTTTATCCAATCCTGCAGTTGGGCACCGCGTGCAAGGATATGTACCTTACCGGAAGTTTTGTGGCAGGTAAATACCGCGCTTTGCTACGGGTGCAAGGGAATTCAATATTTTACCTATTGGGCGCCCCTTGAGTGGAGCGAAATGACAGACGAAAAGATTGGTTCGATGATTTCCACGACAGGAGAAAAACAATCGATGTATTATCATGTCCAAACAGCCAACAAGCAAGTTAATGCAATCAGCGAAGTGTTGATGAATTCGGTTTTTAAAGGGATCATAAAGACAGGCGATTTCCCGAAAAACAGCAACCCGGGAGAGATTCCCGGCAAAGATCTGCTTACCGGGTACAAGGTGTTGAAATCCGTATCGGGCGGCAATTGCCTCACGGGGTGTTTTAACCATAAGGGTAAGCCTGCTTATTATGTTGTGAACAGCAGTATCGAGAACGAAGCATTGATATCGTTGGAATTCAAAGGTGACATCAAATTTGATGTAACCATTTCCGGTGTTACCGAAAGTATGAGCGGCGAAAGTGCGACCATTTCATTAAGCGCCGGAAATGCCGCATTGATAACTGTAAAATAAATAGTTAACATCCAGAATTTTTGAAATGAACAGGTATTTTTTATTTTTTATCCTTACCTTTATTTTATCTGCTTGCAAGGACAAAGAAGAAAAGAAAGACGTTATTGTTGCAGTCACCGGGATTTCAATTGAACCAACGAATATTGAAATACAGGCTGGTAAAAACGGATTATTAACTGCAACAATTACCCCGGAGAATGCCGGTAACAAAAACATTATCTGGTTGAGTCGCGATGAATCCATTGCTACCATTGTAGACGGCCTCATCACTGCAGTGTCCGAAGGAAATACAACGATTACCGCAACCACCGTCGACGGCGCTTATGCGGCAGAAAGTCTGGTATCGGTTATCGAAGCTGACGACCCTATAGAACCTGTTTACAAATATACATATAGTTTCCTGGGAGAGGATGTAATGCCCATTGCTACGTGGGTATGCCCAGATAAAAAATTCATCACAGCCGAACATACAAAAAACCTTGCCGAATCGGGGATCAATTCCATGTACGGGCATTTTCATTTCATACCTTTGTCTGATCATCTCGATGAGATTCATAAATCTTTAGATTTGTTCGAAGCCAATAAGATGGTTTATTTAGTATATGATGAAACTCCCATTGAAAACGCTTCATATTATGATGACATTAAGTCACATCCTGCTTTTGGAGGTGTTAAGATATGTGATGAGCCTGGCACTGCCATGTATGACAATCTACAAGCCCTGAAAAAACAATTTGATCCGATTTTTCCCGGCAAATTATTTTACATCAATATGTTGTCAGACGCATCTCAGTCGACATTGGTCAATGGCGCTGTTGGTGGCAACGTAGTGGACGAAAGTGTCGATTACGAAAAATATATAAATTTGTATTTGGAAAAGATTCGTCCGGAAGTGCTTTCGTATGATTATTATCCGATGTCAGGAGTTTTTCCACGGATAAGTTCGCGTTATTTCAAACAAATGTCCTATATTGCAGAAAAAGCAAATCAAGCAAATATTCCATTTTGGGTATTCATCCAGGCTTGCAGTTGGCAAGATAATGTGCGAATTTGTACCTTACCTGAGATATTGTGGCAGGTAAACACTGCACTTTGTTACGGATGCAAGGGTATTCAATATTTCTCATATTGGACCTATTTTGATCAACGTACCAATGACCAGGTTGGTGCCATGATTTCGAGGACAGGTGAAAAACAACCAATGTACTTCCATGTGCAAACGGCCAACAAACAAGTGAACGCAATAAGTAAAGTGTTAATAAATTCGGTTTTTAAAGGTATCATTAAAAAGGGTTTTTTGCCTTATAATATACAAGACGGCGATCTCCCCACAAAAGATTTAATTACCGAATATAAAGTACTGGCATCGGTTTCAGGAGATCCCAGTCTTGTCGGGTGTTTCAATCATTTAGGAAAACCGGCTTATTATGTGGTCAATAACAGCGTCATTAAAAATGATGCTTCCATCAAACTTACGTTTAAGAGGGGAATCGACTTTGATGTGACAATCGATGGTGTAACCGAAAGTAAAAGTGGTGGAAACATCACTTTGACATTGTCGGCAGGTAATGCAGCTTTAATAACAGTCAAATAATACCACACAATTTTTAAATTTCAATTTTAATACATCTGTTTTATGAAGAAAATTCTTTTTGTTTTAGCTGCCAGTTTGTTTTTTATTGTATCGTATGCCCAGCAAGCCATTACCCCGGCAACGGCGCTCAATGCATACCTGAACAATGGCGATCCCACTTGGGCGTGGGAGGTCCGCGACAGTTACACTGTTGGAAAAACCAAAGCGTATTCCATTCTGCTCCTGTCTCAAAAATGGCAGGGAATGTTGTGGAAACACGAATTGGTTGTGTTTGTCCCCGAAAAAGTAAGCTACGATGGTGCCCTACTGTTTATTACCGGAGGATCGGTAAATGATGCAATGCCCAGAATGTCCTCGACCAATGACGGCACATCGATGTTTGTATCGACGGTAGCCGCGAAAAACCAGGCGGTCACAGCAGTGTTACGGCAAGTGCCCAATCAACCATTATACGGTGGATTGACGGAAGATGCGCTGATCTCGTATACATTGGATGAATTCCGCAAGAGTAAGGATTATTCGTGGCCTTTGTTATTCCCGATGGTAAAAAGCGCCCGCAAAGCGATGGATGTTATTCAGGAGTTTTCGAAAAAACAAGCAAATGTTGATGTCAAGCGGTTTGTCATATCGGGAGCTTCCAAACGTGGCTGGACTACATGGCTTACCGGAGCATCGCAGGATCCGCGTGTGGTAGCTATTGCCCCGATGGTGATTGATATGCTTAACATGCCCGCTACCCTTACTTATCAGAAAGAAATGTATGGCGAGTACAGTGACCAGATACAGGATTATGTGCGGTTGGAAATTCCGCAGGCCATTAACAGCGAGTTTGGAAGCGCTGTTACGCAAATGATTGACCCGTATTCATACCGTGCAAAGCTGACCATGCCCAAGATGATTTTCATGGGTACCAACGATCCCTATTGGACAATAGATGCTGTTAAGTTTTATATCAATGAAATTCCCGGTCAAAACTACCTGAGTTATGTTCCTAATGCTGGCCATGACTTGGGTGACAAAAAACAAGCATTTGGCACGTTAAGTGCATTCTTTGGGCTGACGCTCGACAGGAAAGCTTATCCGACATGCGAATGGAACCTGACTGAAAAGGGTAAAAAAATTACATTGGAAGTCAAAGCTTCGGCTGATCAATTAGTGCGTGCTATGCTGTGGACAGCAGAGTCAAACAGCCGCGATTTCCGTGGTTCGTATTGGATGGACAAAGAGATTGTTGTGAAAAACAAAAGCGATGTCAAGGAAACGCTTACTTATCCTAAAAAAGGATTTAGCTCTTTCTATATCGAACTGATATATAAAGATCCGAAAGGTGGCGAATATTCCATTACTACGCGGCCATATGTGGCTGATGCAAAACAGGTATTTGTAAAGTAGTTAATCATATAATAACTTATTAAATATCATTACTATAAATAAAATCGGACGGTAAATTAACCGTATTGAATCAAATGGACATTTACCTGCGGTAATTTACAGGATTCATCTAACTTTTAATAATTTACACAAATGAAAAATGTTATTTTATTAGTAATAGCTATAGTAGTTAGTGGGGTTATCGTTTCGGCACAAACGAAAACTTTAGCCGAAAGATTAGGATATAAAAAAACAGACAGGATACTGATTGTAAACAACGATGATAGTGGAATGTGTCATGCCGCTAATACAGCAACCATCAAAGGGATGGAGCAGGGGTTTATCAGTACGGCCACCATCATGACGCCCTGTCCGTGGTACAATGAAATTGAAGCTTATGCAGTGCAGCACCCCGAAAAAGATTTTGGAGTGCATTTGACCCTCACGGCGGAATGGACCAAATATCGTTGGACGCCCTTACTTTCCCAGGCTGAAGTTCCGGGATTGTACGACAAACAGGGATATATGTGGAAAGGTGTTCGCGATGTGTATGCAGCAGCAACTCCTCAGCAAGCCCTGCTGGAAGGACGTGCCCAGATTAAAAAAGCGCTTAATAGCGGGATACCCATAACGCATATCGATTCGCATATGGGAACTTACCAGAACGATTTGGAATACTTGAAAGTATATGCCCAACTTGCCGAAGAATTTAATTTGCCTTTGCGGATGGCGTCACAATCATCATTCGAAAAAGGAGGGTCCCCAAATTTCCGGAAAGAATGCGAGAAAAAGGGCCTCGTTTTTCCTGACTATTTTATTTATGAAGAATTTAAAGATTACACAACGGAGAATCTGGTTGAGTTCTGGACCAATTACATAAAAAATTTGAAACCAGGTGTAACAGAAATATATGTACATGCAAGTTCCGAAAGCGAGGAAATACGTGTGCTTTCAAGCACAGCGCCCAAACGGATCAAAGAGTTGGAGTTTTTTTGCAGTCCTCAATTGAGAAAATTGATCGAAGATGAGAAAATCATCGTTATTGGATATCGTCCTTTACTTGAATTGCAGAGAAAAGGCAAATAGAAAAGAATAATATCAATAAATATGAATCGTGATGAATTAGATTTGTGAAAATCAATAATATCATAAGATTTGAACGTATGAAAAGAATATTTTTTATTTTAACTGCCAGTTTATTTTTTCTGGCATCGTATGCCCAGCAGGCTATTACTCCGGTAACGGCGCTCGATGCATACATCGGCAACGGCGATCCCACATATGCGTGGGAAGTTCACGACAGTTACACCGTTGGGAAAACGAAAGCATACTCCATCCTGCTCATATCGCAAAAGTGGCAGGGAATATTGTGGAAACATGAGTTGATCGTGTTCGTACCCGAGAAAATAAGCTATGACGGCGCCCTGTTGTATATTTTCGGGGGATCGGTAAAAGATGGAAATCCCAATTATTTGCAGCCGGATGACGAAACTTCAGCATTTGTATCGGCGATAGCAACCAGGAATCAAAGCATCACGGCAATTATCCGGCAAGTGCCCAACCAGCCATTGTTTGGTGACCTGACGGAAGATGCGTTGATTGCATACACGCTAAACGAATTCCGCAAGGATAAGAATTATTCCTGGCCACTATTGTTCCCGATGGTGAAAAGCGCCCGTAAAGCGATGGACGTTGTCCAGGAATTTTCAAAACAACAGGCAAATACTATGGTCAACCGTTTTGTGGTAACAGGAGGTTCCAAACGTGGATGGACGACATGGCTTACTGCCGCATCGCAGGATCCGCGCGTGGTAGCCATTGCACCAAGGGTGATCGACATGCTCAACATGCCTGCGACAACAGCCTATCAGAAAGAGGTGTATGGTGAATACAGCGACCAGATAGGGGATTATGTACAATTGGACATACCACAAGCTGTAAATAGCGAATTCGGAAAGGCGGTCGTGCAGATGATTGACCCGTACTCGTATCGTACCAGATTGACTTTGCCCAAAATAATCTTTATGGGCACCAACGATGAGTACTGGACGATCGATGCCGTGAAACATTACATTTACGAGATCCCGGGACAAAACTATCTGAGTTATATTCCTAATGTTGGTCACAGTCTGGGCGATAAGAAACAATATTTCGAGACATTAAGTTCTTTCTATGGACTGACACTCGACAGGAAGGCTTATCCGACATGCGAATGGAACCTGACCGAGAAAGGCAAGAAAATAACACTGGAAGTAAAGGCCTCATCCGATTATCAGCTGGCGCGTACCGTACTATGGTATGCAGAGTCGGACAAACGTGATTTTCGTGGAGCATATTGGATAGATAAGGAAATCGTGTCCAAGAGTAAAAAAGATATCAAGGAAACGCTCCAATATCCTAAAAAAGGATTTTGCGCTTTTTATATCCAGTTGGTCTATAAAGATCCGAAAGGCGGCGAATATTCCATCACTACCCGGACTTATGTCGCCGATTCGAAACAAGTGTTTGTAAAGTAGTTTAGTCTATTAAATATTATCATAAATGTCCATGAAAAGAATATTTTTTATTTTAACAGCCAGTTTGTTTTTTCTGGCGTCGTATGCTCAACAGGCCATTACTCCGGCAACGGCGCTTGATGCATACATCAGCAACGGTGATCCCACATATGCGTGGGAAGTTCGCAACAGTTACACTGTTGGAAAAGCAAAAGCATACTCCATCCTGCTCGTATCGCAAAAATGGCAGGGAATATTGTGGAAGCATGAATTGATTGTGTTCGTGCCTGAGAAAATAAGCTATGACGGGTCCCTGTTGTATATTATCGGGGGAGCGGTAAAAGACGGAATGCCCAGCTTTTTTTCGTCGGATGACGGTAATTTAGCATTCGTATCGGCGATAGCAACCAAAAATCAAGCTGTTACGGCAATTCTCCGGCAAGTACCCAACCAACCGCTATACGGCGGATTGACGGAAGATGCGCTGATTGCATACACTTTGGATCAATTCCGCAAGGATAAAGATTATTCATGGCCCTTGTTATTCCCGATGGTAAAAAGCGCCCGCAAGGCGATGGATGTTGTTCAGGAATTTTCAAAGCAACAGGCAGGCGCCACGATCAACCGTTTCGTAGTATCAGGAGGCTCCAAGCGAGGCTGGACGACTTGGCTCACTGCTGCATCGCAAGATCCGCGTGTAGTAGCCATTGCCCCAATGGTGATCGACATGCTCAACATGCCTGCCACCCTTACCTATCAGAAAGAAATGTATGGCGAATACAGCGACCAGATAGGAGATTATGTAAGGTTGGAAATTCCGCAGGCCATTAACAGTGAATTCGGAAGTGCGGCCGCACAAATGATCGATCCGTATTCATACCGTACCAGGCTGACCCTGCCTAAGATGATTTTTATGGGCACCAATGATCCGTATTGGACGATCGATGCCGTGAAACATTACATTTACGAGATCCCGGGGCAAAATTATTTGAATTATGTTCCCAATGCAGGTCACAACTTGGGCGATGGAAAACAGGCTACCGCGGCATTGAGCGCTTTCTTCGGATTAACGCTCGACAGGAAAACTTACCCAGTATGTGAATGGAACCTAACCGAAAAGGGTAAGAAAATTACGCTGGACGTCAAAGCCTCGGCTGACCAATTAGTGCGTGCCATGTTGTGGACAGCAGAATCAAACAGCCGCGACTTCCGTGGTTCATATTGGATGGACAAAGAGATTGTTGTGAAAAACAAAAGCGATGTCAAGGAAACGCTTGCCTATCCCAAAAAAGGATTCAGCGCTTTCTATATCGAACTGGTATATAAAGATCCAAAAGGTGGCGAATATTCCGTTACAACACGGCCATATGTGGCTGATGCAAAACAGGTATTTGTAAAATAGTCATTCATAAATTATTAAGAATTTTATCCATGACCATGATCATTATCATTATTCAATATCAGTAGCAATACCAAGAGCAATAATGATCATGGTGAATTTGAATATAATTATCTGATTTCAAAAATTAAACAAATGAAAAAGTTATTTCTTTTATTGGCATGTTTTGCCGTTTGCTGGAACCTTTCGGCTCAGAAGAAAACTCTTGCCGAACGGTTGGGTTACAAAAAGACAGACAGGTTGCTTATTATCAACAATGATGACGCTGGCATGTGCCATGCGGCCAATACGGCAACCATTGAAGGTCAGGAGAGGGGATTTATCAGTTCGTCTACCATTATGACGCCATGTCCGTGGTATAGCGAGATAGCCAATTATGCTGTTAAACATCCCGAAAAGGATTTTGGAGTACACCTTACCCTTACTTCGGAGTGGAAGACCTATCGCTGGGGAACAGTTGCTTCCCGGAACGAGGTTCCCGGATTGTACGACGGGGAAGGTTACATGTGGCGCGACGTACTCGAAGTATATGGAGCATCCAATGTACAGGAAGCATTGATCGAAGGCCGCGCCCAAATACAAAAAGCATTGAACAGTGGCATCCCCATCACGCATATTGATTCACATATGGGTACTTATCAGTATTCGCCCGAGTATATGAAAATATACATTCAGCTGGCAGCAGAGTTCAATTTGCCGGCACGTATGCCGTCGCAAGCCTCGCTCGACGCAATGGGAGCGCCTGGTTTTCGTAAGGAATGTGAAGAAAAAGGAGTAATATGCCCTGATTATTTCATTCACGAAGAAATGAAAAGTTACAAAGACGATGTGGTTGGGTTTTGGACAGAATATATCAAAAACATCAAACCCGGAGTAACGGAAATCTTTATTCATGCAAGCTCGGAAGGAGATGAGATCCGTTCGATTACCAACTCGGCAGGCAAACGTATCAAGGAATTACAGTTTTTCACCAGTCCCGAACTGAAAAAGTTACTGGAAAAAGAAGGAATTATTCTTATCGGTTATCGTCCCTTGTTAGAATTACAAAGAAAAAAATAATGAGAACAGTTTTTCTTTTCTTGCTAAGTCTCGCTATACCGTTATCGGCGCAGGTGCGGTATACCAAAGTCGAAATTCCCGACATTCCGGGATACAAGACTTTGAAATGCGATTTTCATATGCATACCATCTATTCCGATGGTAGCGTAACACCCGATGTGCGGGTATTGGAAGCCGTCAGTGAAGGCTTGGACGCTATTGCGCTTTCGGACCACATATACGGGGAACCGAAAAAAGACAAAGAAGTAGTAGGCGATCACAATACCGCTTATAAAAAAGCCAAAGGATATGCCGATATGCTCAACTTGTTGCTGATAAAAGGAGTTGAAATTTCGCGGGGCATGCCTCCCGGTCACATTAACGCTATTTTTATTAAAGATGCCAACAAGTTGGAAACACCCGACTTCATGGATGCCTGTAAAGAAGCAAAGCAACAAGGCGGTTTCATCTTCTGGAATCATCCCGGTTGGTGGCGGCATCAGCCGGACGTGACGCGGTGGTTCGACGAACATACCCGGATGTTGCAACAAGGATTGTTACAAGGTATAGAAATTGTCAATACCCGCGACTATTTTCCCGAAGGACACCAATGGTGCCTGGAAAAGAACCTGACCATGATTGGGAACTCCGATTCACACCTCCCGACAGGTCTTTATTATGATTTCGGTAAAGGGGAACACCGCCCGATGACGCTGGTGTTTGCCAAGGAACGATCCGTAGAATCCATCCGCGAGGCTTTGCTGGCTGGTCGGACAGTCGTGTATCATGGTGATATCCTGATCGGTCGTGAAGAATATCTCAAAGCTTTGTTCGAAGCATCGGTTGAGGTTGTTGCTGCCAAAGAAGGTACTGATGGAGTAAGTTTCATGATACGCAACAATTCGCAGATACCTTTCCTGCTGAAAAAGAAAGACGACCCTTCGTTGGAATGCGAACGCGAACTTCTGTTGTCGCCTAAATCCGTTTATATGACGGGAGTTAAGATAAAGAAAAAGGATACGCCTGTCGTTCTTCGCTTTGTGGTAGAAAATCTTTACGTAAAACCCGACCAGGGAATGGAATATGAATTGACAATTAAAAAATGACCATTCGCATCTTAATAAATTAAACACAATAAGTATCAATAAACAATATTAAAATACATATATGAAACAGATTTTGTCCGTCTTTTTTGTAATAGCTTTCAGTTGCCTGCTGTCGACCGGTTATTGCCAACCCGTAAATGATCCGTCCACCGCTTTGCAGCGCTACCTGAACAATGGCGATAACAGTTATTCCTGGACATTGCGCGACTCGCTCTCGTTCAGAAATATAAAAGCTTATTTTTTTGAATTACGTTCACAGAAATGGCAGGGAATCACCTGGAAACATGAACTGGCGATCGTTATTCCCAACAAAGTGAAATCCGATGGTGTATTGCTTTGGGTAACCGGTGGCGACAATAAGGAAAACGGTGAACCCAATTTTCGCAAAAAAACTGATGGCGAAAATGTTGCAATGGCTCAGATAGCTATGGAAAACAACAGCATAACGGCTGTATTGCGTCAAGATCCCAACCAACCGCTTTATAACGGCCTTAAAGAAGGCGAATTGATGGTATATTCGTTACACCAGTATCTTGATAAAAAAGATGATTCGTGGCCGGTATTGTTCCCGATGGTAAAAAGCGCCGTGAAGGCGATGGATCTGGTTCAGGAATTTACCAAGAAACGCCGGAATATAGAAGTCTCGCGTTTTGTAGTATCAGGTGGTTCCAAACGCGGATGGGTTTCCTGGATGATGGGTGCTATTGGCGATCCTCGTGTAGTAGCCATTGCCCCGATGGTGATTGATATGCTCAATATGCCCACGCAACTTGATCGCCAGGCTGAAGTGCTTGCTGGTGAGCGGAATGAAGAAGTAAAGGCATATACTGATTTGGGTATATCCGTTAAAAAATCGACCCCTCAGGGCGAGGCAATTACTCGTATGATTGACCCGTATGCTTACCGGAAAAACATTACCGTACCTAAATTACTCGTTATGGCTGGTAATGACCATTTCTGGACGATCGATGCTTTCCGTTTTTATGAATCAGGGTTGGTTGGCGACTACCGATTGTGTTATGTCCCCAATGTCGGCCACGCATTGGGTGACAAAAAGCAAGCTTTGGGAACCCTCAACATGTTTTTTCAACGGATAATTGATAAAGAACCATATCCGCAATGCAAATGGGATATTGGGTTTAAGAAAGGTGTTGCCAATCTGGATGTAGAAGGTACGGAAGATGGTTTGTTGGAAACTGTCCTGTGGACTGCCGAATCAGCAACGCAGGATTTCCGTAAATCGGAATGGAACAAGACAAGGCTTGCAACTAAGAAAAAAGCAAAAGTAACGGCCGAAGTTGCTCTCCCGGAAACCGGATACAAGGCGTTTTTCGTAGAGATGAAATACAAAAACCCCCAATATCCCGGTAGTTTTACCACAAGAGCATATCTTGTTGACAAAAATGGTGAAGTAAAATAGCTTTATCCTGTTTGTTCTTACACAATAACCGATTAGGTGGGTGTAAAAAATCTATAAGAGGCTGTTCAATAAGTCGAAAATCGCGGCTGAACCTTTAGCTCGGCGAAGCCAATTGTAAATTCATCCAAATGTTATTGTCTGTAATACAGGCAAGTAGCGTTGAGCGGAATTTGTAATTCCGCTTAGAAACAGCCTTTTTCTGCCCGTCTGGTCAGGTGGGTTGATACTTAAAAGGATATATGTTGTCGTCATTGTAGTAAGGCATCTTTAGACATAATATCCGATATCCATAATAGATTATATGTCATGTAATAATTGATTTGATCTATAACCATATTTTGTAAGATCATGTGGTTTTGTGCTAGAGATTAATAAATTTTGCACAAAAGAATATCCGAGAAGTCGTGAGACCCTCGGATATTTATATTTTCGCTACTATATTAATTTTGAAAAGTCTGGAAAGTGTTTGATATTAATGGGATTCAATCACCCATTTAATGCTTGTATGTTGTTGTCGTTGACAATATTTTTTCCTTCCGGAGTATACAGATATTCGATGCGAGCGGCATAACGTTCAGTTATTTTACCACGGACAATTTTCAACGTGCTGTTCATCAATTGATTTTGTTCTGTGAAAGCTTCAGGTAATATGCCAATGGCAGCCGGGAGCCAGCGATCGGGAAATTTACCGGCATATGTTCCATCTTTTTTATACTCATTGATCTCTTGTTGTACCAGGTTAATCGCCTTTTCCTTTCCTTCGGGTGAGTTCCATTCCAGGTTATGCGATTTCACATAGGATTTCAATGCTTCCTTATTGGGAACAACCAGTGCTATCGTGTAAGGACTTTGATTATTATAGAGCATCAATTGATCGATGTAACGCGAATTGGTTGCCATTTCTTCTTCGATACCTTCAGGACTATATTTTTCGCCATCGCTACTGATTAACAGGCTTTTAAATCGTCCGGTAACATACAGGAAACCATCTTTATCCATATGTCCCATGTCGCCGGTATAGAGCCATCCGTCACGGACAGTATCGGCTGTCGCTTTGGGATTTTTCCAATAACCTTCCATCACATTTTCCCCGCGGATGACAATTTCCCCCTTTTCTCCTAAAGGTAATTCCTGGCCGTTGTCATCACAAATTTTTAAATCCATAGGTTTAACTAACGAACCTGAAGAGCCCAGCTTATGTTTGTCCCGCGTGTTGGCAGAAATCACAGGTGTGGCTTCCGACAAACCGTACCCCTGGAACATTGGAATGCCCAACGCATAGTAGAACCGCTGCATATTGATATCGAGTAAAGCGCCGCCACCGATGAAAAAGTCGAGTTCTCCACCAAATACTTCACGTACTTTCGAAAAGAGCATCTTGTCATACAACGCCAGCAATGGACGTTTCCAGCACTGGGTCCAGCCACCTTTGTTAAATCCTTCCTTGTTGTATGAATAGGCCATGTTAAGTGCATGGTTGAATAGCTTCCATGTGAAATCTCCTTTAGCTTTGATCCCCGCTTCGATATTCTTCCTGAAATTTTTGGCTAACGATGGAACACTTAACAGAATGTTCGGTTTTATTTCTTTGATATTAATAGGAATATTTTTCAGCGTTTCCAGAGGGGTTTTTCCTACTTTCACGGTAGCGACACTGGCCCCGTATGCCATGAAACTGTAGAAACCGGCAACATGTGCAAAACAATGATCAAGAGGCAATATAATTAATGTCTTGTAAGAAGAAGGTATCTTGATCAATGACATGGCTTGTTCCACGTTGGCCGTATAATTGCGGTGCGTCAGGATAATTCCTTTGGGATCGGCCGTAGTGCCAGAGGTATAACTGATATTGGCGTAATTGTTCCCTTTTATTTGCGGGCGTACAGCCTCCACACACCCGGGATCTTCCGACAACAATTGATCGCCTGCCTGATATACATCCGTTAGCGATATTTCGTTAGGTTCGTAAACAGATTGCTCGTCAAGGACTATAATTTTTTGCAACAAAGGCAATTCTGATGCAATTATCCGTATTTTGGGCAATTGTGTACCGGACACCATGACGTATTTCGACTCGGAATGTTGCAGGCGAAAAATCAAGTCGCTTCGTTCTTCCAATTTTATAGATAACGGAACATTAACAGCCCCGGTATGTAGGATCGCTAATTCACCTATAATCCAATCGTTTCTTCCTTCCGAAAGTAATGCAATCTTATCGTCAGGTTTCAGTCCGACACTTAACAAACCAGCAGCCAAACGATTCACCTGTTCTTTGGTTTGCAAGTAGGTCAAAGGCTCAAAAACGTCGGTTTTCTTTTCCCACAAAAAAGTATTATTACTGTATTTGGCAACACAATCATCAAAAAGCTGGATAATTGTTTTCATATCTTGGGATTTAGGGTTTAAGTCGGGAAAAAGACACAATCCTTTCCATGTACGCGATACATCGCGTTAATTTTTCCCTAAGAGAAAATCGATATAATATCTTAAATACTTGCGGCTTTTCATGGTTTGAAGTTTCCGCAATAACATATTTGATTCAAAACTGTTATCAAATTGTTTTACAAACACCAACTGCCATGGTGCACCTTTCCGTGTAGAGACTTTCAAACCATCATTGTGTTGACAGGCAACATATTCCGGAGAATCGTGGCTTTGTCCAATATAATATTGATAACGGCTCGGGCTGTACAAAATATAAGTATAATATCTCATGTAACTTCTTTATAAAAACAGAAACACACAAAAAGCTTTTCGCTTTGCCAAGTTGTAATTGCCAAGATCGGAAAAACATCTCAGGAAAACGATTGCTTTTTCAAGAGCCACTCATGGGATTTGAACCCACGACCTGCTCATTACGAGTGAGCTGCTCTACCGCTGAGCTAAAGTGGCGAAAAAACGAGCTTACAAAAATAAATATTTTTATCGAAAAACAAATTTACTGAGGGTGCATGACAAATTGCAATATTTTTCTCAATTTGTATCTTTGTGCTGATAATAAACCTAATACCTTTCATCATGGATAAAGCATCACTCAAGTCATTAATGTTATCAGCCATATCAGAAGAATTGGATTTGTGGTT
>JAVBNI010000068.1:0-15725 GCA_031551645.1 Bacteroidales bacterium | reverse complement strand
CCACCGGATTTGTTTTCTTCGGTTGGATCGAAAGAAAATTTAAAACAGCTTTCTCTCGAGTTTTGATGCAAAAAACGCTGACAATCAGATGGAATTGTTTCAAAAATAAAACATTAGTGAGATTGTTCGGACAGGTATGATTTCCAATACCAATACTCATCTAACTTATGAGCTGTTTTCAAATATTTGATCCAATTAGGATTTATTATCTTATTTGTATCCGCCACATAAAACACTTCAACATTTCTTAAATATAATTTAAGGGTGATGCCAAAAGTCAAAAATTCTGAACTAACAAGTTTAATGTTATATTCATCCAGTTTGGTTAAATAATATAACAGATATTCTGGTATTGCATTTTCTTTTTCTAAATACGATTTATAAAGTTTTGAAATATCAAATTGAGTAGTATCCCTTATAAAATTTAGTTTTTCCTTTGATTTTTCAAAGACATAAGTATTTGATAAACTATCGCAATGGAAAGTCAAAACTTTTAGATCGCCTCTTTGGTCTATAGATATATTTTCAAATGATTGTAAAATATCTATCCTATTTTTATATATTTTCTCCACAGTTTTTGGTGTGTCTTTTTTACAGGCTGATAGAAAAAATATTGTCATTACTAATATGAATTGTATTTTCTTCATTTTTAAGGTATAAATCTTTTAATGAGACCAAATTTACTTTTTACTGACTTTAATCCAATTGGACTACTAATATATCCTTTTGCTATAGCTCTCTGATCTGCAGGAGAGTCAAGTGCACTTGGGCTTCCATATGTTCCTTTGCCAAAATCATAAAGCGTTGTTTTATCTTTTCTAAATACGTATCCATTTACAAAATTATTAACATGAGCTGCCATTAATGAATTACCCAAATCAATTCCTAATTCGGCCATCCCTCTCCCCCATAGATAATTACCATAATCTCCAATATTGTAGGCAATGCTTTCTCTCACATAAAAGGTGTTTTTATTCAAATCACCATAATAATCAGCTCCTTGATGTCCATAATCCATAATCCCATGCCGGGAACTTTTGTTTGCATATGAATAGCCACTGAAAAAACCCCTATGTTCTTTCACACCACTCCGATTAATTTGATTTTCCACAGTTTCATCCGAAACAAATTCCACTTTATTAATAACTCTATTTTCTATAGCTTTCAAATCTATTTCCGGATCATTAAATGAAAAATGACCACCCCCTGTAAATTCTTTTTCCCCATTCTCGTTAACTCTTGACAATTGGTTGTAACCCGTTACTTTATCCTTCCCATCATCTACAGTGGTCATGTATTGTCCATTTTCGAATAATACTAATTTCATTCCGTCCGGATCAATAAATCTGATCGGGTTATTTCCGACATAAGCATACGGGCTGATATTATAATACTTCTCCGCCAGCGGATCCGGCACAAACCACCTTGGCCCGTCCAGCATCCTGGCCCCATAATCTAGCCACCCCAGGTTCATTTGCGTTTGCAGTTCCTTGCTATTGTACTTGTAGCCATTGTATTCATCGCCTGCTGCCTGGAAGGTCATGTCGGCGCCGTACATCAGCAAACCCGAAGGGTAATAACTGTTCACCTCCAGCACCCGGCTTGGGGTGTGGGTAACCATCAGGTTGTCAAAGAACACCGGTGTCTGCGCCTGGTTGTCCACAAACACCTCCAGAAATCCATTCTCCTGCATCACCATCTTGTCGGTGGCCAGGGTCTGGATGGTATTGATCTTATCTTCCACAATTTTTGTGCCGGTATTGTCTTCTACTACTTCAAATTCGGCGTTGTACAGCACAAATTTCAAGCCGGCGGTAGGGTCGGCCTCCCCCTGCCCCTCCAAAGGAGGGGAGGCAGGAAGCAATGTTACGCTCTGGCTGGCCGTTGTCCCGAGATCAGCCGCCAGTTGCGAAGCTTCACCCAGGGGCGCTGTTCCGCCGCTGGCAAGAGCTGCGATGGCGCTACCCAATACAGGCATCACATCCACGCCTTGTCCCGGCAGGGTCTTGGCGATATTGTAGAACGCCTTGGCGCTGATGCTGACTGTATCGCCAGCCATCACCCTGAGCATGATCGAGGGCCCTTTGCTCTTACCCGGCACTTTGGATACCTTCTTGTTGAGCGGGTTGTTGTCCGGGTAGTTATAGGGTTTGTCTGCCCTCGTTTCGTCTAAGTTGGCGAAGTACTGGCTTTCGTTAGCGGCGGTCTCCCCCTCCGTTGGAGGGGTCGGGGGAGGCTTCCTCGGTGGGTACGCTGGAAAGGATCGCCAAGGCCATAGGGGTGCCGCTCTCGGAGCTGTTCGCTTCCACGGAGGAGCTCCAGGAGATTAATTCGCACGACCGTACCATCATGGAGAAGGTGGCCCTGATCGAGACCCTTTCAGAGGATGAGAAGAAAACGATTTATGTGATGCTGGATGCTTTCGTGGGTAAGAAAAAACTAAAGGATGCACTGTCTAATGTGCTGCAGGATGTGAAGTAAATATCCCGTTAATCTATTGACCAACGGGAGTTGTAAGGGTTTTTGTAGCACAAAAACATAACCTTGCTGCACTTATAAAACGCAAAAAGCCCAGCACAACGGCCAGGCTCTTCACATGTTAGCTACAAATATTCTTTCACTGTGATGATTTATCCACGTTTATCGGGAAAATTACTCTTGAAAGTGAGTTTTGTTTACAGAAATTTTCTAAAAATTGTCCGGTTTCTGACAAATGTTCAGAGTTTTTAAAATCAAATGCTTTTCCAGTGCAAATATCTATTAAGCCCTTTTCAGGCGTATATTCCAAGATAGCGATATAAGGATTTGTAAATTTCACATTACCTCTATCCTTTTGAGCGATTGCATATACATATCTAATTTCTTCAGACAATGGTTCAGAGTAAAAACAATATCCGTCCAAATCAAAGAAAAGTTTCCTTGTACGTAATCCAGATCGTTCTTCATCTAAATCACAAGGGGTGGTAAAGGTTTCAACTGCAATGTTTAACCGCCTGTAAAACAACATCGTTACTGAATCATTGTTTGTGATATACAGTTTACGTCTGTTTCGTACCAAAAAACGGTATTGTTGGCGATAAAACTCATCAATATCAACATTCTCTACATATTTAATTAAATCCTCAACACTTTCAGGTTGCCTAAAATGGTCATAAATATAATGCCGTATCAGCATATCCATATTTTCACGGTCTTCTATACCATACTTTCTTATTGTATGTGAGCAGGCATTCAACGAAATTGATAACGCAAAAAACATAAATATTCTCATTGTTCTCAAATTCATCTGTTCTTAAATAATCTTTCAACTCTTTGCTTGGTACTTTGCCATGACCCTACACTGCTAAATCTCCAATTAACAAAGTCCCATGTTCCCCCTTTTTTCCAAACAAATGTATTGACTGCCTCACCTTCACTTTGCATAGCTCCTGTTAGAGGTTTCATTTCCCCTTTTCCCCAGTCAAAATACCCTCCAGTCATATTAGTGGCAATATTATATTTCACCTGACCTTCTCCATAAGAGAAATAAAATGAATTGGCTCCAGTTTTATAACTCCTGCTTACACCTCTTGACACACTCATATCTCTTGTGCGCAATTCGGTAGGTTCAGCATTGTAAACCCCGTCAGCACTATTTTCATATTCATAATATCTGAAGAGAGTTACGTCAATATTCTCTACGGCTTCGGCCACAATATTGTTACTGCCGTCTTCATTCTTTATGTTGAACTGTTCTCCTAATAAACTGAAATATGTATCACTATTTTTATAAGTCATACCCAAATATTTGCCATCAATTCCAGCCTTCTTTAAATCTTTTTGAGAACGATAATCTTCTGAATACACAAATCTCGTTTGTTTTATGCCGTTTTCATCTTCTTCTTCATAGGAATACCAGTCCTGTCCATCAGGATCAATAAACAAAATAGGATTATTACCTGCATAAAGATAAGGACTCATATTGTAGTGGTTTTCTGCCAGCGGGTCCGGCACCCACCATCTACCGACCGCTGGCTCCAACATTCTTGCTCCGTAATCTAGCCAGCTTACGAACTCTTTCTGCAACTCTTTTGCATTGTACTTATAGGCATTGTATTCTTCCGGCAAGGCAAGCGTACCTAAAGCCGGATTCAGTGTCCCTGAAGGATAGTAGGCGTTCACTTCCACAACCGGGCTGTTGGTCTGGGTAACCATCAGGTTGTCGAAATACACGGGCATCTGGGCCTCGTTGTTCACAAAGATTTCCAGGAAGCCTGCCTCCTGCATCACCATCCTGTCCGTGGCAAGGGTTTGTATCGTATTGATCTTATCGTCCACTATCTGTACTCCCGTATTGGATGCCACAATGTCGAATTCATTGTTGTAGGCCACAAAATTAATGCCGGATTTGGGCTGTACGATCTTTTCGATGTAGTCATCATCCCGTGGCACGTATACCAGTATGCCTGACTGACTAGCGGTAGCACCAAGGTCGGCAGCCAGTTGGGCGGTTTCACCGGCTACCATTCCCGCCGGATTGCTCATGGCGGCTACGGCGCTACCTACCACCGGGGCAATATCAATTCCCCCACCGGGTAGAGTCTTATCAATGTTGTAAAACGCCTTGGCGCTGATACTGACCGTATCACCTGCCATTACCTTCAATGTGATGGCGGGTCCCCGGCTTTTACCCGGCACCTTGGCTATTTTGGCATTGACTGGATTGTTGTCCGGATAGTTGTACGGACGATCGGCACGGGTATTGTCCAGATTATTGAAATAGAGGTTCTCCTCACTGGCCTTATTTTCTTCCATGGTAGCCGTGTAAACAGAAGTACCTGCCTGCCCGGCGTTGAGCACTACTCTTATATTACCAAGGTGATCTTTCAAGAAATAATCATATTTCCAGGTATCGTTTGCGCCGATCCTGCGCATGCGGCCGTATGGAGTATGGACATGGAGTGTATCACCCGAAACCTCGATACCATCCAGATAATACCTCTGGACGTTACCGAATTTCTTTTTCAGGCGGCGACCTGTAGCATCGTAAGTATATTCGAGCTTGTCCGTTCCCTTGGTGATTTCTTTCACCAAATGCAGATGGTTGTATACGTAATCGATCTGTTGATTTTTATCCTTTAATAACCGGCCGGCAGCATCGTAAGTATAATAAACATTATTTGTTCTTAACTTATCTGCAAAGCCTAATGCGACATTACTATAATCCCTGATGCGGATCACCCTGTTACCTTCATGGAAATATTCCAGGTTATCCCAATAGTAATCAGAACTTGAATTAGGTAGTTTCCCCGCCCTGCGTTTCAGCTTATTGATGTTTCCCATCAGGTCATTATAGGTGTATTCCTCGCTGTAGTAGTTGCTTTTAGCAGTGGATACATTGGTCGAATAAGCATTGTCATTCTCTCCTTTCCGCTTGTAATAGGCATATGTTAACCGACTCAAGTCGTCGTATTTGAAGGTATAAGCATTCCAGTCGGTACTGGCAGCTTTGGACTGCCATTCGAAGGCAGCAATATTGCCGGCCCACTGGAGATTGTTGGTCATACCAGTCAGAGTGGTATTATAGTGTAACCTTTCCCTGAACCATTCGCTGCTAATTTCCTTGAGCCATCCGCGTATGTTGTAGTTGTACCCAATGGTTTCCAATCCTTCATGCAATATGGTCTGTGAGAGTTGTCCCAATTCGTTGTAATTGTTGCCGGCAACAACTATATTGCCGTTTCCTGTATTTTGCTTTACGTTCAACAATCGCCCGGCATGGTCGTATTCGTAAGAGGTCGACAAACTAACATTTGGCGTACCGGTCAATGTACGCGTTGATTCTGTCAGCCGGCTGGTAAAGTCATACTGGTTGGTTATCTGGTCCTTTCCGCCGAGGATATGATCACTTTCGCTGTGAAGTATCCTGCCCTTGTTGTCGTAGAACAGTGCCGTTACGAGCCAGTCCTCACTGTCCATGACCTTAACCTTACTGCCGGTGAGAAAACCTTTTATCCGGCTGTCGACACCGGAGCCTGTGTAAGTATAGTCACCCGTACCATTGTTGTCGAAATCATAATTATCATAATAATTGACGGTGAGTGCAGTACTGTTTGTGGCGTTGGTAGGGTACGCCGTACGGCTATATCCGTTGTCGGCGGTTCCGCGACTTTCCCATTGGGCAGCATCGGACACGTACTGTGACAGGGTTTCATATGCAATTAATTCGCCGGCATCATACAAGCCGGAGATAATAACCCTCCCATGGATGTCATACTTGGTGTAGCTCCATTCGCTACGGGTACGTTGCTCGGCATTCTGTGTCATCACCGGTAGGTCGAGTTGATTGTACACGATATACGTCCATCCGGCTCCGGGAATATGTTTCTGTTTTACCCGCTCTCGTGCGTCGTAACGGTATGCATAGATATATTGCAGGAACTGATTGTCGGTAACCGTGATGTTCTGGTTGATGGTTTTGTCAATGGCAGGTGGTAGTACGTAAGCCAGTTGCCCAGAATCGTTATAGGCATAGTCGGTAATGGCATTGTCTGTGTCGGCTTTCTGTACCTGGCATACCAGACGTCCCAGCAAGTCGGTATATTCAGTTATCCTGCGATTGTCTTCGTCTGTGGTTTCTGTCACAAAGAGCGTACCGGTATTGTAGTACCCGGAAGAAGAGACCTGTGAGTCGGTGGCATTCCACAGGCGTACCTGGTCGCTTGCAGTATTGGTACGGTAGATAAAATCCTGATATTTGTTATTATCGTACCATACTTTTCCGGGGAACCATTGTTGGGACATCTGGTTGAGCGGTGACGGCTCAAAGACGGTTTCGCTCCAGGGACGGGTATCACTGGCAACCCCAGCCGGAGGACCGGAATAAAATGTGATGACCGTATCAACCGCGTTGTTCCGGTATTTGCCGCTGCTGTTTTTGGCTACATACGGCAAGTATTGTTTGTCCTGCCGCCCGACAGCATCGTAGGTGATGGGGGTAACAATATCTTTCTTGTCGGACGAAGCGCCCACGGCTACAGTCTGTCCAGGCTTGCCCAGGTCATTATAATAAGTATAATGGATCATAGCATTGGCGGAACTAATTTGTGAATCTCCAGTGATCCCGTCTTTCTGGATGATCCGTTCGCGGATATGGTTCTGCATGGAATTGGCCCGTGGATAAATAGATATAACAAGACTGTTTGAATTGATGGAAGAGACACAACTTTCGTCAGACACGAGATTAACGCTGATCTCATCCCCATTGTTCAGGTTCGAAGTAGAATAAATATTACCGGAAGCTTCCGGGATATCTTGTCCGTTCTTCTTCCAGTAATATCTCGTGGATGGTCCTTCCTCTGTAGCCGACGCGGTGAAAGCAACCATGTCACCCTGATATATATGGTTCCCTGAAGACGAAAGCGCGACCTCAGACAATATCGTGGCACCCACAGTCATGGTGAACGGGTCGGAAAGTACCGAATAATCGGTAGCGCAAGTCTCGCTTGATGTAAGAATAACGCTGACCTGGTTTTGGTTATTTAATGAATTAGTGGAATATGTGTCGCTGGTAGTCGGTTGATTGGGAACGGGTACTCCATTTATTCTCCATGTGTACCGGGGTAATAAGCCTCCTCCTGTAGGATGGGCAGTAAAGGTGGCTGTTTCGCCACTGCATATCTTCTGAGGTGATGCGGAAACGGATACCGTAGGGATTACAGAAGTCGTTACGTTCATGGTGATCACATTTGATCTGTATTTATTTCCCGAAAAGCAGGCTGTATTCGATGTGAGCTCGGCATAAACATAGTCTCCGCTGTTCAGCGAAGATACCGTGTAGGAATTACCTGTACTTTTGGGCGCCCCGTTCAAATACCAATTACATGAGCCCCCATTTGATGTGGCCTCGAATGTAACAGCTCGTCCGGCACAGATAGTTGCACCGGTGGCTTCAAAGTCGCATAATCCCACTGCCCTGATCTTAATGGAAGGGGTGGATGAATTGACAAGTCTTACCGTCAATGTATCCGATGCTGTAATATTTGTCAAACATGCCGACGGTGAATTTTTCGCATTTATCTCACATTTGAATTTAGCACGCCGGTCCGGTGGAGAATTCTGAGGGATATACACCAGAGGATTACCCGATGTATTGTCGTACAATTGCGAATTTGTAGTAGCATTATACCAGTTAACCTGTAAAATATCAGAACTGGAGATATTAGTTGGCGTTGCTGTTAATCTCAAATCACTCCAGTTGCAGAGGGAGGTATTGCCGGACAGGGTAACCGTGAATGTTTTTACGGGATTGACCGACATGATAACAGGGCTGGAACTTACTGCAGGTTGGGTACACACTCCGGGGGCCTGCATTTCAACCCTTACCCTGTCCTGATTGTTCAGGGACGACAAGGTATAGGTATATCGCCCACTGGGGCCATCCACTAGACGATCATTGATGTACCAGGTATAATTGTATACGGTTGTACCGGTTCCCCGGCTGGCTGTAAAGGTAACGGCATCACCCTGGCAAATAGGATTTTTGCTAACCTGGATGGTCGGATTAATGGATTCAGGCGCTGGCAGGATATTGATTGTCGCATATGCATAGTCACGATAAGTTGAGCCGTTATCATCGTGGTATGAAACATCGATACGTACGGTACTCAGGTGACGTGGCGAAAGAATAGAAAGATATTGTTGAGTCGAAACCAGGCTACCGTCAATCGTCCACTCATAATTTAGCGGCATCGTCCACCCGGGTGTGGATGCTATCAGGTTTAGTGCTTTTCCCGGACAAACATCGTGTGTCCCCGCAACTACATTATTACTGAAAGGAAATCCCTGGATATAAACCAGAAGAGGCGCATAAGCACTTGCCTGATAACTGGCGTTTGCTTCAGGAACAGTATCCGGCAGAACAACATTTACCGTAGGTACCGTATCCAATGGAACAATATTTCCCGGAAAATCTTTAATCGTTTGGGCGAATATATTTGTTGTAAAGCATACAACAAAAAGAAAAACGTTTCTTATTGCGATATTGTATATTGTTTTCATATGATCATGCGTTTAATCAGTTTATCGTAATTCTTCATTTACTGCTGTTTATACTGATACTGGTAATCCTTGAGTATCTTCCCGTCCTCGTCCCTGACTAATTTCAGACGGTTGGCATTGTCGTACTCGTAAAAAATGATCCGCCCGGAGGGATCGGTTTCGGATGTCACCCCGATCAATGGTTTATAGGTATAGGTGGTCATCAGGGCATCGGCAGGATACAGGCGTAACTCGTCGATGATCTTACCGCTCCCGCTCAGGGCGATGGAACCGGTCGTGGGGGTAAAGCTGTGTTCGTAGTAAGTCCAGCCATTGATCGTTTTCCCCTTTTTTATACTTTCGTTACTTTTATTGGATATGCTAATAGCCGCAGTGGCACGGGTCCAATAAGAAATGATGTATTGCACCGTCTTGGATAAGCCCGTTTTGGTGATATTACCCGAACTGAGGTTATAACATTTGTTACCCGTACGGGCATATGTGGTATTTCGCGTCAGGCTCGGTACTGTCCAGCCACAACCTGCACCATCATCTTCAAATGAAGTATAGGCGATGATGTTGTGTCCCGACACTGCTTTTGCAACAGGATGCTGTCCATTATACCCCCAGAGGACGATGGTGTTTGCAGTGCTGTCGGCCGTCATGCTGGCAGGGTTACCGTAGCTGTCATACGAAATATATTTCATATCCAGGCTCCAATTGCTGTTTCCTGTTTTCATCATCTCACGTTCGGGCATCAGCAGGTTGTTGCCAAAGTTCTTGTAGCGGGTCATCCGGCCTTCCCCCGCCACGGCGCCCTTGTATTCCTGGCTCTCGATCACCGGGTTCCATATGTGGAGGTTGTGCATGGTGGTGTATGGCGCGGTATTGTATTCGGAGGGATATTTATAGGTGGTTTTCCGCAAAACTTTATCACTACCCATGGTGCTAACCTCGGTCACCTGCTTGTGTATCGAGTCGCCATAACTGAAGCTGGTTGCCGATTTGAGCTTGCCGGAGACATGGTATACCGAATCGATGGTCGGATACCACCATTCGGACACATTGTCGTAGAATTTGACAAGACAATTATTCGAACCGGCAATTGGGAATGTAAATACTTTTAATCCTTTGATTGTTCGCTTAGTGGCTGATGATTTGTCATAATGTGTTTTTGTTTTTTGTGCCATTTGTTGATTGGCATCATAATGCACTACCTTGTCGACAAACCCGTTGTCGTTGGCTATCCGGTTGGGTAGTCCCGGAAACCAGTTGCTGGTAGTAGTTTCCACCTTATTGCGGAAATAATGTACTGTTTTCCCATATTGTGTTTCGGAATTTTGTATTTCGGTCACCTGGTCGTATCCCACAAAACAGCCCTGTGCAGAAGTTCCCAGCGGGATGACTCCATCCGACATACAAGCGACATAATTTCCCTTGTAAATACTGTAACCGACAAAACCGCCCATGATAACACCTATCATCTCACGCACGGCAAAATCATATATGTATTTTGGTTCTGACATCAGTTTTCCGGTTGATCTTTCTTTACCGTTTAACATCTCCGTGTATTTATACCGGGTAGTGAAAATCTTTTCTCCATCAAGCTGTGTGATTTGTTCAACACGTAATCCTCCTCCCATACTGAGCTCTTTTTCTTCAAAATATGTGATACTGGATCGAATACTTGTACTTGACCAACTCGGAGTTACCTTTAACCTGTATCGACCCGGCGTAACATTGAAATCTTTGCTTTCCAATAAGTAGGGCATTTCCTTATCCCATTGTATACTGCCGCAACGAAATTTATGTTCAAAAGAATCGACCGATTCCCAACCATTGGGAATGGCCCGGTCAAGGCTGCAGTATACCTTTGCAGGGGATACATCGCCTGCATAAACTATGAAGTCTTCATTTTCACCAGTCCCGCATTTGATACGTATTTCCTCAATATGTTGATTGAAATAAAATTCGACATCAAATATTAATCTGGTTATTCCTTTTTCTATAGTGAATTCTTTGACGTCTCCATAAGGCGAACCATTTGCTAAATGTCCGCCATTTGCATTTACCTCTTTTCTTTCACGAGTCTTGTAGGCATTTGAATAGCGGTTAAGAGCAAAGTCGAATGCGGAATATCCACCCGTAGGATATTGAATATTTTTCAGGATAAGCATTTTGGTATATTTTTCGTCCGGATCGCGATTTGCTCCGGAATAATAATTTCTCCTTGTTAAAAAGGCAGGGAGAACGGTTGAGTTTCTTTTACCATTGTAATAACCCCAGTGATCTACCGATAAAGATTTTTTGGAAGGGACACTATCAGGCCGATGATAAGCAAATGTGTAATTATCTCCCTTGAATCCCTTGATGGCATCCAACCGTAGGCGGGAATATTCCTTATTGGTAGTGCCTCCGAAGTAGCCCGTAACAAAACGATATGAACAAACAGTGTCCTGTTGCTGATTCAGCACATAAAATCGGCTTAATTGTTGTGCCTTGTTTGTAACCGTATCCAATAAATCGGAACGGTCCCTTGTGACAAAATGTGCAGAACCACCCCTGAATTCAATCTTCTCAAGATATGCTTCGTTTACCGCGAACTGGGTCAGGTAATATAGATCAAACGGCTCCAACCTGGAAGTCGCTTCTAATCCTGATTGATCTAAAAGTTCGAGATCTTCCATGATTCCTTTATGTATGGAGAGCGTTGTATGGCTTCTTACCAAGGCTCTCTGGTTCCGGTAAGTAAACCGTATCTTATCATTCCAGGACGTTTGAATGCTGTCCAGGTGCCAGCTGGTGAGAGCGGATGATTGTTTATCCCTCTCGTTTTTGAGGATTTGCGGCATTCCTATAGTAGAGGCATTGTAATTATACCCCTGGTCCGAATAAATAGTTGTATTTTCACCGGTTCCGAAATAATAGGTACATCCGTCCGGCGTTTTTACCTGCCATGTAAAATTATTGGGGAAAAACTCCACCTGAAGAGGTTGCTGGTCTAATAATACGGGTCGATAGGCCTGATTGATCTGTTCTTTCTTTGGAAATAACATCTTCCCCGAATAATTTCCGAAATTGTAGAAAAAAATATCCGGTTCCGGATCTTCCCAGTTATCCCGGTAATTCGTATATCTTTGCAATTCCGAGCTTCCGGTATTCGGAACATCAATATCATTATTCGCATCCGGTTGAGGCAACTCTGGTGCAGTGATATATCCTGTTACCTCGTCTCCCATGATCCTGAAATCATCCCACCCGCGTATGGTACGGCTGATGACTCCACCGGCATTCAATGCCCATCCCAGGCCTACCCAACTGGCTTCCTGCGCTACCCTGATACCCGAAGCATGGTATTGAAGATTGATGGGTATCCGCATGGGACCTGAAACGATTTCGTACAGGGGGATGGTAATGTTAGGCACCCCGGTGTATATGCTAACAGGCACTTCCCCAAATATTCCCAACGAAGAGGCGTTAGGAGAAGGAGGTACCAGCACAGGGCGGCTTTTCTCTTCGGTCTGCCCTTCGACAATTGCCAGATACAACAAAGCACCCAGAATAATTAATATGGTTTTGTAATGGTTTTTCATATAAATGGTGTGTTATAATGAATAAAATAGAATTGTCTGATTTGTTATTGATGCGAATCAAAAGTTAAGGCAAAGAGATAGCTTGAAAAACTATATTTTCATAACCGGAGGTCGTTGACCTCCGGAGAGACAATACAACCATCTATTTGCCTGTAAGGCAAGATTCTTATTTTAATCCGGTTCTGCCTTGCAGGCAGATAAGATCCATCCAATCCTTGATTGACATTACTTATTATGGAATGATCGCATTGATTACTACCAATGACATTTTTGATGTCACTCTTCTCTCTTAGTTCTACACTCTTCACTCTCAAAGTTCCTATCCCGTCTGTCATACCATGGCATCGGTCTGTGGGGTATGCCGGTCGTACAGGGTGTTGTAAAACATCCCAACACTACCGCGCCACAGATTGTGCAACCATGCTTGTCGGGTGTCGACAACCATAGTTGTTTGCCATCGACAAGCATAGTTGTCGGGGTCGGGCAAGCATAGTTGTCCGGCCCCGACAAAAATGATCAGGCTACCTCAATGATATCGGCCAAGGTTCCTCTACGCAGATTTTTTCCTCCGCGTATCGTCGCCCTCACCTCCAATCGGTATTCACCCGCTGCAAGCTGCGGTACCAGGAAATGCAGCTCCGACGGCTTGATGGCGGTAAACTGTTGTACCCGCACCGCCGCTGCAGCATTGGCCGCCGGGACGAAGAACAATCCCTGATCCGGGTCCTCGGTGTCGAACCTGAGGTAAAAACCTTTTAGGGCTGCAATGCCGCCGGGCGTGGCCGTACGGTTCTTTTCGCCCGTGGCGGCATCGGTGAAATCCTGCGGATCGGGCATGGGCGAAGCTCCCTTCACTTTGGCGGTTTTCACCGTGCGCTCGACTGCCCGGATACGCGGTCCCGGGGTTACATGGATCACCACCGAGTGGCGTGCAGGATCGAAACTGTCGTCCTTGTTGATGAACACGCCCTTGATAGAAGCCCGGAAGGAAGCCACAGGGAGATTCACCCGGCAGCCTATCCCGGCATAATGTTCTATCAGTTGAAACAGTTTTTCGTTGTAGGCCAACGCCTGCGGGCGGGTAAGCCCGGTGCCTTCGGCTACAATGTCGTCAACCAGGCGGTTCAGGTCAATACTGTCCTGATTCTGTACCACCGCCATAAAATCCGTCGGGTCGCTCGTCAACGGATTGTCGAATAAAGCATAATTTAATGTTTCCATACTTAAATAATTGAAAATTGATAATTTGTTGAAAGTTGAAAGGTTGAAAGTTGAAAGGTTGAAAGTTGAATAACTGAAAATTCTTCACTCGTCACCACTTTGTCTCTCATTCTTAACTCTTCATTCTTCATTCTTAATTTTCAAAGCTTCCACCCCATCCTCCATACCAGTGCATTCGTCTGAGGCGTATGCCGGTTGTGCAGGATGTCGTAGAACACCCCTACTGTTCCCTTCGCCTTCTTCCCGATACCGTATTCCCAGGTAAGCCCCGCCAGCAATGAGGAGGTCCATCCGCTGTCGAACTGCTGCCCTTCCGCCGTATCGATGGCTACCCGGTAGTTGCGTTCGAAGCCTGCCTGCGCGCCCAGTCCCTTCCATATCCTGTAGTTGGCAAAAGCGCCATAGCCATAGCCTATATGCGAAAACCGGATATGTTTGATCTCTCCCATCCCGAAACGGTAGTTGCCCAGTATGCCGGTACTGAACCGCTGGCTGAAGTTGAAGGCCGCCTGTACCCCGGCCACCCCGCACGAAGGCAGGAAGTAGGTCTTGTTGTCGAACTCCAGGTCGAAACCTACGTCGATACGGTCCCAAAATGATTTGGTCTTGTATGGGTTGGGCGTGAACGAAGGGATCTGCGAGGCATTGTCGATGTTGCCCACTTCCCCGCCCGACATAGCGCCCAGCACGTCCGAGCCCTTCTTCTGCGCATCCTTGATCAGCGCCAGGGCATCGGGATCGATAGAACCCGCCTGGCTCTGCATCATCTGCTTGACCAATTCCTTGGGTTGCATCTTAGCGGGGTCCTGTTGGGGTGACGGCAGTGCGGCCAGGTATTCGTTCCAGCGCGGATCCTTGCGCAGGGCGCTCATCACTTTATCGTCCAGCGCCGATGGGTCGCGCAACGCCTTGCGGTACTCATTGACCTGGGCCGTGTAGTAATAACTCTCCTTCTCCATCTTGCCCACTGTCCGGGCATACTCGGGATGTTCCTTCACCCGGGCTTTCCATTTGTCTTTACGCTGCTGCAGTTGTGTTTTCACTTCCTGGGTGGCGTTCAGTTGGTGTTGCGCCCGGCTGATGCTTTGTGTGGCTCCGGCGGCTTTCCCGTCGGGGACAATGCCTGCCTGACCGGCAAAGCCATAGGCCGTCCGCAGACTGTCCAGCATGGGTTCCTTACCCAGTCCTTTTTCTGTCCCTGCCGACCTGACAGGGTCGTTAGACCTGTCAGTGTCTATATTCATTTTGGTATCACCTGATTTGTCGGCCAGCTTTTTCTCGTATCGGTCCATACGGCGCTGGGCTTTCAGGGTACGCCTGTCGCACTTGCGCGAAAAACGATCCAGCCCGGCGCTGGTCTGCTCCATATTTTTCCCGACGGTTTGACTGTCTGTTTGCGCTGCCGCACGGTAACAACACAGCATGGCTGCAAGAATGGCATAGTAGAATATTTTCATACACTTGCGATGATGAAAAGGTAAGGAATGAAGACAAAATAATTTACTCATTTGACAGGATTACCTTAATATCATGTCAAGCATCATCCGACACTGTCAGGTTATACCGAACCCTGACAGGTCTTCTACTCGTCAATGTCAAATCGACAATATAAATAAGGCAAACGAAACATGTACAAAACTTACAAGATGGTCTAAATCCTGCAAACCTTGTCATCCTGTCTTTCGATGAAGAATTTTGCTTTGTCTTTGTTTTAAGCAATAAAAGTCCAATAAATACCAACGCCAATGTGATGATGCTTTAGCACACCACGGCCGCAGGGATCGATTGGCAAATAACTCTGATACTTCGCGGTTTTATCCGGCCGGAAGTTTTCTCATGCAGGAGGCCGTGAACGTTACACGCCTCCGGGGGCTCTCTATCCGGCAGTTTCAT
>JAVBNI010000186.1:0-8523 GCA_031551645.1 Bacteroidales bacterium | reverse complement strand
GCGGGCAAACTATCCTTTTCTAATGGACTGTTACCGTAAAATTGTATCGTAAGTAAGGAACCGCCTTGGTACCGAACGGTATGCCGGGTGGTGTGAGAGGTCGAAACGGGAATTAATCCCGTTTCTCCTACTCGATTTTTTTACGATGTGCTTATTTGCATTTCAAAGCTGTTTCGATCTGGTATTTTGCCCCTTTCAGGTAAGGTTCATTCACGACCTTCTTGAAGCTTTCGCATGCTTTACCGTTATCTTTTTTTCCGGCATAAGCAGTACCCAGCTCATAATAGATACCGTCGGTCACTTTACTATCGCTTCCAGCTCTGAGTTCCAAGGCCTTTTCGCCATTGGTTATGGCGTTGTCCCAGCTACTTTTGTTATTGTAACAAGAAGACATGCGATAATAAGCATCGGCATATGTATCGTCTGCGTCAACTGCTTTTGTAAACGATGCTATGGCATCATCCCATTTTTTGACCTTCATGGCAGTAATACCACCATTGAAATAATAATTCCGTAATGCATTTTTTGCATTTTTCGCTTCATTGGAACCTTCTCCTTTTGCAATGGCTAACTTATAATTTTCAGCCATTTTAGCTTCATTATTTTGTTTTTGATAAATGGCCCCTTCCATAAAATATGCCTTTACAAAATCGGGATCAAGCATAGTTGCCTGATCTAAACTTTTTATAGCGGCATCAAAATCATTCTTCTGGTATGCTGCAGCTCCCATTGCATAATGTACCATCGGAAGAGTTTTTTCAGCCTTTTCCTTTACCTCGGGATTATTATACTTTTGGGCTGCCGCAATGGCTGCATCAAAAGCCTTTAATGCTGCCGGATAATCTTTGCTATCCACTACATCACCAGCTTTTTTCAAATACAAGTCAGGTAATGCTCCCTCAGCCACCAAACGGTATTCATCGGCATCCGCCCCTACTTTTTTAGCTAAATCAACGCATTTTTCAAGTTCTGTAATAGCCCCATCCAAATTGCCTGCACTCATCAATTCAGCGCCTTTATTCCGAGTGTCGACCACTTCCTGGACGGTTTGAGCTGAACTAATTGCAGTAAAACTTAACAGAACTATTGCTAAACTCCATAATTTGAAAGATTTCATGGTCATCCTTATCTTTTGAGTTAAAAATTAATACAATGAGCACAAAAATATATGTTTCTCATAATTTAACAAAATTATTGGAACAAAAAAGTAACCTATTACGAAAAGTATCTTTATAAGTAATTGTTTATCAATAAATTTTGTGACAAATTATATATCGAGTCAAAACGTTGGCTGGTACCCTGGTGTGTTACCGTCCAGAAAACAGGTTGGGTATCAGAAACGATAACATGAATATCCGAAAAATTAGAATCTTGATTATCAATTGCATATCCCATCCGCTCCAATGCTTTCCGTGTCCAGAAAAGATTTTTCCCATGACCGAAAAGTTTGATCGACCGTGCATCAGAACGCTTAATGTTAAATTCACCCTTGTTGTCGTCGAATTGTAGTTTGGAACCTTCAAAAATGCGGACAAGTTGTCCACTCAGTATCAGGTCTTCCGGTGCACCTTCGTATACCCGGTCGTCTACCATCAACCAAAGTTTATCCGCTTCCTGCATGGCGATATTCAGATCGTGGGTTGAAAAAATAATTGTTTTCCGTTTTTTACGGGTCAGGCGGTGTAACAAGCGGATCAATTCGTATTTGTTGGGCATATCCAGAAAAGCGGTAGGTTCGTCAAGAAGGATCATATTGGTATCCTGCGCTAATGTACGGGCAATCATCGCCCGCTGACGTTCGCCGTCGCTGATTTCATGCATATTTTTATCAACCAGGTGGGTGATGCCTACCAATTGTATGGCTTCTTCCACCGCGGCGACATCTGCCCCGGTCAATCGCCCTATCCAGTTGGTATACGGAAAACGTCCCAAAGCAACCAATTGCTTCACCGTCATATGCGACACTCCAACCGATTCGGTGGATACAATACTCAACAAACACGCCAATTCACTTCTCGAATAGTCTGCAAGGGACTTTCCGCCTATATGTATCCTGCCTGAGATCGCAGGTTGCAAGCGGGCAATGGTACGCATAAGTGTACTTTTGCCTATACCATTGCGTCCGACAAGCGCTACCAGTTCGCATTCAGCCGCCGACAGATTCAAGCTGCTTAAAATGGGTTGCTTCCGGTAACCAACCGAGAGATCTGATATAGTCAGGAACTTTGGATTCTCAACCAAATGTTCCAATTTATTTCCAATTGTATATTCCTTATTTTCTACCAATTACAATAATATAAATTACCAAAAACTTTAACACCTGGCAAATTTATAATCCGCCAGGTGTTGTCTTAAATTCAACGGTATACGCAAAAATTATTGCGCTTTGTCCGTCTGACCGAACGGACAGGCGCCAATTGTCAATTCTCAATTTTCAATTGTCAATTTACACCAAAGACCACCCCTGCCGATAAGCATGGCGTATATATTCTTCGGCTGCTTGTTTGGCATTCAATTTTATCTGACGAGGCTCTTGTTTGGGAATACCGTTAGCTACCCGTATTTCGTCACTATCGGTCAAGTTCGTGATACGCATATTCGGTCCATCCCACATGAGTTTCTTATTCAAGCTCTTCAACCGGATTGCCAGGTTACCCATTACAACCATTTCGTTGAGCGGTCCCGAATATTCAAAATTCGAAAGCGGCAACACACGGTTTTGGGGTGATTCCTTGCAAGCTCGTACAAAGTCCATTTCGTGGCTTGTAGTCACCCGGCGTATCTGTTCGGCAGGTTTTTTCAGGTTTTTGAATTTATCTTCGGGTAACAGACGGTATTTTTCACCGTAATTACCACATACCAAAGCGCCTTTTGTTCCGTAGAAGATTATCCCGTTGTTTCCCACTCCCAATTCGACTCCATCAGGCAATCCTTCAGGACGGCGGGGATGTAACCCTCCATCGTACCAGTTGACAGTCACTGCGGGCATGCTGATTTTTCCTTCTTTCGGACGGGCGGGAAAATCATATTGGATAGCAGATGCCACCGGAGCACTTTCGGTATTGATAGCAGTCGAAGAAGCCTCTACTGATGCCGGATGACCCAGTTTCAAAGCGGCAAACACAACATCAAGCACATGGCAGGCCATATCGCCGAGCGCACCGGTTCCAAAATCCCACCATCCACGCCAATCCCACGGATGATATGCCCGATGATACGGACGCATTGCAGCCGGACCTATGAACAGATCCCAATCGATATATTCGGGCACCCACATACCTTCTTCAGGACGTGTCAAACCCTGTGGCCAAATCGGACGGTTGGTCCAGGCATCCACAGTTTTTATTTCGCCAATGGCACCGTTCCAGATCAACTCACATACTTCGCTGACTTCGGCATTGCTATGACCTTCATTACCCATTTGTGTTACCACCTTGTATCGACGCGAGGCTTCTAACAACACCCGCGACTCATATACCGAGTGTGTCAAAGGTTTCTGCACATACACATGTTTACCTAACTGCATGGCAGCCAGCGCACATACAGCATGGGTATGATCGGGCGTGGCAATCATTACCGCATCGATACTTTTTCCTATTTCGTCGAACATTTTTCGAAAGTCGACATACTTCTTGGCATTGGGAAAATTGTTAAAACATTTTTCGGCATATTTCCAGTCAATATCACACAAAGCCACCATGTTTTCCGACTTCATGTTATTCAGGTTGACCGAACCTTTGCCTCCCACGCCAATACCTGCAATGTTGAGTTTGTCACTGGGAGCGACATGCCCGAGACCGCTTACGGCATAACTCGGTATAACGGTAAAAGCTCCGGCTGTAGCCGCCGTAAGGCCGATAAAACGGCGCCGCGATAATTGTTTGTTCATATCTGTAGAAAAATTAAAGATTAATGACACTATTGTCTTATGTGTGGTAATTTACCGGCGTTAAAGGTAACAATTTTACTCACATATCCCAATCAACGTATGAATAATAATTTGGTGATATGTGTCTTGGAACCATCATCATTGGTACAAAAGACCAGATAAACGCCGGTAGCCACTCTCCTGCCCTTCTGGTTACAACCGTTCCATACAGCCTGTCCACCCAATGTACGCGTCTGGTATACCAGATTACCTGCTACATCGGTAATTTTCACATCTGCATCCTTAATCAATCCCGTAATAGTTATTTCTCCTTGGTAATCAGGCCTGACCGGGTTTGGAAATACATATACATTACCAAAATTGTCGCCACTAGCGACAGCGTCTCCGCGATACGCCACAATACCATAATCAGTCGCAAAATACACCTCACCGGTTTTATCGTTGATGGCAATATTGTGTATTTTATTGGAAAACAAAGGACTGTTGTCGACTGTGAAATGTTGTACTTCGCTCACATTGTCTTCTGCTATGAGGAAAACACCACCTGTTTCCGTTCCGAACCATTTGCGGTACGCACCGTCGATAGCCACTGAGAGCACATTTTCCGACCCGAGCAAGGCATACAAATAGCTGGGTTCGTCTGTCCCCGTACGGTTGGGATGGTACCCTTTAGTACCCTCGCCGTCTATAATTTTTGCCGGATTATTGTAATAAACAGGACCTTGATATGTTCCCACCCAAATAATCCCGTCGGGCGTATTGGCAATTTGATTGTTCCGGTAAATCGGAGTCGTTTGTGTGTAATTGTAAGGAGCAAAACCAATAGTCCTGCCAGTTTGCCCCTGCTCGACCGCTGCCTTATCAAACACCCATAAACCATTGTTGCTGCGTGTCGTCCATATCTGGCCGTAATTATCCTGCGTATAACGTCCCATGGCGGCCCCTGATTGCCACGGGGCAAGTTTCCATTGGTTGTTATAAAATACACTGGCATGCTGGTTATTGCTTATCCATAACTTATGATTTTCGTCCATCAACAACCCGCCACAATATACGGATGTATTATCAGCTAATAATGTGCTGTTATTCTGGGTATAATGTCCCGCCAGAGTACCATTTTCAAATACATATACTCCTCCACCCCACGACGATACATAATATCTGTCGGACGCATCAGTCGAAATGTCCACATCGGTAAAATCATACAGACCTTCCGGCCTGATGCTACTCCATTGATTACCAGAAAAAGTGTGAATTTCGCCCTGAATATTTAATGATTTATCATCTGCACCCCGTCCTCCGGAAGCTACAAGCAACCGGTCGGATTTAAATCGAAAAGCCGCAGCATTATTGGACGAAGGACCATTAAGCAAATGATATGATACTGCGTTCGCAGAAGAGTAATATACTAAACCCTGCCTGTTGTCGGCTATCCAATACGATCCGTCACTGCCCAGGGTAGCATCATGGGCATCAACAGGGGTGCCATTATATGATTTTATGGTATTTTGTAACAAATTACGATCGGTTTCGTATATAAATATAGCAGAAGAGGTACTGACCAATAACCGTCCTCCGGAAATGGTCAGACGGTGAATATCTTGTACAGCGAATGGCAATGGTAAGTTTTTCCATGACTGTCCGTCGTATGTAGTTATTTTATTTGATAAATCACAGATGTACAGATATTTATCAGACGATACAATTTGTGTAAAAACATGACCTGCATCAGGGATATCTTCTACCTTTTTCCATGAGGCAAAATCGGTTAAAACACGGCTGTTACTGTCTGCTTTTTTGATACCAATGGTTGTCGCCGCATAAAAAAATCCCTCGAATTCCGTCAATGCAAAAACTTCGACCGGACTCCCACTATCGCCGATGATATAAGTGTCGCGAACCTGCCTTAATTTTAAATCGACCACCACAATCCCGAACGAGCATGAAAGATATGCCGATTCTCCCGATATATATATGTGATTAATGCGTTTGTTGGCATATATACTGTTTCGTTTGATATCCGGAATATTATAGATGTCATTGCCGGAAAGCACATCCACGTTTCCATTGGCATAACCGAGAACAATCGCTTTAACGGAAGCTGCATATTGCAACGCTGAAACTCCGGCATCACTCAGTCCGTTTACCTTGGTTAATTTGTCCATGTTCCGGCTTGCGATATCGTAGATACACACTCCTACTCCATTGCTGCAATATACTTTGTTACCGGCAACAGCCACAGCATCAGCAGTATTCCATGACAAATGGTCTCGCCATGAACCTACAGGTATTTGGCAATGAATAAAAGATAATTGACTTGGGGCGATTAAGAATAAGATAAAGAGAAATAGTTGCGGGATTAGCAGCTTTATTTTCAATTTACTAAAGAAAATTTTACAGCATGTGTCGGACATGTTGTATATAACCTGCCACCAATATCGAACAATATGCAGATGTTTTAATAACAATTTATTATGATAGAATATCTTAACTATTACTTCAAGATTGCTTCCGAAAATTTTTGGAAAGCTTTTGCTCTATGGCTGATCAGATTTTTTTCGCAAAGCGGCATTTGGGCAAAAGTAATATCATAACCGTCGGGCAAAAAAATAGGATCGTAACCAAAACCTTCCTCTCCTGTCGGTTCACTAATGATGGAACCTTTGATCATACCTTCATACAGATACTCCTTGCCGTTGGCATCAATATATGCAATGACCGTACGAAAACAAGCGTTACGATTGTTTTTTCCTGCAAGTTCGCGTAGGAGTTTGTTCATATTGGCTTTAGCACGTGTTTCCTGGGATCCTTCCACGCCTGCATAGCGCGCCGAATATACGCCGGGATCGCCTCCCAGGGCCTCCACTTCGAGGCCGGTATCGTCGGCAAAACATGGAATTGCATAACGTTGATGTACAAACCGCGCTTTTTGGAGTGCATTGTCTTCCAAAGTAGTTCCGGTTTCTGGAATATCACCCGTATAACCTATGTCGGCAAGACTCCTGATAGTCACTTCGGCAGGCATCATCACCTGCACTTCTTCCAATTTGTGCTTGTTTGCCGTTGCAAAAACGATATAATTTTTATTGACAACGCTATTCTGAGTATTCATATTGCATTATGCCTGTTTCATTTGTTCTGCAAACTGATTACCAAATTCGATGAGTTGTTGCGCCTTTTCGTCGCCGGGACGGAATCTGCTTTTGTATGCCTTTTGTGTCACCTTCAATTTCAGCCCGGACAGGTTGTTTTCAATCAAATCCACCGCCTCGCCGCTCCATCCGTAAGAACCGAACGCTGTTGCAGGTTTTCCCCGGTCGCGCAACGGGTTGATAGCTGCAAATAACTTATAAACAGGAAGTAATGTATTTTGGTTGATTGTTGGCGATCCGACAATCAAGGCATCCGATTTGGTAATAGCAGCTTCGATATCGCCCAATAATACAAACTCGATATCCATGCATTCGATTTCGAAATTGCCAGCCTGTTCGATACCTTTTTTGATCCAATCGGCCATTTGACGGGTATATCCGTATGCAGATACATAAGTGATCAGTATCCGGTTGTTTTTACCTTCTGTAATTTCTAAATACTCCTTTGAAAGTTTGTCGCTTTTAGCTACGATTTCTTTCCAGGTACTACGAAGAATAGGCCCGTGTCCGGTACAAATTGCAGCAATATCCAACGAGCTGATTTTTTCTATCGCCTTCACCATAAACTTACTATATGGTTTCAGAATACAATCAAAATAATGGACGAAAGCTTCGTCGTATTGTTCCTTGTTGGTAATCAGATCGTCAAAAATGGGGGCAAAACAGTAATGGGCGCCAAAAGAATCACAGGTAAACAGCAACTTGTCTTCTACTAAGTAACTGTACATGGTATCGGGCCAGTGGAGATTGGGTGCGCCTATAAACTGAATGGTTTTGTTACCAAGATCAAGCGTGTCGCCGTCCTTCACTTTAATGGATTTGAACGGGCGATTCATGATTTCATTCAGATAGGTCAACGCCTGCCCTGTACCTATGACCGTCGCGTTGGGAGCAATATCCAGCAAAGCCGACAAACTACCTGCATGGTCGGGTTCGGTATGATCCATGATGACATATTCAATTTCTGCAGGGTTACATACGGTTTTCACCTTCTCCAAGTATTCTGCAGTGTGTGTATCCTTTACCGTTTCGACAAGTGTTTTTTTATCGGCATTGATATAATATGCGTTGTAGGTGGAACCATATTTTGTTTCCATTACAATATCAAATACCTGTAAACCAGGATCGAGAACACCAATCCATTTTACATCGGGAGTAACTTTAAGAATTTTATTATTATCTGGCATAATTGATTTTTTATCTTAATCTACAAATACAAAATTACTACCAAAAGTCGGAAAGTACAAATTTGGTGACCAGTAAATAGGTAATTGACAATCAATGTCGTTTAGTTAAGCCCTCTTTATAATCTTTTGTAAGCCATCGCATAAGGCTCCTTAGGCTTTTTGTTTCGCACCACAGTTCTTCCCGGACGGATAATTTCTCTTGTTTTTTGCACCACTTGATCAAAAGCTTGAATAGCCTTATGAAATCGGTCTTTCAAAAATACCCCGATCAAAATGTCTTGAGTCATAGCCAAAG
>JAVBNI010000199.1:0-5556 GCA_031551645.1 Bacteroidales bacterium | reverse complement strand
CCATCTACGCTTTCCCGATAGAAGAAAAGGTCAGGGAAGAATATAAAGCGGATCAAAATCGAAAGCTCTCTCAGCAAATCAATCACACTCATGCTTTGGCTATGACTCAAGACATTTTGATCGGGGTATTTTTGAAAGACCGATTTCATAAGGCTATTCAAGCTTTTGATCAAGTGGTGCAAAAAACAAGAGAAATTATCCGTCCGGGAAGAACTGTGGTGCGAAACAAAAAGTCTAAGAAGCCTTATGCGATGGCTTACAAAAGATTATAAAGAGGGCTTAACTAAACGACATTGATTTAATAATGGTAAAAAATCCTTAATCCTCCGGGTATCACTTATTGAAGTGATGCAAACTAATTTTTGATGCATACTTAATCGCTTATTTCTTACTATTGATTAAAAATACACCTGACAGTCTATTCATATGCAAATTGGCAAGATCGGACAACATTCAATCCGGGGATAATCCGTACCTTTGCAATTAAGATGTTAAAAGCATAATCGGCAAAGATTAATCAGGATATGATCCAATATATCGAGACAAAAAGTATTTTATCCAAACTCAGAGATAAAGATCCATTTTTCGGTATCACTTACAATATGAATCTGTATCGTGGTTGCCAACATGCCTGTATATATTGTGATACAAGAAGTGAATGTTATGGTATTAATGATATTTCAACCATTTCAGTGAAGAAGAATGCTTTAGAGTTATTGGTAAAAGAACTCTCTTCCAAACGGAAAAACAAAGTAACCATAGGAACTGGTTCGATGAACGACCCATACATGCCAATCGAAAAAGAATTACAATTAACACGACAGGCATTACAAATAATCGCAAGTAAGAAATTTCCAGTTCACATTATTACCAAAAGTAATTTGGTAGAACGGGATATGGACATCTTGCAGGAAATATCAAAAAAATACGCCGCTGTTAGTTTTACCATCACATCGGCGGATGATCTTCTTTCACAGAGAATAGAACCTTACGCACCACCTACATCTGGCAGATTCGAAGCTATGAAATTATTGGCAGATAAGGGAATTTATACAGGAATTACGTTAATGCCGATACTCCCATTCATTAATGATACCAAGGACAACATTACGACAATTATAAAACAGGCAAAAGACTCTGGGGCGTCATATATCATTCCCATGTTTGGAGTAACCTTACGCAAAGGTTCGCGGGAATATTTCTACAAAGCATTGGATAAAAATTTCCCGGGATTCAAAGAAAAATATCAATCTGCTTTTGGTGAACAATATGAGTGTTTCAGTCCTAATTACAGGATATTGACAGACACATTCCAGGAATTATCAGCTAAATTGGGTATTAATGCCCGGATGCGATTTTATCAACCGGAAATATATCAACAACAATCATTTTTTTGAATTATGGAAGCAAATTTTATTACCCTGACAAAAGATAATATCGACAAAGAACATATTTGTTGTGCTTTTTCCGACAAGAAATGTAACGAGGGCTATGAACTGAAAAAACAATGGTTGAAAAAAGAGTTTGATAACAGTTATGTTTTCCGGCGGCTTGATGAACGGGCAAAAATTTTCATCGAATATGTTCCTGCCGAAAAAGCGTGGATACCTGTGGATGCCCCGAACTATTTGATGATAAATTGCTTCTGGGTGTCGGGACAATATAAAGGAAAAGGATACGCCAAAGCCTTATTGCAATCGACAATAGATGATGCCAGACAACAAGGTAAAGATGGTTTGGTGACAGTAGTCGGAACAACCAAATTTCATTTCATGAGCGATACCAAATGGTTGTTACGTCAGGGATTTGGCACTATTGAGAAACTTTCATCAGGATTCAGTCTTTTAGCGATGAAACTGAATCCGAAAGCCAAAAATCCATCATTCAAAGAATCTGTAAAAAACGGAAAATGTCCCGATAGCAAAGGATTGGTCGTATACTATACCAACCGTTGTCCGTTTACTGAATATTACATCAACAATTCTCTGAAAGAAACCGCACAAACAAAAAATATTCCTTTGAAAATCATAAAATTGGAAACGATGGACCAGGCACAAGGCGCACCTACACCCGCAACCATATTCAGTCTGTTCTATAACGGAAAATTTGTTACAACAGACCTTAGTGCATGTATCGACAAACGATTTGACAAATTAATAAAAATAGATGTAAGTAAGTAATAATCAATAGTTAAAGTAAAATTAAAATTTAGTTGACATATGAAATGTCATATATATAGTAGGGAATGACGTATTCAGTTAAATTTATTTCCCGGCTACAAAGGAAATAATTACAAGTATATTTCTGTGATTAAAAACGGTAAATCAAGCATGTCAGAAATCGGACATCAGTAGCCTGATTTTCATAAATTACATCTATATAGTTTTTTGAGGAGTCTTATCGCATACTGGTACTTTTACTTGTTGTCTCTTAAAAGGATTTTTTTTACCCAATATTTTAAAAATAATAAAACTAACTATCAAACAGGTAATCATGAAGATTTTTTATTTAGAATAATATCTCTCCTCGGCAAATGTAATGCCAAAAATGATGTTAAATCGATTTATTCATCATAAAAATTTGCTCTTTGGTCAAAAAGATAGAAAAGAAATTGTTGTTTAGTCCACTCTCTTCAATATCAAATAGGCTGGTTTTTATGTTATGTTTCAATAATTGCGTTTAGGATCACATCCGAAAAATGTATATTTGCATCGACATTAATGCCAATCATGTACCGGGAATATCATCCTGACATAATGCTCCAAGATCTTGTTGAAACTTATTGGGTTTCGAAAGGTTTTATTACCGGCGAGGAACTGATGCGAATTTTGCCTGATGGTTGTGTGGATATTATCATCAGCGCATACGATACGCAAAATATGAAAGCGTCCGTACCATACATCGTTGGCACAACGACTGCTTACATCGAAATCCCTTTTTCGGGGATGCATAAAATGATTGGTATCAGATTTAAACCCGGTGGAATTACAGCATTTACCCGGGTACCTATCGATGAGTTTACAGACTCAAATGTGGATATTTTTTCTATCAAAACGTTTTTTGACAATCGATTTCATGAAGAGTTGCAAGCTATAGATACGACTCAGCAACAACTACAATATATCAACGACTATTTGCTGGAAAAACGTACGGTGCTGTATTTAACCGACCAACAGGTAATACCTGCTGTTCACCTGATCACCCAGACATGTGGTAAAATGCCTGTAAAGCAGCTTTTGGAACAGGTGTGCCTTTGTCAACGACATTTCGAGCGTCGTTTTAAAGCATCCATTGGTATTTCACCGAAAGCTTTTAGTCGGATAGTAAGATTCAATCATACGCGTCATCAATTAAGATTACAAACATATCAAAGTCTCTTGGATACAGCTATTGACTGCGGATACTACGACCATGCCCATCTTATCAGGGAATTTAAAATGCTTTCGGGAAATTCACCGACATATTATTACTCGTAATAGGAAAAATGTCGTTTTTTTACACAAATAGATTGTTTTGATGAAGGTAACTTTGTCCCATCATTATTAAAAATAAAATATATGAATTTCAAGGATTTATCAATAACTTTCCATACCAATAAGATTGGGGAATGTACGGATTTTTATATCAAATGGTTTGATGCTAAACTGACTTTCGATTGTGGGTGGTATGCTACCGTTCAATTGAGCAACAGCTTACCCATCTTCTTGTCGTTCATGGATCCACAGACGAATAAGGGCAACTGGTCCAAGGGTGGAACTACACTGAATCTCAAAGTAGAAGATATAAATGTGGAGTATGAAAAATTGTGCAAGGCAGGGATAAAAATCGCCGATGCAATTGCTGACCATGAATGGGGTGACCGTTCTTTTACAGTGCTTGATCCCCTTGGGAATGTACTCTATATCTATTCAGAAAGAGAGATAACCGGCGTTTATAAAGATGCGATAAAATAAAGATTTTCATCTATTAATGCTAAAACATTACACTAATTGATCGCAGTAGTTGTGATCAATTAGTGTTTTTATTGTATCACAAGATCCCGATCAAAATCACCCAAAATATTTCTGGACATTGGGTGAAAATATCTGTTCGGCATTTTCATGCTAATTTTAGAGAGACAAATGCTGAAAACGTAAATCTCACAGGATTTTCTCATACGCCATGCGGAAATCATTCTCATACATGATTTCGCCACAATAGATGAAACCTAACTTTGTCAATACTTTTTGCATGTAGTGGTTGTCAAAATTGGTATCCACACGAAAGCTGGATACATTGTTCCGGCGGCTTAGTTCCTCCACTTGTTGCATGAACAGGGTAGCTATTCCCTGTTTCTTCATTTCATTGGCAACAGCCAAACGATGTACCACAACATAAGGTTGGTTGGTAAGCCAGTTCCCTTTGATATCATCATAAGCCGGTTCCCCGTCGAAAACAACAGCGCCGTATGCAATCACAACATCGTCATGGCAAAGCACATATCCATACCCGTTTCCGATATCACCGGTAATATTTTCAACTGCAGGATATCCGTTTTGCCATTGTTCACTACCCCGCAAACGCATTTGTTCCTTGGCTTGCAGTATAATCTGCCATATCCGCCCGGTATCTGCCTGTAAGGCTTTTCTGAATATCATATCCGGGTTTATAATTTTCTCCACAAAGGTTCGCAAACAACACGGCCGCCATCTTCAGTCGTGTGTTCCTCCAAAGATTTTTCCTTTGATTGGACACAGATGTATACCATCGGCACGTCCGACGTGTTGCACAGCCCCCTTTTACCCTGAGGCGCAACCCGAATAATACTCCCTTCGGTAATAGGGAAACAATCATCATCCACCTGGTAATATCCGGAACCTTTTAGAATGATATATGTTTCCTCATCCTTGTTATGAAAGTGGAAATAAGGTAATTCCGTACGGGGTGGAAGTGTCGTAAATGAAATTTCCGTCCCCGTAGCTTTGGTCGAATCCTTGACAAATACCTTCCCTGTAACTTCCTGTCCCGTTTTAGGATGAATAAAGGAATAATCGTTCAGCTCGTCCAAACTGCCGATATTTACCGCTGTATAATTCTTACTTTCCGAAATGCTTTCTATATGTTTCATACCTTGATTATTTCACACAAAGTTACTATTTCTTTTCTATACAAGAAATGGTAACTTTGCGAGATAAAAATCATAGAAAACGATGCCGCACTTACCTGTTTTGGTAAAAGACCTCGCCCTCATCTTAATTTCAGCAGGGGTCATTACACTTATCTTCAAATGGCTGAAGCAGCCTTTGGTCTTGGGTTATATTGTTGCCGGGATACTGGCCGGGCCTTATGTGAGCATTTTCCCAACCGTAACCGATACAGAAAGTATCAATACATGGGCCGAAATAGGCGTCGTGTTTTTACTCTTTGCGCTGGGGTTGGAATTCAGTTTTAAAAAACTGATGAATGTTGGCGGGACGGCGCTGATTACCGCAACCGTGGAAGTCGTTTCCATGCTCATCATCGGCTATTTCGTAGGAACCATGTTGGGATGGTCTTCCATGGACAGCATATTTTTAG
>JAVBNI010000175.1:0-19236 GCA_031551645.1 Bacteroidales bacterium | reverse complement strand
AGCTGCCGGTATGGCTAATACTTTCACTAATTTGCAAATAGTTTATGTACATTGGTGTGTAATCTTTCGCGGGCTTCATCCATAGTGATAGCCTTGCGTAAATCATCATCCGGTTTTTTGTATTTCCGTTTTGGTACTTTTACCTTTGTGACAATAAATACATTATCCCCTCTTTCGATGTATACTTGTTCGTTTACAGCCAAATCAAAATACTTTTCCTGGTCGGTATTGAATTCTTTTGCGGTTATTACAGTTTTCATATTGTTTTTGATTTTGATGATTTACGCACAAATATAGTGCCGGTTTAAAAAAGTTACAAGTGACGAATGACGGAAGAAAAGATCGTAAGATGGTAAGACATGTAAGAACGTAAGAACTAATGGTTACAAGTGACGGGGTACTAGTGACGAATAACCTTAAACTTTAAACTTCAAACCTTAAACTTCAAACTTCAAACTCGAAACCCGAAACCCGAAACTTTAAACCGTGATCCCGTATTTCTCCCTAATGTACCCCCTAATCTTCTCCTTATCCTTCCCGCAGGCTTTCTTGATCTCGTATATTTTGGCGTCCACCAGCGTACGGTACCACCAGCCTTGCAGGAAATGCCACAGGAAACCGGTTTTCCCCTCGGTGAAACCCAGCCGCACAAAATAACGGTACAGGAAATAGGCAAACGACCGCCAAAACAAAGGAGCCTTGGCATATTTCAACTTCTTTTTGCGTTTGGCCAATGCCTGTTCGCCCATCACGCCCGTATCGGCAAGGGGCAGCAGGCCTAATTCCACATCCAGCAGGTCGATGGCTTCGCGGATAGAATAACCGTTGTGTTTGGCGGTCCACCAACCCAAGTGGTTGAGGTTATGATCAGCAAACTCATGCTCAAACATTACTTGCCGCCCCGAGCTCAAACTGATATGCTCGTCCATCCAACGTGACTCGCACCTACCGACTCCGTATTTGAATAACCGGAGCAGCAAAATCTTCCCTACACCGCGTTTCATGTGCCGGTTCATAAAAACCCTCCTTAATGGCAGCACGATGCCGGTAACACCCTGATCCAAAGCAGGCAATTTGGTATATAGTTCTGCAATCAGTTCATCCGTTAAGTATTCATCGGCATCCAACTTCATCACCCATTCTGTTTGGATGGGCAAATGATCCAACCCCCAGTTGAATTGCTTGGCGTGGTTGTTTTCCCATTTGTTTCGGTATACCTCTACCCCCAATTCCCTGGCTATAGCGATGGTGTCATCAGTAGAAAACGAATCAACTACAAATATTTGTTTGGCAAAACGCCGCGCATTTTCAATGCAGCGGCGGATATGGATTTCCTCGTTGTAGGTAAGAATAACGACTGAGATATCTAAACTATCCAAAATTCAAAAAATCATTAACCATTATTTCTGATTTCTCTTTTTTTGATAAACTTGGCAGGATTACCACCAACTACCGTCCAAGGCTCCACATCTTTGAATACAGCGGCGCGTGCTCCGACAACAGCGCCTTGACCGATATGCACTTTGGGACCAATAAATGCTTCAGTAGCAATCCATACCTGGTCATCAATATACATATCCGAAGGCACCATTGGAAATTTAGGATTTTCAAAATCGTGAGAACCTGGGCATAAATATGCACTTTGCGATATGGTCGTTGAATGGCCGATATAAATATGACCAGTGTTGTAGCATTTGACACGAGGCCCCAAACAGGCATATGCCTCCATAGTAAGATTCCAAGGCGCCCAAATTATTACACTGGAATTAACACAAGCTTTGGAATGCAATTTTGCACCAAAACAACGCAAAAGAAATATACGCCATGGATTGAAAAAGTTGGGAATAAATGGTTTGAACAATAAAAGGCAAGTAATATTCCAAATGAATCGACCTAACTTATTTTTCCAACTTAGCCAATTTTCAAAATTCGCAATATCAACCTTTAAATCCCTCTCCTTCATAGAAACCTTGTTTTTACCATTTAACTCATAAAGATCGCCATTGACATTAATCCCTTAAATGTAATATACAAACTTGGGACTATCACCGCCAATTAATATCCATTCGTAAAGCATTTTCATCTTTTTAGCAACCACCTCAATCGAATAAATTTCCATTACCAACCTTTTCCCGTTTTGTCCCATTTCCTGCCTCATGTTTTCAGTGGTACTAATGGCAGTTTCGATATTTGTAGCCAATGTATCTATATCATTTTCTATCCACCAGCCGCAACAATGAATATTCAACTCCTCCCATGGAGTACCTTTGGATGCAATTACAGGAATTCCTTTGACAAGAGCCTCGGGCACTATCATACCAAAATTTTCATAATCACTGGGAACGACTAAATAAGATAGTGACTTAAGTGCTGAGTCCTTCTCTTCACCTGATAAAAACCCCGTAAATACCACGTTGTTCAAGTTTAAGCGTTGTACTTCTTGTTTTAAAAAATGAAGATAATTTTCATTCCCATCGCCAATGATCACCAATTCACAATCGTCGACAATCTTTCCAAGTTTATCCCAGGCATAAAAGAGTTTTTCAATATTTTTCCGTGGATGAATCCGTCCCAAATAACCTACCCTTAACTTGTCTTTTGGTAAGGTTATTTGCATATCTTCCTGTTCTATTTGGACAGGGTTGGGAATAACCGCAATGGGTGATTTCACTCCTAAACAACGCAAATAATTCATTTCCTCCATACAAGTGGCATGAACAGCTGTCGCTTTATTTAAATCGTTTTTTAGAAACATGCCAAACACCGTCTTCTTCAAGAAGGCTGATTTTCTAATCGCTTGTGGATATAACATACCATGCGGGCTGATTAGATATGGTATATCTCTCTTTCGTGCGACTTTTGATGTAATATATTCAGGATATTGCCATAATCCATTTGTATGAAAAACTTGATATTGAGTATCAATCAAGAATTTTTTGTATGCCTTGGAATACAAGACGCGTGTATTATTTGGTATCGGAATAGTGTGTATGGGTATATCATTACCGATTAACCGGTCATTCGCGGCGGGCATAAAAGATAGTATACCAGCATCAACTTTTTGTTCTATCAAACCTTTTACCAACTCATAAGTACAGGTACTGGTACCCCCACATTTAACTCCCATGCCAGATATGGTATGTAATACTTTCATGACTGATTTGAGTTTTCAATAGCCTTTCTTATCCGCATATATTCTTCTGTATCGGACAATTGGGCTCGTAGATTTATTTCAATTACGTTACTTTGATGAGCAAAATATAACATGGCTGTAGAACATTCATGTACAATCACTAGTTTATTCGCATGGGATATTAATTGGGCAATAATGATCTCTGCAATATATTGCCCATCAATAATATGATCAAATTTACTGTCGTTACTATTATTCCTCTTATATCGTGGATGGGGTTTGATAACTTTTATAAAATCATCATATTCCAATAATATCTGATCAATTATTATATTGTAATTCCAGTTAGTTATATACAACAATACATTCTTGCCTTTAAATTCATCGATACCAGAATATACAAATTTATCACTAAAAGGAGTTTCTAATAAAAATTGTATCATTGGTTTACGAAACTCGATTAATGTTTTTCTATTGCCTGGGAATAGTGCTTTGTGCAACCATCTATTATAAATATAAATAGATTTAACAAACCGGGAGCCACCTAAAAAAGTACCTGCATTTAAGTTAAGGCTCAATACAATTTTGATAAGATTTCGCGGATAATGCGAATATGTTGCCCAACCTTCCTCATATACATGGAATTTTATTTTCCTCAAAACAAAAAACAGAACATGCCATGATATGCCATTGTCAGAATAAGTGTAAAAATTCGTAGTATCTTTTCTATTTTTTAAAATCCACCTGATTACTTCCTTATGAGTTGACAAACAGACAACTTTTTTCCATCTTTTATGGTCATTTTCTGCTAATTCACAAATGTCTTTCCATCCTTCAAAACTATTGACAAGTAAAAGTATATCCCCTTCTATTTTAACAGGCAAATTTAAGACATTGATGTATTGAATAGGCCTTGTAACAAGGAAAACATTATTCATTTCGTTACTTTATTATTCAAGACATCAATGGTTATACCTTTAAGCCTGTATGAATTAATCCATGAGAATATCTTGCATGAAAATAATTTGTATATTTTATTAATAAATACAAAAAATGGAACAACGTGATAATTATTTTTATCTCGTATTATTTCTCCCTGAGATATTCTTTCTTCATTCTTAATGGTTTTATTGTAACCCTCAGGAGTAGTTTTTGAGCCACTGTGTATCCTAAATACATAAAAATATTTTTTCAATCTTAAATATCTATATCCAAGATTCATAAATTGCAACCATAAATCAATGTCCATTGCATAATAAAAGCGTGTATCAAATTTTTGACTCTGTTCATAAAGGCTCCTATGAAAAATAGAAGTTGCAGCATCCACTTGTGGGCCTACCTTATGCATCAAAAAATTAATCCATTTGGGACCATGATTGACGAAAATAATTTCTCTATTTTTATTGATGAAAATTTGGTTAAATGTAAGCCAAAGACAATCTTTATGCGATTCCAAAAAATGAAATGCACTGGATAATGAATTTGGTAAAAGTAGATCGTCAGCATTTAACCAGAAAAAATAATCCCCTTTGGCATTCGAAAAACCTTTATTAAATGCATCACTTTGACCCTCATCCTTCTCACTACACCACCAACTAAAGCGATTCTGATATTTTAAAACAGTTTGTAAACTTTCGTCTGTACTGCCCGCATCAACCATTATTAATTCATAATCATTAAAATTCTGATTAAGGACAGAAAGCAAAGCCTCTTCAAGAAGTTTGCCTGAATTGTAATTCGCAATGACGATACTAAACTTCATTTGCCAGGATATATTCTACAAATTCTCGTACAGCTCCTTCTCCGCCTTTTACAGATAATATTTTGATATTTCGGATTTTCTTAACTTCCGGGATAGCATCATTAGGACAAGCGCACAACCCGACTGCGCTTAACAGATCAGTACAATTAATATCATCCCCAATATAAGCCACTTCGTCTATATTGATTTTTTCCTTAATGCAAATATCTTTTACCACGCTTAGTTTCCCATCTTTATATCTACCCTGGAATAAATAATCTACTTTCAACTTGTTAGCGCGTCGTTCCACTATTTTTGTCTCTTCCGAAGTAATCAATCCTGTTTTTATACCTGCTTCTTTAAGTAATTGAAATGCCATACCATCCCGCGTATTAAACTTCTTCAGTTCATCACCGTACTCTGAATAATACATTCCACCATCAGTTAAGACACCATCAACATCAGATAAAAATAGCTTAATCTTTTTTTTCTGATCTTTTTTAGAGAGTATATGTCTTTTCATTAACATTTCAAGCAAATCCCAATCATCCGGTTCATCTATTTCCAAACTAGTATATTCAGGCATTTCGTATATACCAATCTTTCCACCCAACCGGTTACCGGATTTCAATATATTTTGAACTGTACTGATATAAAAAGCACCATTTTCCATAAATATTCCGGGAAAATCCTGGCGTCGAGGACGATTCATATAATCGTAATTATTTGATGTCCCATCCATATTCCAGAAAAAGCGACGGCTCTTTACACAGGAAAGCAATGAATCGTTCTTCCCTTGATCATATTTACTTAATGCTCCTTCAAAATGTTTGGATTCTGTTAATGGAGACGTTGCTTGTACTAACATGAAAATATCGGTAGAAGCAATATTCGTATCGCGAATATATTCCAGCATTACGCTTTCTGTGCTGGCTGTATCATTCGCATTTTCAGCAGAACGACGATATATGGAAACTTTTGAAAATGGAAAAGACTCAACAACTTTTTCAATATCACTGGAATCGGTAGCAACAACAATCTCATCAACCATAGCGGTTGCTTGAAGCGCCGATATATTCCAATACACCAACGGTTTTCCACAAAAAGGTTTGATATTTTTGAGAGGGATGGATTTACTTCCTCCACGAACCGGGATAAACGCAATAACTTTTGTCACTTTTTCCAATAATTATAATTCAATGTGTCCACTTGATTTGATTTTGCTTTAGCTTGTTTCTTTGTTGCATTTCGATATCCAGAATATCTGCATTTTTATATGTTAATGCTTTTGCAACAGCTCTACAGTCACGTACCAGTTTTCGCATTCCATCCGGCTCCAAGGAAGCAGCGTGGTCTGTGCCTTTCCATGTTCTGTCTAAAGTAAAATGTCGTTCAATCCACTTTGCTCCTAAAGCAACTGCGGCTGAATCAATAGCAATACCTAAATGATGACCTGAAAACCCAATTGATTTTACGCGTGCTCCATACTCTTTATTAATCCTATTTATCTCTAACAAACAAATATCTTCAAATGGGACTGGATAACCTGATGTACATGCGTATATCACAAGATCCTTATTCCTCCTCATCGATTCAAAGAACGAAACTATTTCATCTTCTTCTTCTTTTGTTGTCATTCCAAAAGATAAATGTATTTCACCTTCAAAGTGATTACATAGGTAACTTAACAATTCCTTATTCAAGTTACATGCCGAAGGTACTTTTATCAATGAAGGAACTAGTGTGCATATTTCTTTCGCCGATGATAAATCCCATACTGATGATGAATATTCAACGCCATACTCTTTACACCATAATTGTAGTTGACGATGTTCATCTATGGTTAACTCCAAATATTCCCGATGTTCTCCGTATGTATTTCCATAAGAATTTGCCGGATTGGGATGAGGGCTACTATATTCTTTATCCGAAAGGAGTTCTTTATTATTCCTTTTTTGAAATTTAACTACATCCACTTTGCAGTATGTTGCTGCAGAGACAATCATTTCTTTCGCGATGGCTAAATCTCCCTTATGATTGCAGCCGATTTCAGATATAATTTTAGGTACATTCATTTTATTCACTTTAATATAGTTTTTCAATGATCTATTATTCAATATTTTTTCTTCTTTTATCAAAGAAATCAATTTGTTTCATCACAATAATGATAAATGCAAAAAAAGCTCCATGGCCTACCCTGTTCTGGAAAGGTGAAAACATGATGGTCCAAATTATACTAAATGACATTGGTAAAACATATCCTAGATATTTAGGGTATGTATAAGAATATTTCAATAAAAAGATTATGGTCAAATATAGTGCATATAGCCAAAATAAAGCGCCAAAAATACCACTTTGCACCCATGCGCCTGTAAAATGCGAATGAGTTGGGATATACCTTTCACCATCTTTTTCATATGCCAAATCAACATTGTCTCCTGTTAATTCAGCTGCCTCTAATCCGTATCCTTCTTCGTCTATAGCATAAGAGCCGTGCCCTAACCATGGAGCGTCGGAAATAGCAAGCGATGCGGCAACAAATTCACCCCTGCCCGATAAGAGACCTAACTTTGAACTGGATTGTCTTTCATATTTCATTTTGTTGGCTTCGCCCATATAACCATTTATTGCGGCATATTCATATATATTTTTTGCTGTTATTCCTCCAACAACAATAAGTACTAAAAATAAAGGAAGCATCCTTTTTATTTTATAGCGTACCAACTGTGGAAGAAACTCCTTTTTTACATATTTTACAAAATACAAAAGTACCAGACAACCAATGACTCCCAACAAAAAAGCACTTCGAGAACCTTGGAGTAAAGAGTAAAATGATACAGCAAATCTAAGCAATATAACCACAAAAGGATGTAGGGAAAAACCAGAAAAAGAATAGGCTGTGACAAATCTTCCGAGTCCGCCGGCAATTAATCTGGAAAAAAGACTTTCGTTTTCTGTCAAAGCACTATCTCCAACCGTATCTTGAAGGGCAGAAGGAACAAAAATAAATAATGATATGACAAAAGAAATGGCAACTCCCCATAAGAAAAAATTCATGAATGACAAATCATCATAAAGTAACCAATGAAAGAATATAAAACACAAAAACAGTGGAATAATCCCCCCCACACCTTTTAATGAGCCGATTACATCCGTATCATTGATTTGATCTGAAAAAAATGTAGAACATATCCAAAGAAAACAAAGTACTAAAAGCATAATCATTCGTTTGTTTTGGAACATTGCCTGAAATGGACGTGGATTCTTCAAAAGTAGATAGATGGTCATTATAATTATCAAGAACTCGCTAATAGCGAAGGTGCCTAAAACCCTGACTTGGGTATATGAAAACAACCCAACCATAAAAGCAAGATATTTTTTGTTTAAATAAATCATCTATATGAACATAATTTCATCTAAAATCCCTCATGTTTCAAAAAGATGTCTACATCTTTGAAAAATGGTGAAATATCCTTTAATTTGGACATGCTGAAATTCCACCATTTTATCTTTAGTAGCGCATTCTTTTGCTCTTCAGAAAATCTATCTTTCATTTTTTTTGCCGGAACGCCACCCCATATTTCGTAACATGGGATATCTTTTGTTACCAAAGCACCAGCTGCAATTACAGCCCCATCCCCAATAGTAATACCTTGCATTATTTTTACACCATAACCAATCCACACATCATTCCCTATTTTAAATGAAATTTGCTTCCCGCCGAAAGATTCAATACACCGTGATTCAATAAATTGCTGCTCAATGACAAGTGTAAATCCCGCCTGTTTCCCTAATGAAAAGAAACAGGGATGTGTAGAAACCATTGGATACAACGGATGTCGCCCATAAATACATTCAACATGTGGTGCTATGGAACAATATCTGCCAATTTCCCCATTATTCAAAATACAATCACGGGAAATATATGATCCTAATCCTATTTTGGTGTTCTCAATTTTGGTGTTTGCATATATTTTATTAAAGCCTTCCAATAAGGTATTATTAATGATTACTCCGTATGATATGATGCAATGTTTGTTTCGATTTGATATTCGAAATAATAATAACTTAATATACCTATATATATACCTACAAACAATCCTCATAACTTATGATTTATGATTCTAAAAAGGATTAATCTTATTAAATCTCGAATGGAATAGTTTTTATAGTCATACATCAAAAATTTAATATTATTTTTATTTCTTGTTTTTAGCGGCAAATTTTCTGCAGTATCATAAAGATGAATATCATTGCCAATGATTTTATATATTACATTTAATTCATGTGGACGAAGTTGCAGTCCATATAATTCGAGAAGTTTGAAGGGTAAATTTTTGGTGGTTAATAAATATCTTTTTCCATCACCATTCTTCAACCCATATAAGTCAACGCATAAATCGGCCTCTTTAACCCCTAAAATATTAGCTATTCCAAATCTTTCAAAAAAAGCATCATATTTAACCGCAACATCAAATAGCGGGATACGATATTGCATTGGTGAACTTTGCAAAACTATTTGATAAGATGTGTTACAAATTTTATGATGTGTACCTAAATCACTAAAATTTGTTGATAAAGAAAAATACGGATAAACAAAATATTTGTCGGCCTTAATCGTATAACAAATATGATATTTTAACCATGAAGTTGCTGGCCAATTCCTGACAAATATAGGAACATCATCCCAGTCAATTGAGACATTGTCTTTGTACCAGTTATAGAATCCATTCCACATTCGCACATTCCAACACTGCCCCCATGATTGGGCAAATTGCATCAAAAAAACATCATAGCCTGATGGTTCAGGCATAAATGGTCTATTCGCATTTACATTCCATGCATGAGAATATAAAGATATTCCGGCAATATGTTCATCATCTACAAATACATCCAACATTTGCTGAGTATAATCATAATATTGCCGAGAAACATAAATATCATCTTCTAAAACAATAACAGCAGAATAAATTTCAGTCAAGCAACCACAACTAAGAATATGTTTTCGTAGCCCCAAATTTTCTTTGTGTTCAATAACTCTTTTCTCTCCATATTTCCATTCAAATTCTTCTGCAATCTTAACTACTTCATTATGCGCTTCCGAATCCTGATAATCGATACTGATGATTAACGGAATATCACTAATGGGATAATAGGCTTGCGCAATGGAAGACAATAATCGGTTCAATGAATGCGGTCTATTGAATGTAACAACAACAACCGCTATATTCGTTCTGGATTCTTCTATCATCATTCCAATTAAAACAACCTTATTAAAAACTTTAAATATAATTTTCCTATGGATGAGGAATAAAATACTTCGGGTAATTGCAATGTGCAAAAACTCAAATGCTCAATAACTTTTCTCCTTGCAAAACTAAAATGTATAATCGTTTTTATATTTTTACGGAATATAGGCCATAACTCTCTTGTTTGAGAATTCATTTTCAGCAAATTTCTTATGGTCATGCAATAATACATCTTTCTTTCATCATCGGTTAATGTTTCTATTTGCTTAAAAACTTCAGAAACGATAATACAATGATGATATAAATATCTGTAATCAGAACCGGATGTAATGATAGAGCCGGGAGTAATATGATGTATATAGAGATATTTTGCGGTAAATGCAATGGATGTCAATTTTTGCGTTACATAAAACATCCATAATTCATCTTCATGGATTAATCCTTCTTTGAAAGAAAGGTTATTTTCCGATATAAATGAATATTTGATTAGTTTATTCCACGCATTAACCGGGATATGCTTAGAATTTTTACAAAAAAAATGTTTTTTTACCCATTGGTTGTCATCAACGTACTCCGGAAAATTCTTATAAAGAATATTTCGCCAATCGGATTCTTTTTCCGGTTCGGGAACAGTTCGCGTATTCCCTTGCACTATTTCTACGTCTGGGTACTTTTCGGCTAATGCAACCAATTCTTCTATGCAATACGGTATAATTTCATCATCACTATCGAAATAATAGACATAATCTCCTTTGGCATCCGAAGTTCCTGTATTGCGTGCCGCCGATAATCCCCTGTTTTTTTCATGGTGAAGAATCCGAAAATCGACATTACCGGTATATGACGCCAACTTTCGTTTTGCCAGTTCGATACTGTTATCGGGCGAACAATCATCAACAATAATACATTCTAAATCGGGATAAGTTTGTACCATTACTGAACCAATACACCGCTCTATATAGGCCGATACATTGTAAACAGGAATAATAATGGATACTTTTATCATTTATCTTCCCTTATAAAATGTATGGAATCGACATCTCGAAGCCACGTATCGTAAAAACCACTGTTTTTCCCGTACGAATTATCAAAGAATGTAAATTTCTTATTCAGTAAAACAGCCAATATTGCGGCATGTAACCGCGTTGTATAGATATATGAATATTGCGACAGGAAGCCAATTCCTTTTTTTATATAGCTTGTACGCAAAATCTTTTTGTAAGCAATATCGGAAACATAATTATTCAAATTGGTATGGAAAGAACGGTCAACTCTATGGAGAACGCCTCTGAACCGGCAAAACCATCTGAATCCGGACGTTGTTTTTTCCATTGTCGACCAATCATGCCATTCGGCCTCATGAGGAACAATATCGTAAGTCAAATTCTGATTTTTTTCCATATCGTTCCTGTTTAAAAATAAAATCCTATTTTCTGTTGGCTTGATCGCTTTTTGCCATTTTTTCATATTCATGCAAAAAGCCATATCTGGCAACAAAACATTTACAGAATTAGGAAAATAAGCATTGGCGATTTCCAAAGAAGATTGATCTCTTAAACAAATAGTCAGGTTTTTATGCTGCGAAAAAACTGCAGCATCATTTTTTAGTATTTCTTCATCTTTAAAATAAATGCTTTGGGGCAAAATGATGATTTTATTATCCGGAAATTCTCCTATAATTTTTTTGCGGAAAACCTGATGCCTATACCAAAGGTCGCTGAAATTACCGCCACCGATTAAAAGAATAATCACATCTTTGTCGATTTCGGGTTTCTTATAATTCTCTATCGACGATGAATAAAGGCATTTATACGGTAAAGTCTCCAGATAATCCAATGTTCCCTGCCAGATGAGTATATCGCCGACATTGGTATAATAAGGCAAATCCAAAAATATATAGTTATTGTTTATCAAAGGAGTTAAACCATTTTTGATAACTTTTTTTAATTCGCTTACTTTTTGTACATTACTCATCTCAAAAGAAAACGTTTTATTTTAAACAATAAGCTTTTAATTAATGACATCAATTTTCTGAATCTTATCTCAATATTCACTTTACGTTTTTGAAAACTCGTATATGTTTGATTGGTTCCATATAGCTTGGTTTCCATAAACTCCTTCATCGCCGGTCGAAGCCATTCCTTTCCGTCAACTGTTATTCTATTACGTATTTCTCCATAAGATGGTGCTTTTAACTCAGGTATAACACCAAGTGCCAAAAATGCATGGCCGTTATAACAATGCTTTTGTTTACAATTATTACCGACAGGTAGAAAGCGGATAGGTTTATCTAGATCTTTAAAAATATTTTGATTATAAAAAGAACAATAACATTGCTTCATCATCCCGGAACCTAAATCAACAACAGCCGACCATGCCCCCGCATAACAAAATTCTTTTCGTCTCTCACCAAAAATAGACATTTTATAATCAAAAAAGGAAGAATTAAATACGCTCCAGGTTTTATTATAATCCTCTCTGGACATATCTGTCAAGATAGGTAACTCGCCGGATACTCTTTCATCCCGGGCAACAGTAATATGATTTACCGCCCCCGCATTTTTAATGGCAATCTCTTTCACCTCATCTATATACGGAATCAATTCATCAGAAGGAGTAGCCTCTAATGTAAAAGAAGCTCCTGCATCGTATACTCTTTTTACATTTGAAAAGAATTCATCAAATAAATTCCTGGATTTAAGCTCTAAAAAATGATATGAAAATTTGAAAAATAATCGTTTAAGAAGTTCTTGGGGAAATAAAGCAAGTTCTTTAAATCTATTGGTGACAATACCGTTAGTTACAATCATAACATAGTGTCCTTCTTCCAATAAAACCCTCACATAATCTACGATTTTGGAAGGTAATAAAGTTTCACCACCTCCACAAAAATTAATGAGACAAGCACCACCTAATCGTTTTTGCGATAACGCTTTTCGAACTTCTTCAGGGGTAAATCTTAAATTAGGCAAGGTACCGCCAAAAAGACGATGATGTGTTATATAGCAATAATGACAGCGGAAAGTACAGGTGGTAACAGGTATATAACAACTTATGAAACGCTTTATTTTTTCCATATTGTTTAATGATGAAAATTTATAGGAATCTAAGATTACATCATCTATATAAAAAATGAATACATCTTTGTTTTATCATGATTTAGTTCGCATTTTTGACAAAAACGACCAAAAATTATTATAATTAAATATTATTCTTTTAGTTATTTTAAATTTATAGTTTGATTTATCCTCCCCGTTGTCTAACTTTAAGAAATATTAATCTAAGTAATCCTTAATCTGCTTTTTACACTTGAATGAATCTTTTTACGTTCCGTTTTTGATAAACCTAATAAATATATAAAAACAAGAGAACATATTATAGACGCTATCGTAACAATGATTAATCGATTAAACCCAAATGATATGTTGTTATGAAGATAAAAAGGTAGAACAAAACTTGTGATGAAAACAAGAACTGAAACAAATAAAACATTTTTAATATATTCGAGTATACCTATCACAAGATATTTTTTTAAAAAAAAAAGCCTTATTATAACCGCAACAACCGACAAGATAATTGAAATAATCAATGCAGTTTGAGGTCCTGCCCCCATTTTATATGAAAGATAAGACAATGGGAAATTGAATAACAATATCCCGGCAATGATTATCTGATAATACTTTATCTTTCCTGTAGCTTGAATCGCTGTTCCTATGGTATATGTAAAACTCTCGACCAAAGATAATATAAGCACTAATTTTGTTAATGTAATTGCAAAGTTCGGAACTTCTTTCAACCATAATTGCAGTAATATCTTTGTTTCAAGCAGTATTGGAATTGAAACCATCATCAATAAAAAAAAAGAAATTTTTCCCCCTCTAAAAATCAAATTTTTTATTTGCTCCTTTTCATTGGCTGCGTAGGTTTTAATAATCTGCGGATTTAAGGCTACCGTAAAATTTTGAGAGAAACTGGTTATTGCATGATTTACCTGATAAGCTATGGCATTTGCAGCATTTACAGTCGGACCGAAAAAGATATTGATCAATATATTAACACCTTGATTCTTCAACATGGAAGCCGATGAACCTAATAAACTCCATGTCGAATAACCGATCATTTGTTTAAATAACTGTTTATCTACCTTCAGATTGATGCAATATTCTGAAAAGTTCCGTTTACAATAGATATGATAAAAAAGATACATACCTATTGAAATAAATAAATGCAAAGTACCTAACGTTATCAGTTTATCAAGTGGCGAAATTACAATTAAATAAGCCACACATAATTTTAAAATGGCATCAGATATCCCCAAATATGCATATATATTCATACGTTCATGGGATATAATCATGGCATTTAATGGTACCTGAGTAATGCTTAAAACTCCGGTTAGTACTACATATTGATAAATGACATTACATGCAAATAGCCTGTCCGCAGGTATCGTTAGGGTATTATTTACAATCCATAAACCTATTGTCTCACAAAATAGCACAACAATGATTGCCAACCCAAGATGAATATCAAAAGCGGTGTAAAAAACCCTCCTAATCTTCTCTGTGTTTTTTACGCCCAGTTCATAAGTTAAAAAACGAGATGTCGCGGCACCTAAAGACCCATTGAGGAAACTAAACATAGATATAACGCCGGCAACTACATTATAAAGCCCATAGTCAACAATACCAAGCGAATTAATGATTATACGTGACGTAAACAATGAAATAAACATTGTTAACATCGTACGGAAATACAAAAAAAGCGTATTTTTGGCTATCCGTTTATTATTTTCAGAAGTATTTGTCACTAAGATTATATCATCATTCTTATTCGGATTTCGCAATTAATTCATCCGATTAATATCTTTATCAATTCTTTTATTGGATTAAGTTGATTCAAGTTTTAAGTTCCTTTAAAATATATTCAAGTAAACTTTATCAAAAACAACAAACAGGACGAATGTCCTTTCATCACACCCGCCCTGTTCCTTCAACTATTCACTTTTGCTTTGCGCAAATGCACTTCCACGTTACTCGCGTTTATTCCCAGACAACTTATGTTTACTTGCGACTTACTCATGCTTACTCGCGGTTAACTTATATCTATCCGCAGGCTGCTCATGCTTATCCGTAATTTATTCATGTTTATACGCGGTTAGCTTATGCCTACTCGCAGTCAACTTATGCTTATCCGCGTTCAACTCTGGTCTTTTTAAGTCGTTATTCGGTTGGTTGACTGTCATTTTTACCGTCCGGATCGTCCTTTTTGGGTTTGTTCGCATTGCGCACCCTTTTCTTCAGTTCGGCAAAAGTATATTCCTTCAGCTTTTCGGTATTGCCCCGGAACAGTATTTTCCCAACGGTACATGCTTCTTTGATCCTTTCGGCCAAAGCATTTAGCTCATCCAAATTGGCCTGTACAATAGCTTTGCGGTTACCCACCATATCATATTGTTTTTGGTTGCCGGACGAAATAGATGCTATATCAGCAGCAAACTCATTCATCATGGCCGCGGTAAGCCCTTGCTTTGCCAATGACTCTTGATACTTTTGCATGTTGGCGTATACCAAACGGGCATTTTGCAATACACCCTCGGCATCCTTGGCATGCGTCCTCTGTTTCAAGGCGATGATCCCGAAATCCTTTGCCGATATGGGTACCTCGCCTTTGCTCATAACGATATATCCTTCAACCCGCTTGGCTTTATCGAATATGTCGTTTATCCTGGAATAAAGCTCCCCGGTAATCAGTTTCAAATCGGCAATCTCCGTTTTGGGATTTACCAACTCGTCCACTGCATTGTTTTCCTGCTCAAAGGCTTTAATGCCCTCGTTGTTGTATTTGGGCGAATAAACCTCGAATTTTGCCAGGTCGCGCCGGATACTGGTTAATACGTAACCGCCAATCGTGGACAGTTCTTCGTCCTTACAATTGTACTTCCTCGGATTTGGATTTTTCTTTTTTGCTGTCATGTTCTTAAAATTTTAAAGTAAAATGTTTTTTGTTTCACTCACACATAAGTTGTCTGAAACCGACACAAATTTACAATAAAATTTCTAAAAAAGTCCACGAAACTTCACAAATTATTTTGTCCACTAATTACACGAATTGACACTAATTATTTTTTGTGAAAATTCGTGGATTATAAAGTATTATATCGTGAAATTATCTTCGCGAGTCTTTCAGGTTTCATGGATAAAGTCCACTTTTTGTATTTTATTTAGGGGTTGTCCACGAATTGCACTAATTGGCACTAATTGTATTTATAAAAAATTCGTGTTAATTCGTGTAATTCGTGGATTATAAAGTATTGCTTCTTGAAATTCGTGGATAATCAAAATACCATTCTTTTGTACTCTAAGCTCTCGGCTCCGAAGTTTATCAACACCCCTGCTTTCATCCTTGTTGCCTTCAAGCAATTCAACAACTGGGCTTCGTGGTCGGAGCATAAACAGGACAAAGCCTTCAATTCCACAATGATTTTATCGAAACAGAAAAAATCGGATACATAATACTTTGAAAGCAAAACGTCTTTATAATAGATATTGATCCTGTATTCTTTTTGGTAAGGTATTCCCCGATACTGAAACTCTTTTTCCAATGCTTCCTGATACACAGCTTCCATGAATCCGGGACCTAACTCGCGATGAACTTCCATAGCAGCGCCGACAATCGCATAAACCTCTTCCTTATAAATTAATCCCATCAATGTTTGGTTAGATTTGTCCACTAATTACACGAATTGGCACTAATTATTTTTCGTGAAAATTAGTGAAATTAGTGGATAGGAGTTCGTGGAAATCAGTGGTCTTGGCATGCCTTCGGCACGGTGACCCCCACCTGTTTCAAGCCGCAAAAGTATAATAAAAGAATGAGAAAAAATGATGAATTATGAATTATAAGTTATGAATGATGAGTTTTTCACCTCTCACTCCTCACTCCTCACCTCTCACCTACTCCTCCAAGTTTACCACCAAAGTATACCCGATATGACTGATACGCAGATGTAATTTCTTCGTACCCTGTACATCCACCACCTCTCCTGTAATCCCTTTCAGCGGGCCGGATTCTATGGTGATGGTCTGTCCCTTCTTTATGGAGCTTGCTTCCACGTTAAACGAGAGGTTGCTCTCTACCGTCCGCCGCATGGCGTCTATTTCGCGATCGGGTATCACTACGGCTTTTCCCTTGTACGACACGTACGACACTACTCCTTTCGATTCGAATACCCGCAGGTAATCGCTCATGGGGATATGCACAAAAATATAGGAATGGATGATGGGGGTTTCAATCCATTTTTTGCGATCGCTCCATTGCTTGAGTTCTCTCCGTAAAGGAAGGTATGCCTCAATTCCTTTCATCCGGAGTTGTTCAAAGACTTTTTTCTCGGCTTTTGCTTTCGTGTACAAGGCAAACCATTGATATGAAGTGTCAGATTCCAATTGTTGTAATATTTACCGTTTATTTTTATTTAAATTAATAGACATCTTACTTTAATCCGTTAAGGAAATAGACAAAATAACATATTTATCTTTTTTCGACAGGATTTACAAGATTGGCTTCGCCGAGCTAAAGGTTTACAGGATTTTTTTGATCGCCGGAGACGATCTATCTTGTTAATTATGTAAATCCTGTCGAATTTTATATATAAATCAACGTCGTTTAGTTAATGACTCTGACAGGTCTATCGACCCTGTCAGGTCACCTGATCATCATTAACCATTCATCATTTATCATTAACCATTAAAAAATGATTTCATAAAGTTGACAAAATTAACCCAATTCTATCGATATCCGGAAAATATCATCATATCGCCTTCTTTATTTCTTAAAAAAACTTAAACTTTCATAAAATAAACCAGATAGAAACTTAAACACTATACTTTTGTTTTTGTGTATGATGTGAAAGTTGAATAACTGAATGATTGAATTTTGAAAATTCTTCACTTTTCGTTCTTCATTCGTCACCCGTCACCTGTTGAGATCAGCAACCAATTAAATGATGAATATATAATGGATTTGATAAGCAATGAGTTTTTTCTCGGTGAGCGACCCTTGTTTGCCACCAGCAACATCCGTCTTGAAAATGTGAAATTCTTTCCGGGCGAATCGGCATTGAAGGAATGTAACCACGTGGAGGCCTACAATTGCGAATTTATGTGCAAATATCCGTTTTGGCACAATGATGACGCTTACATCAAAAAATCGCTGTTTACGGTATACAGCAGGGCAGCCATCTGGTATTCCAAAAATATCCGAATGGTCGATACTAAAGTCGATGCCCCGAAAATGTTTCGTGAATGTCATCATTTGTATATCGAGAATACTAAGTTGATGAGCGCTGCCGAATGTGGTTGGAGTTGCCATGACGTGGAAATACGGAACAGCGAAATTCGTTGTGGCGATTATTTATTGATGGGAGGCAGCAATATCAGGATTGATGGTCTTAAGTTACAGGGAAATTACTCATTTCAGGATGCCAAAAATTGTGTCATCCGCAACTCACATTTCGATTCCAAGGATGCTTTCTGGAATACGGAAAATGTGACTGTATATGATACGGTGCTCGACGGCGAATATCTGGGGTGGCATTCTAAAAACCTGCGCTTGGTGAATTGTACCATTTATGGTACGCAACCGTTGTGTTATGCTACCGATCTGGTGATGGAAAATTGTGTAATGGTCGATACAGATCTTTGTTTTGAATATACCACGTTACAGGCAGAGATCAACAGTGACATTCCCAGCGTGAAAAATCCCCGGGGTGGTTTCATCAAAGCCAAAAGCATAGGCGAGGTTATTATTGATGAACATTGCAAGGATCCCGGAGTTTGCCGGATTACAGTGGAAAATTGATAACCGTATAAAAAATAGTTTGTGGCTCTGTGGCCTGAAAAAAACGTAATAAGGACACGGAGAACCATAAGGATCAAGGTAACCACATTAATAAAATGTGTTATACTCCGCGCCGCCAAGTTTTGTGCATTCAAACTTGAGATTGCTTCGGCTGCCGCCTCGCAATGACGCGCTACCATTCGTCATTGCGAATCGCGAGGTACGAGCGATGAAGCAATCTAACTTTGCACAAAACTTGACAGTGAAAGGTATAA
>JAVBNI010000102.1:0-34741 GCA_031551645.1 Bacteroidales bacterium | reverse complement strand
CGATCAATAGTATGTCGGATAACAAATGATCGCACATGTTAACTACACGGGGATCGGGGACTTCTTGAAAATAGTGAGATATATCTTGTTCCATTCAGCAAAGGTAAAAAAGGATGGAAAAATTTGATGCGGTTGCCCTGTGTATTGATCGACATTTATTGATTATTAGAAACATTGGCCAATTGGTGTTTTTATCAACTGTATCCTGGAAAGTTGAAGATATACAATGATATCGGATATTTTTCTGTTTGTGAATTGTTCAAATTTCAAACTTTCTGTTTTGTGTAAGTATCATCATTATATGATATTACCTTTATAAAGGTCGTCGAAATTGTGTCCTTCTGTTCCTTGCTTTTCTTCGCCACCAGATAATTCTTTGGATTTTTGAATATCCATCGACGCTCCTTCCTGATCGCCTTTCTTTTCTTTTGCAAGTCCTCTTGCGACATATGCTTTGGCGAATTGTTCGTTGTGCTCGATTGCTTCGTCGAAAAGGACGATCGCCTCATCGTATTTTTCCTGGGTTACCATTAGCTGACCTGCCAGTAAATACGCCTTTTCATTAAAGGGATTAAGCTCTATTGCCTGCTGGTAATCAAGAGATGCAGCCTGAACATCGCCCAGTAATTCATGGATACGGCCGCGTAAAAGGTAAGCCATTTCATCTTCGGGCGAGAGTTCGATAACTTTTTCTATGTCTGGCAGAGCGTCGCTTCCCTTTTCTAAGGAAAGGTATATTTCGGAACGCAACATGTAACCATCGGTAAAATCATCTTTGATACCGATGGCATTTGACAAATGCTCAATACTAACAACCGGATTACCAACTGCATTCTCTGCTTTAGCCAATTGAAAATAGGCAAGAAAATTTTCCGGTTCTATTTCGATAACCTTCGTGCAGTCAGCAATTGCTTCCGTATTCCGGCCCAGTGTAAGAAGGATACCGGTACGTGTCAATAATGTGGTTGCCGGTTCTAATTCTGTAGCAACCATATCATCCAGTATTTCGAGCGCATCCTCAAATTCATGTTTCATAAAATAAGTGGACATCAAATACTTCATCGTCTCAAAATCTTTTTGGATTTTTAAGGCTTCAGTAAAGCATTTGATAGCGTAATCTGTTTTTCCCATGCGCTGTGCACGTACACCATCGTATTTCAGGATGTCGAAATTTTTCAGGTCTTCTTTCTGCTTGTCAGAAAGTACATCTTCTTGCTTTGATGGTGAAAATAAGGAAGAAAAAAATCCCATGATATTGATATTTTAATCTGATAAAAATATGAAAAACAATCGGATACTTATATTTTTAGTTGTTCTTTACCGGTATTTGATGGATGTTTCCGGGCTTATTTTGCTGATGATGGATGACGGGACAACCAGCATCAGGAGGATAGCGGCTGTGGCGCCGATATCGATGGCCAACAATTGAAATACATTGATCGAGATGGGTACTTTATTGAGAAAATAACTTTCCTGGTCGAGCGGCATAACGCCAAATTGCCATTGTACCCAACATAGTGTCAAGGCAATGATGTTTCCCCATAGCAAACCTTTACCTATAAAATAGACCGATTCATAAAGGAATATCTTGCGGATAAATCTGTTGTTGGCGCCGAGCGCTTTCAATACTCCAATCGTAGAGGTACGTTCCAGAATGATGATCAATAATCCCGAAATCATGTTGAATCCGGCCACCAATACCATCAGGAGAAGAATAATCAGGACGGTGGTGTCTTGAAGGCTCAGCCAGTCGAAAATCTGGGAATATAATTCCCGTACGTTTTGCACGTTAAATCCCGATCCCTCTTCGGTGAGGCGGAAACCTACCAAATCAAAAACCTTTTCGGTCACTTCTTCGAGCTTATCGAAATCGCGGATAAATATTTCGTACCCGCTGATTTGTTCTTTATTCCAATCGTTTAGTCGTTGTATATGCGCCATGTCAACCAATGCATATACCTTATCAAGTTCTATCAAGCCCGTTTCGTAAATACCCGATACGATTAATTTTCGGGCACGGATTGGTTCCTGGATAAAATAGATAATCACCGGATCACCCAGCTTCAATTGCAACAAATTAGCGATGTGCCGGGAAAGTACAATTTTGTCGGATGCTGCCGAATCAGATACTTGAAATACTGATCCTTCCACCAGATTGTTACGAAAAAAATCCCATTTGAAATCTTTGGCTACTCCTTTGAGGACGATACCCTGTATTTCGTCCGCGCTTTTCATGATACCCGGCTTGATACAATATTGCTGTATATGTTGTACTTCGGGAATTGCTTGCAGGTCGGATAGAAAAGACGGATTAGCCGGGATAGGAGCCATGTTGTAAGTCGAGTAATGGCTTTCGAGGTTGGTGATCTGGATATCAGCAGCAAATCCGGTTGCTTTACGCCCGATCTCTTTTTTGAAACCGGCAGTTACAGCAACAGCAACAATCATAACAGCCACACTCAATGCGATACCGAAAATGCTGATGGAGACCATCAACCCGGATGATTTTTTTTGTGAACCGCCATATAATAAGCGTCTGGCGATATATAATTCGGTATTCAAAATATGATTTTATGTTGGCATGCAAAAGTATGAAATAATGTGTAAATTAACATGAGTTGTTTTACCCGGCTAAAGAAAATTCTTTTCAACATATTCCTGAAATGCATCTTTATATTGCTCCCCGACAGGGATATACACATCGTGATCGAAAACGATACGGTTGCGTTCAATCACATTGATTTTATTCAGATTGACAATGAATGAACGGTGTATACGCATGAACTGATGAGGTGGGAGTTTTTCTTCCAGCGCTTTCATGCTTAGCAGGGTCATGATGGGCTTACCTTCCGTCAGGTGAATGCGGACATATTCGCGCATGCCTTCGATATACTTGATTTCGTTGAATCGAATGCGGACGATACGGTATTCGGACTTTACAAACAACCCTTCGTCGTTTCCCGACAAGGTTTCGGCCATCGGCTGCTTGTGTTTGGCATCGTATATCTTTTGAGCCTTATTGGCGGCTTTCAGAAAGTCGGGATAACTGATCGGTTTCAGGAGGTAATCCACAGCATCGACGCGGAAACCGTCGAGGGCATATTGGCTATAGGCCGTGGTAAAGATTATCATACACGGATTATTAAGCGATTGTACCATTTCCAATCCGTTCAAACCCGGCATGTTGATATCCACAAAAAGCAAATCGGGATTGAGTTCGTGGATTTTTGCCGTCGCTTCGAAAGCATTCCGGCAACCGGCTGATAATTCCAAGAAAGGTGTTTGTTCGATGTAGGAACCTATCTGCCGGAGTGCCAACGGTTCATCATCTATAGCAATACATTGCAGTTTCATATTTACAAGTGTTGTGATTTTACTATTAAACGAGATGATCAATTGTTTACGGGAATTTTCAGAGTCACTTCATAACGATCATCTGTTGACCGGATATCCAGCGTATAGTTGTTCTTAAAAATCAGGTTGAGTCTTTTCTGTACGTTTTCGAGACCGATACCCGACGCTTCGTCCGTTCCGGAGGCTACCCCTGATCTGCTGTTACTCACAGAGAAAGTGAGCCAACCGTTGTCTATGGTGAACTGTATTTGTATCGAGGACTTGTCGTGCAGATTGATGCCATGTTTAAAAGCGTTTTCAATAAACGATAGGAACAGGAATGAGGGCACGGCGATGGTCTCCGTATTGCCAGGATATTTCATTTCAATAGCCAGGCTACTTTCGTCGTATCGTAGGCGCATCAGTTCGATATAGCTTTCTATGAATTCAATTTCCTTTTTTAATGAAACCTTTTGTACGTCGGCCTCATATAACAGGTAACGCATCAGGCGCGAAAGCTTGATGATGGCGTCCTTGGCCTGTTCGGTGTCGATATCCACCAATGCATGAATGTTGTTGAGCGTGTTCATGAAAAAGTGCGGGCTAATCTGATGTTTCAAAAAAGCCAGTTCGGTAGATACATGTTGCCGGTCTTTTTCGGCCTGCCGTACCCGTTCTTCGCTCCAGCGTACAAACGACTTGATCCCGGTATTGAACCCGATTAACAGAAAGGAGACGATGGCCAACCCAAAATTGAAGATATGGTGGAGATGTTTTTCGGGAGGAAGTCCGCCATTATGTGGCGGTCTGTTTCCCCTCGGGGGTAAATCACCAAAAGGAGATCCGTCGTCGGGTGGTAGCATGTCGTCGAACGGAGGGCCGCCGTGCATGTTTTCGAAGGGTGGCCGGATCGAACGGGTCAGGTCGAAAAGGAAGTCGGAAAGAAAAACAACAGCGACTACCAGAGCAAAACAGCCCAGGAAATAATATAGGTACTTGTCCTTAAACAACAGCTTGGGTACCAATATGTAATTGTTGATCAGGAAAACAAGTATGAAAGGTAGTATCCGCACCCAGTCGAACATGACTACTTTCCAGCCCTTGCTTGCAAAACCACCCGAAAAAAACGGTACACCCAATGCCGCTAACAGAACAATTGCGTAAAGAGAAACTTCGAAAAAATGTACGCGCCGGATTTTATCCATGAAAAAAATATTTGATGTCAAAAATATGAATTACTATTTGAAAATCGTGTTTTAATGTTGTTTAGTTAAAGACCATGAGAGGTTTTATCCTCTCAAAATTATTTCTCGAATTTTAAAATCTTCCACCAGGGCCTCCACCACCGCCGGGCCCGGTATTGACATTTCCTACTGTAGTAACCATTGAGGAAATGGTAAAAGTGGTTGCCGATGTGCCGCCACTGCTGTTAGCGCCGCTGTAAAGACCATGAAAATCACTGCCGTCCGACGCGCTGCCGCCCTTGTAGATGGTATATGAACCGTTGACAAGCGACGAAGAAGTAAATACAAGCGTCATGGTGCTGGAATAAGTTCTTGGTATTTTGAATGTCAACACTTCGGCGCCATCAGATGATTTAACGTAGACTAACTGTCCCGACGTGAAGCCTGATGTTCCCCAAAGTACCACCCGTTGTGTGCAGACACTTGATGTAGGCGAACTGGTGGACCCACCTACACCGACAGCCGTTCCTCCGGTGATTTTGAATGTATTGTTGTCGCAGTCGAACCCTTCTTCAGGTGAGTTTGTGCCGGATGATACAATGAGACCTCCCGCAATAGTGAGCGTCCCGTTGGAGTCGACACCGTCGTTGCCGCTGCTGTAAAAATACATTTCTCCGCCATTGATTGCGATATGTTTGCTTGCATTGATGGCATCATCATAGGCTTCTATCTCTATAAGCCCACCGTTAATCGTCAGCGTAGCCTTGCTTTCTAACCCTTCGGCTCCATTTTTCGATGTCTTAATGGTAATCGTCCCGGAATTCACCGTCATATTACCCTTGCTCTTCACTGCTTTTGCTGACGAGTCGAGCCTGTTATACGTGTAAATTGCCCCGGTAGTGGTAATGGTAGTCGTTCCGCCATTGAAGGTTAATGTTCCGTCCACATTGATACCCTTGCCTGCACTTCCCGTACTGTTGATGGTAATCACGCAATTACCTGAAATAACCATATCGCCATCGCACCTGATGCCGGCCGGTGACTTGATGTCTGCGTCGGAACTGTCGTAATATGCGCTGCCTGTGATGGATAAATTAATGTCACCACCGGCAAGTGTCATATTACCGGCGCTTTTCAGTCCTTTGCCGCCCTGGCCGGAATTACTGATCCTGATGGAGCCGTTATTGACCGTCACGTCGCCTTTTTCACATTCCACGCCGTCCGATTTTGTGTCAGTTATTATGATCGAACCGCCGTCCATCTGGAAATACTCATTGCAATGAAAACCATCCTTTACCGAGTTGTTCACCGTGATGGTGCCGTTGTTCACCTGAATGTAATCGTCGCTGCAAATAGCATGCTTGTGGTTGCCATATACCAATAGGCTGCCCGTCCCGTCGAATATCAGTTGTCCTTCGCTGAACAGGGTAGCTTTCATATCCTCACCCCCAATCATGGTATAGGTACCGGCATCTACCAGCCGGTTCGAAGTTTTGTCCACTAATGTTACAGATACCTTTTTACCCGACTGTATATTAATGGCCGCGCCTTTTGTATTCTGGATGCTCACACCGTTTAGTACCAGCCCGATTTTGTAATCACTGTAAATCTTGAATGAACCGTCTGTGGTTAAACCCGATAGTACATAATTCACTTCCGTATCCGTAATGGTTGAAGTCACTGTTACATGCTGGCCTTCTGTACTCACTGTTATGCCTTTTCCATCGAATGGGTTGTCAATAACAGCCAGTTCATCTGTAAACGTAATGGAAACAATGTTTTCTTTGGAAATATCTTGCGGATTAGTTTCGAAGTCATCATCTCCGGGAGTTATTACCTCGCCTTCACCCTCTTCTGTGTACTCTTCGCCGGGAGTATAATCGCCATCTTCCGTTTTCAGGCATGAAACAGCCGAAAACGCTAATGCTGTGCAAAGTAAAAAAGCTGAAAAGATTTTTGTATTCATCGGACTTACGGTTTTGATTGTTGTTTATATGAATTTAGGCTAAAATGAAAACGTATAACCTATATTGATGATGTTGAATTTATATTTTTGAGATTCGAATACTTCGCTGTCAAATTTGTATCCCAGATCGAAACTGTGGTGTTTGCCCGGATTGAACTCGATGCCCGCACCGAAACGGTTCTTGTAATGGCTGGTAAAATCGCTAAACAAGCGGTTGTATATTTCAAAATTCACATAGGGGTTTAAAGGAACATGCCGTATATTGTATTTTAACCCGAAACGGTTTCGCAACACCCAGTTGTAATTGTCCGCACCGGCTTTTTTGCTGGCCTCACTATCGCCCAGTATGGTGGTTTGTAGCCGGGGACGCCAGCTTGCCGTGAAACGGGCGTATTTGTGTGAGCCTGTGGCCTGTATCACGAAACGGTTACGGTATACGAAAACATCCTTTTTAAGTTTTTTGTCCGCAATTAATTCATAACCGACGCCAAATTTCACATATTTGTTCAACCTGTAACTGACATCCGCAGAACCCCTAATCTGATCGGTATTGCTGATATCATTTTTCCAACGATATTCTGCTCCCATACCCAGAGTCCATTGCTTTGACAATTTTTTTTCTACGCCTATATCTGTCCACAAACGCCAATCAGTATCTTGGGCAAATAACAAATCGACATTTATTGATAACAGGAAAATGATAAGGTATCTTTTCATGATGTGTGAATGATTGGTTTTAGGGAGACAGTTAAAATCTCTCATTGGTTTCGGCGGTATTGACATTCGCATCTTTACATACATACGACACATTCAGCACTGCCGAATCCTTCAAAAGATCAACAGTCCCAATCTCTACCCTGGTGATAGTAAGCCCCAGCCGTTCCTCGAGGTCGGCCTTCAGCTCAGCTTCTTTTCCGGCTTTCACCAGACGGATGTTGTCATACACAATCGTCTTGACAGATATATGTTTCTTGATCAGGTTACTCTCAAATAACCAGCAGGCGCCGATAAACATAAGATTTGCCAGAATTAATTCAGCATAGCCTATTTTTTTGTTGGCCAAGGCATTGATGACCGAAATGCCGATGATCACAAACAAATAGGTCATCTCCTTGATAGGAATGGTGATGGTGCGGTAACGGATGATACCGAAAATAGCAAACAATCCCAGTGCAAATCCTACTTGCAACTTAATGCTATCCAATAGGAAAACCAAGAAAAAAACTGTGATGCTGATCAGGCTGAAAGTCATCAGGTAATCCTTACGCTGTGTCTTGCGATAGTACAAGAAATAGATAATAACGCTCGTCACCAGCAGGTTGATCACCAGTCGAATGACAAGATTGGCAAAATTTTCAGGCAGGATGGCATATACGCCAAACAAATCGCGGTCGATAAAGTCACTCATATTGGATATTTAAAAATTTAGAAAAATTCCGTTTGTACCTTTTGTAATGTAAATGGCTGTTTAGTAGGAGCATTCCTACACAATATTTACTCATCCCGCCGGGCCGGAAACCCATGCCACGCAGGGATTCCCTGACGCGAGAACGTGCGGTTTTGTCCTGTTTGAGTTCGACGACGGTTACCCGGTCGTAAACGGGTGTACGAAAACCATTTGGTGTGTGAAAACTTAAATTGAAATCAAGTGTTACTCGTTCTGTCTGCTCCTTGTTGACTAAAGTAATGCGGTCGAAGTTATTGATCAATACCGGAGCTAATTCTTTCGTTTCGTAAGGCATTTGTTCCGACAACCAGCTATCTATTCCGTTGTTGTTCTTTGCGAAAGGTATCCTTCGCTTGAATGTGCGGCCGGTATTGTTTTTCTGTTTGACTTCAAGGAATCTCAATCCGTTTTGTGAATAAAGCCGGTCGCGGACTTTGTACCTTGGGAAACGTCCGGTCACATGCGTATGGAACATCTGCCGGTTGTCCGTATCGTAATAGGTCGATTCGTAAGCGCCCACCCGTAGCGAAGCGATCTCAAGCACACGGTAATCGGGCCGGATGTCTAGCAACAACTGTAGTGCATTTTCCGTCCGTACCAGGAATTTGGTATCGACCCGGTGCATCAGCTTCACTGCTTCAGTTTCCTCCAATGAAATGGGATCATACGACGTAAGCAAAGTCTGGATATCGTCAAAGGTCATCATATCCTTATTATCTCTAAATTTTCTGAATTCTTGGTGCATCAAAAACCTCGAAGGCTTTTATATTCTATAAGATTTTAAGACAAAGCTAAATCCGGACAAGACCAATTGAAAATAAAATCAATCAACCCCTGTTTTTTGTCAACAAACAGGATTCATTTTATGACAAACCCTGCTTATGGTATATGTTAAGTACTCCACAAGGCATATTTGATATTTTTGATTTTTTAAGTCTGATTTTCTGCACTTAACACCATTTGTCATTAACCATTTGTCATTAACCATTATTTAGTATGTTTCATCCAAGTTTCGGAGCAGGTTAACATTTTGGAGAATCGTTTGTTTTTAGGTAATGCAAATGATATTGATATGTGCCGTTATTGGATTCTGTTTCTTTTTGTTTTGTGGATGATGCCGATAAAGGCACAGGATAATAATACAGATACTTTACTGGTCGTTAATCCTGGCGCCCGGCATGAAAACCCGAAACAATGGCGATTGGGTTTGCAAAGCGGGTTGAGCTATATGTGGGAAGATACAAGCGACGAAGAAAGTAGATTGATCAATGCCGGCGCTAATCCCTCCGAAGTTGATGATTTGTACAATCAGATACGCCGGGGATATTACCTTTCGGTTGATGCCCACAGGCTGTTTAAGGATATTTGGGGTATCGGGATAAAATATTCCTTAATGGCCAGTTTTGCAGAAAAATACGTATTATTTGAACTCGATGATAACGTAAATGTATTACACACCCAAATTACCAACAGGCGATATGTCAACTATGCCGGCGTTTCTTTTTATATACAACAATGGTTTAAGAAAGCCGAGGCCTTATATGTCTATTCGTCGCTGTCAATTGGTTACGCCCATTACCGGAACGAATTTGAAACAGATTTCAGCAGTTCTTATTTCAAATCGAATATTTTGACAACAGGAAATACCATTGGTGGAAGTTTCGAGGTAGGTTTGGAATATTTTCCTCTTCACTGGATTTCAATCGCGATGGGACTCGGTTGTTTTTTGGCACAATTTGATCATGTAGATATCACACGCGGCCCGTATGGTCAGGAGGTGAATTTATTGGAAAGTGACCAGCGAAACGCTTCCCGGATGGATTTTTTTGTTGGTCTCAGGTTTTATTTCAAATGACAGTTCGAATGAAAATATTTGGCAAGTGGATCATATATGGTTTTATGATTTGGGTTATAACCGGGTGTGGCGACGATTTTTTGGATGATCACAGCCGGCAAATCAATCATGAAGCAAAGACAGCCCTTTATCTTACACCCGAATCCGGATATTATGAACATTCAGTCAAGTTGCCTGGAGCGGGCGGTGCATCCTATTCGATCGGAATGTGTCCGAATTGGTTGAATTTTAAATATATGAGAGGTACTTTCAAGGGTGATAGCGTATTACTGAAGTTTACAGTACAAAATATCCCGGCAACTTCCAAACCGGGGACTTATGTAAGTGTTTTAAGCCTGATAATTGAAGACGTTGGAATCTACATACAACCTGTTTATATGGTAAATGAATAGAATCGTAAAAATGATTTTTGTATTTTTACACGATTTTTCATCCATAAAACAATTATTATTATGTCAGGACATAGTAAATGGTCGACCATCAAGAGAAAAAAGGGAGCTTTAGACCAGAAACGTTCGAAAATATTCTCCCGTATCATTAAGGAAATAAGTGTAGCCGTGAAAGAAGGCGGCCCCGATCCCGAAGGTAATCCCCGTTTACGAATGGCGCTTAATAATGCCAGGGGAGCCAACATGCCCAAAGACAATATTTCACGTGCTTTAAGTAAAGCTAAAGATACCGAATCCCTGCAGGAAATTACTTACGAAGGATATGCTTCGCATGGGATCGCTGTTTTTATTGAGTGTATGACAGACAATCCGCAGCGTACGTTAGGAAATATCCGGTCAATATTCAACAAACGTGGAGGCAGTTTAGGAACTAACGGGTCAGTGGCATTTATGTTCGATCGGAAAGGCATTATTACCCTCCCAAAGGGCACTCTCGACGCAGATGAATTCCAGTTAGAGATCATAGATGCCGGTGTGGATGACTTTGAAGAACAGGATGATATATTTGTAATCACTACCCCGCTCGAAGGTTTCTCATCCGTACAGAAACGGCTCGAAGAAATGGGAGTGGAGATTCAAAATGCCGAGTTGCAGCGTATCCCGACCGAGACAAAGAATCTGGATGCTGAAGAAGGTTCTAAAGTCCTTAAAATAATAGAATTGATAGAAGATGATGACGATGTGCAAAACGTATTTCACAATATGGAGGTCACCGACGAGATTATAGAAAAAATGGATTCTTAACTCAACAAAAATATTTTTACTTTTTTTAATAATTTTTAACAAAAAAATGTAACATTTTAGAAAAAAACACGTATATTTATGCAGTGAATTGTATCAAGTGTTTTAATCTCAACAATCTGAGTTATGAAGACTTTGGATTATTATGTTGGTGACGTTTCGAAACGTAGGTATGCCAACAAAGAAAAAAGGATCTCGACTCAGTTCATGGGTGGAGACCTACAAACAGAAAATCTTTCCAGGAAAAAAGAACTAGAAGATAGTGTAAGAATGGGAGGATATGAGGTGAGTTTCAGGAAAACAAAAACAATCCGTAACGAAACTCAACAACCAATGTCAGGCTATAGTGAATTCTGGCTGGGTTGATTTAAATGTTAGTAGTTTTCTAAAATGTTAATGGGCTACAGTGTCAAGAGTTAAGCAATTTCTTTTCATAAGTAGACTGGATATAAAAAAAGATGTGTGATAATTCACACATCTTTTTTATTTTTTATAATTCTAGGATGGGTTCCCGTATCACAACCGATATCAAGTCAGGGATCAATATAAAATTTCAAGCCTTAAATTCAATCACTTCGATATCCTTTCGGTCGATATATTTCGGATAACGGAATTGCGGCATACCCAATGCCATGCCGGCATTGACTTCACCGTCGATACCGAGCAATTCTTCGAGTTTCCCCTTTTTCATTTTGGCTGCATTCAGCACGAAACCTGTGTAAAACTGGCTTACACCAAGACATTCGGCCATCAGCGAGCCGTTTTGATAGGCCAAGTTGGCATCCATGATGCCCATTCGCGTTCCTTTGGGCGTATAGATGAAAATAACCGCTGTGGCTTTACGTAATATTTCGTCTCCTCCCTTTTCATATTCTTTGAGAAGTCGCTCAAATGCGGGAAGATATTTGAATGCGTCGGGTATGGCAAGTTTTATGAACGGTTTAAGAATTGGATTTTTCAGTTTTTTCATTACACCGCCAAACACATCCATTGTAAATTTGGTTATCTGTTTCAATTTCTCCGGATCAGTAATCACCACAAACTTTACGTGTTGGGTATTGCTCCCGGTGGGCGCACGATGAGCCGCTTCAAGTATCATTTCCATACTTTCAGCAGGTATAGGTTTCGACAAAAAAACACGGTTCGACCTTCGTTCCTTACATAAAAGCATCATCTGTTCGGGAGTGGGCAACAACGAATAGTCTATCGGATGTACCTTTTGGGGAGGAAATTCAGAGTGTATTACTGCATTTTCGGGACAAGTCGCCACACAATGCCCACACACGATACATGTTTCAACAAGGACCGTTTCAATTTCCTTATTTTCTTCGTTTTGCACAAAAATTTTGGAAGGACACACTTTAACACACTTCTTACATTTGGTACAAAGCTCTTTATCAATGTTTATCGTAATGCTCATGATCAATTATTTTATGATTCGATTAACTGCAAATCTACATTTCAATTTGCAAAAATCAAATGGATTGATTGGTAATCTAAAAAGCTGGCAAAACAAATATTCTGCCGACTTTTTAGACAACTCCGAATCAATGTCGTTTAGTTAAGACTCTGTCAGGTCTATCGACCTTGACAGGTCACTACACCAACGATCTGTCAGGCTGCGATAGTTGCTGACAGGGTCGTTAAGTTGATGCCGGGGGCAAAATGTTGCGGGGTTATCTCTTCGATCCGTCCAATTCGTCGATAAATGGAATGTCATCCAATACGCTTAATTCCAGCGTTTTTTGCAAGTATGCTTCCATTTGCATGAACTTCGATGCATTGAGTGCACCAGCTGCTTTTTTCATTTTCTTGAAATATTTTTCATGCAACTTTTCGATATTCTTTGCATTCTTAAATGCATCTTTGCTCAAGCTTTCCGCCAGATCATTGTCTATTGAACCATAATTATTGGCATATTTTGCCAAAGTCCCCAGACTGGTCCTGACCAATTCGCGACGTTTCGACTCGTATTCGTCGTAAACCGGCCAAAACTTGGCAGCAACATCGGGTGACAAATTCATATAATTGTCAATGATTTGCTTTTTGTCTTTTCCGAATGCGGATTGGATAATATCCAGGTCATCAGGTTCTTTTGATTGTGCTTTTACACCTGCGAGAACAACTAATCCTATAACTATTAAAACTATTTTTTTCATACAACTGATATTTGATAATTATTTTTGAAAATTAAACTTTAAGAATGTAAAATCATTTTGTGAAACATTACTGTTCAACGGCGGGAATATTCCTTGTCTGAACAATTAATCTATTGAAAAACTTCAATCTGTCGTGTTCAGCCATTCAGAAAAACTACTATCGCTTTTTTCCCAAATGATGCGGGAAAGGTTTTCCGGCTCTATATCTAATTTGCCGGCATAGAATTCAATGTTGCATTCTTCATCGGAATGCTTTCGGATTAATTCCAGGAACCTGGCAAATATCTGTACTTCGTTCGTTTCCATTACGTGCAATACAACCCCGGCATTACTAGGGAAGCAGCCAATTTCTGAAATACCTCTCATTTCCTATCAAATCGTGTCGCGATCCATTGTGGACAAGGTATTGCGATACGGCCATTTTTTAGTGGAACTGGGTGTTGAAGCCTACAAATACCTGCAATTGGGGCTGTCCCGCCCCATGAGCAAATATCGAGTATTGCGGTTCCATGAAAATATTGAATACTTTGCCTCCTGCTTTAAGCACCTTCCCGATACCCAAGCCGATCGGCACATTGTACGTTCCGTTTTCGAGATCGAATTGCCAGATACCGGTGCTACGCAGGTAAGTGCCTCCACCGATCTGCCAGAGAACAAAAATCTGGGGCGTCAGCAGGTTTACGTTTGATTTGTCGCTATCACCGGCAACCGAAGCCTGCCATGTAAGCAATGTGCCAAACTGTACAACCGGATTACTTTTGAAAAAAGCAATTGCCGATAGCCCCAATTGCCACTTACCCGATCCCAGGTCATTGGTTCCTGTGGGGAAAGTAATTGCCGGACCTATACCTACATCGGTACTTTCGCTTTTTGTTAATTTATAAATCACGAAAGCATTCAGGTCATACAATCCCGATGTCGGGCTTGTAGTCGTTCCGTCAGCGGAAGCAAACGATGTGGTCATAATTGGGAGTGATGCCCGCACGATAAACCGCCCTATAGGCTGTGCATAACGGATCCATGCAATATTCGTGGAAGCATCGGGCGCACCGTACAACTTCGTTGAATAATAATTATGTAGATTGACTGTCTTGATGCTGGCCAAAGGGTTATTGGCTTGCTTTATCATGTCAAGGTCGGCTTGAGACTGTTCGTGGGCTTGCGGTTGCGTTTGTGCATACAGAGCAAAACCAAAAACCAGTAATCCGATTGTGAGACTTGCTCTCTTAACTATTTTTAAGTACTTGTTCATCTTGTTTGTTTTTATTGATTGCCTTATGAATTTGTTTGTTCTTGACAATATCTAAACATACATAATCAAACAATGTTTATTAGGAAAAAGTTCTTGATGTTGTACAGGTGATTTGATCGAATTTTTAGTATTTGATTAATAACACAAGTAAATTGTTTATTTTTAGTCGCTTACAAATGGCTTCTTTTTACTAAGCCCTTCAGCATAGCCATAGCATGGTATCTGGTTAAAAAAAACGCCAGGATATGCACGGATATAGAAACAATTATATCATACTGCTGTTATAATACTTGACAGCAAAATCCATATTTATCTCTTTGTATGTGTATGGTATTGTTTAAAGTAAGTGACTGATTATGCGTATTTTGCATCTCTTAAAAAACTGTTTGCTCTTCCAAACCTTTCCTTAAAATACTCCTCCGCCCACGCTTTAATTTCTGCAAAATTCAGTTTCCTGCTTTCGGCTAATTGGTATCTCCCGCTATCATACAGCATGATACCTTCCTTTTTGATGTCCGTATAGAAATAATGTCCTTTGTCGATTGCTTTGTTGAGATTGCCGATGGTTTCGGTAATGAATTGAATCGGCGTAACGGTAGTGGGATGTCGATGGTCGCGGTAACGTTCTTCCACCCGTTCGAGCGTGCGGGTAACGGAACGGTAGGTTTTCAGTACCACCATCATATCATAGTCGCTCATAAAATAAGTCCGCACACCGAATTCCGTCCGCTGGTCGTAATCCACATAATTGCCCCGCGCGTAACTCCCGTAAAGGATCAGCATTTCCACATCGGGAATTTCCTCTTGCACGTATTGCGCAATACGTTGAGGTCTTTCTTTTTATTTTCGGGTAAATGGTCTAATGAACTTTTCATTGATGGACGTTTTGGCAAAAATAAACAAAAAATGCCACAACCGAAGCGCTGTTCCCGAAAATGCTTACATTTGCCTGTCTAAAATCAATATCAAGCGAATGACATAAAAAGCGAATAACAACATATCGGTAATAATTTAAAGCGTCAGCTTCGAGTCAGCCTCCGGTAAAATCCTCCGTTTTCCTTGCAAAATGCTGATGACAGGCAAATACGCTCATGTTATGGCGTGGGTTGTACATGTTGATACTTTGCGGGCATGGAGGTGCCTACTAGAGTAAACCGTGTTACATCCTATGCCTCTTTTTTGGGGGTGTGGGTTTTGAAATGAAATATTTGTTAAACATTAAAAATCAATATCATGACCAAAGTTTCACATCTTACTCCCCAAGCATCCGAATTGCTTCGGTTTATCGTTCCCCAACCGCCTGTTTTTACGGCAACATTACCCGATCCCGAAAACCCGATCACCCAACGTTACGAATATTACGACGGTTCGCCTGCAACCATTGTCATGTACGAAACCAACGGCAACGACTCCACTTTCCGATACACGTTCAGGCTTGAAGAACGGGCATTGATTGTAGAATCGTGTACCGAAACAACCGCTTCGGGACAATCTAAGGAACATCCCGCAGGATACGTCTATCTTCGCCGACCGTTGTCGAAAGCCAAACCCGAAGAGTGGGAATACCTATTGCCCGACGATGTACGTGTGGTGTGTATTTCTCGGCTCATGCAGCAACCGATTGGCGGGAAGTTGCATGAAATAATTCACCTCTCCCGCCTATATTATTATCCTGAAAGGAAAAAGGGGAAACCCAATATGATTGTAGAACAGTATGTGGCCGATTACGGCATCAGGCAAAAAATGGTTCTTTCGGATATGAAACTCAAATAGCCTGCAATGGAACCAAAAATGCCTAAAATTGAAGATTGGGGGCTGAGCGAAGAAGCATTGGAACTTCTCTGGGATTTCAGAACCAATCCCCGTTTCTACCTGCGTTGGTTATTCCACGCTAATGACCACTTATTGAAGGAAGCAATCGAAAACAAGGATAATTGCTGTGAATACCTGCAATGTATGTATGCTTTAAGGCATGTCCGTAATTTGTTGGAAGCTTTGCAGGATGAAGACCCATTTGAAGAATGAATATCAGTCAATCTTCTTAACAAAATCACTTTTAAGCATCTTTTTGTAATGCTTACTTAATCTTTTCAATCGTTTCCAGTCTTGGATATTCCCTTCTTTCGGTAATGTAGCATTGATAATGGTCAATTGCGTTTTCCTGTTCTATAAAAACATGCGGCAGTTGTTTTCCTGAAAATATATAAACCCATGATTATTATAATCCAACACTGCCGCATGTTGCTGCAAACTTAGTATTTCAAATCGAAAACATACTGCTCATTTCCAATATATTTATTTACACGTCCATTTTGGCGGTTATATTCAAATGCTGTAACTGTCAGTAATAGTTAAGTCCCCCACTCCAACGTTCAGTAACATGTAGAGTTTCAGCCCGCTTTTGGTGGGGTTGTTTCTCAATTATTCAAGTTATTGCTATCCTTGTTGCATTAAATTTAGTGCTTTAACCTACTTCAAAAGTGGTAGGTTTGTTTGCTCAATTACATGATAATCAATAAACCCAAAGAAGTCCCGCAACGGGCTTTTTATCTCATTTTATGGAAACGAAAGAAAATGATCGAAATTTTCTTATTTTTGTGTTGAGATAGAAAAGATAGGGAAATATTTTTTCTTGCTGTATTTCCTACCGCAGAAAAAATTACTTCCGCGTACATGTCTTATTATAAGGGATTTGTTTTTTTTACAAAAATACCTATCAGGTTTTAATTGACAAAATACTCTTGACACGACACTATTGTAAAACGCATAAAATCAAATTAAAATCGAATTAAAATCGAATATATACTGCAGAGTACTTATCATATAATGTTAGTTCGAAAAACTCAAATACATCTGGAATCAACCCAGCTCATTCATCAACATTGATTAATTCTTCTATCAACATATGGATAGCCGATGTGGTTGCCCGTTGGATGTTGTTCTCGCGAATACTGCCGTAATGAAAAAGTTTCGATTTAACTTGTTTCGCAGACGCGACTGACACCCATACCGTTCCCACCGGTTTGTCGGGAGTACCACCGGTAGGACCTGCTACGCCCGATGTGGCAATCCCATAATCGGTTCCTATCAACCGACGTACATTCGAAGCCATTTGTTCCACTACTTCACGGCTAACAGCACCCTGTCGTTCTATATCAAATGCATCTACCTGCAAAAGATTAATTTTTACTTCGTTCGCATATGCTACCACCGAACCTTTGAAATATTGCGAACTTCCGGAAACAGACGTCAATACATGGGCAATATTGCCGCCGGTACAACTTTCGGCTGTTGCTACCGTCAGCTTTTTTTCCATTAATAAACGCCCAACTAATTCTTCAAGTAGTTCATCATTCATACTCAACAGATTCTTTCCCAGAATAGGGCGTAAAGCCTCAACAACGGTTTCCACCTCCTGCGCAATAACATCCCTGTTGGTACCGTATGCTGAAAGTCTCAAACGTATCATCCCGCCTGACGGCAGGTATGCCAGCTTGATATGCGACGGCAAATTATCTTCCCAACTTTCTATTTTCAGCGCTAGGGCCGATTCCGGAATACCCGAAACCAATAAAGTCCGGTGCAGGATAACGTCGGTTTGGAAACGTTTCCGCAAGCGAGGAATCAACTCATCCTGCATCATGGTCTTCATTTCGAACGGAACTCCCGGCATGGAAACGTATACCGTTCCATCCTTCTCGAACCACATACCTGGTGCAGTACCACAACTGTTACGTATCACCGTGCAGTGGGCAGGTACTTCGGCTTGCTTGGCGTTTAATGGATTCATCGCAAAGTGTCGCGCTTCCATCATTGTTTCTATATGTCGCAACGTTTCCAGATCGACTTTCAATGTATCATTTGTATATTCAGCCAAAGTCGTTTTAGTAATGTCATCTTTCGTAGGTCCCAGCCCGCCTGTGATCAGTATTAATGAGACTCGTCTCGATACCTCTTCCAGTGTCGTAAGGATATGTTTACGATTGTCCGAAATAGAGGTGATTTGCGCCACGCTGATCCCAATCTTACTCAATTCTTGGGCAATATATGCCGAATTGGTATCGACGACCTGCCCTATCAGCAATTCGTCGCCTATCGTGATGATTTCTGCATTCATTAATTTATTGATAATATTCGATTGATCCGCCCGGTTATCTCATCGCCTTTACTACTACCTGGGCGATATCTTCGACCTGCTGTGTTCCGGCACCTGCAAATGTCTTCTTACACAAAGGACATGCCGTAACCAGTATATCGGGACTTTCAACTGTCAGTTTTTTCAAGGCATCCTGGGCGATTTTGCGACGCTGTTCATTCGAAATGACAGCATTGCCCACACTTGCGCCACAACAAAGCGCCTGTTCACGCTCATATTCGGTACCTATCACATGGGTAAGCTGATAAAGGATTTGTCGCGGAGGATTGTATATGCCCGAATTGCGGCCGAGGTCACACGGATCATGGTAAACTGCCGATAAACCGGTATGGTTGACCGAAATACTACCCTTATCGATCAGTTGTTCGATATATTGAGTATGATGCATGACTGGTATCGGCAAGTTATATTCTTCATTAAACACCTTGTAACAGATCGGACACGAAGTCACCAGCAATTCGGCATTTGATTGTAAAATAATATCCGTATTCTTTGCGATGAGTGCAGCAGCCGATGCTTCCTGTCCCAAGAGCATGACAGGACGCCCGCAACAAATGCCGCCGTCTTCATCCATCATCCGGTAATTAATTTCCGCTTTTTCAAAAATAGTTTTCATCGCCTTGGCTATGCCAGGTGTGAGGTGGGTCATGCAACCTGCAAAATAAAGAACATCAGTACGAATCGTTTCGGTAGGTGGTAGATATTGGTATTGTTGATCGGTATGGAACGAATCCGACCTGCGTACATTTTGTTTCAACCGGCAAGAATCGATACCTACAGGACAAGCCTGCACACATCGTCCACACATAAGACATTGCTGTGCTGCACCTTCAATATCTCCTTTTTTCTGCCGTAACATGCGCATGAAATAAACTGTTGTCTTGCGATCCAACCGCGCTGCCGAAGACATCTGACAAGCATCAATACATACACCGCATCGCGAACAGGAGTACAGTTCAATGTTTCCATATCCCGCGTTGGTCTTCTTGCTTTTGATACCGGCATTACGTAACACAACAAGTAGTATCTCGGAAGGAATATGCATAAACCGCGAAACAGGCAGGACGAAAAAAAATGTACCAAGTGCAATTGAATAAGCCCACCACATGGGACGTATAAGCGCTTCGTCGGTCACAAACGAGTCGAATACAAGCCCGAAACCCCGCGTCAGGAAACTACCTCCACTGATACCCGAAGTGAAACTTTCGGCCAGCAATCGCAACGGGAAAATAGCCCAAAGTGTATAAACCGCTATCTGGTCGCCGATACGCAATTTAGTGGTACGGCGCATTCCCATCAACCGTGAGTTGATACGTTTATAGATAGCCAATCCGACACCAACCAGAACCATTAACAGGGCAAGGTCCATCAGGAAAAAGAACAACGAGCCTTTCAGGGTTGAATCCGTTTCCATCATGAAATAACGGAAAAAGATTGGGAAATAAGGTAACTTCACCCTGTCCGGGCAATATAATTGGACTTCGATGTGCCCCAGCACGATGAGCAGGAACCATCCGAAAGCAATACTCATATGCATGAATCCCAGCACCTTGTTACGCTTGAATATCTTGCGGTGGATGAGACATTCCATAAATATTTCCTTGATGGAAACAAGAATCTTACGACTGAAAATGCTTTTTCCCAGTTTCTTACGGTCTTCGTACGGAAGTTCGCGTATGGTACTGATGACCCCTGCCGCCAGATATATGATGATAAAAATAAAACCGATCATAAACGGCAGAACGAAAGGATCATATGTAAAACGTTCGCGCATTTGTATATCAGGGATTAACGGATGAAAAACGATGAAGAGCAAGCACCACATTACGGGTATTCACGCCCCGCGGACACAACATCTGGCATTTACCACAAAGCATGCATTTTTCGGCCTCAGCGTGAATCTGTGCTGTTTGTCCCCGCATCGCCATCAATTGCAATTGCCGCAAATTGAACGGGACGAAACGACCGGCTGAACAGGTAGCCATACAGGTCCCACAACCTATGCAAATGGCAAACGATGGCTCGTACTGCAACACTTGGGTTGCAATATCCCTTGATGCCTTGTCTAAATCTATTTTATGACTTTGATTGATGCTATATCCGAAATCCATCTCCAAATAGTGGTTTTTAATTGCGCCGATCCCTGAATCCGGTTATACGCCTGGTTCTCTCTCTTTTGAAGAAAGGCTTGGGGGCAAAATTGCCTTTCAGGTAATCCGAAATAGCCACTGTTGCCGCCCTTGCGTCGGCTAATGTTTCGGGAATAGTTTTGGGACCGGTACAGGTACCTGCCACAAATATACCTTTCTGACGAGTGTGGTTATTTTGCAGGTATTCATCGGTAGGATTCAGAAATCCATCCTTACCGACGGCTATTTCCATCATATCGGCTAATTCTTCTGTTTTTTCCGCCGCTTCCATACCACACATTAGCACCACCATGTCTACTGAAATTTTCAACATTTTACCCATCAGGGTATCTTCGGCTTTGATGGTAACACGCCCGTCGATGGCTTCTGCTGCTTCCGACAGACGTCCGCGAACAAACATTACACCGTATTGGGTTTGTGCGTCAAGATACATCGTTTCGAAATGACGGTCGAACATTCGAAGGTCCATGTAGAAACAATACACTTCAGCTTCGGGATATAACTGTTTTATTTCACATGCCTGTTTTACTGCCGTGGCGCAACAAACTTTGGAACAATGCCGGTTGTTAACTTTTTCGTCGCGAGAGCCCACACAATGGATAAAAGCGACACGTTGGGGCGGATCGCCTTTTTTTGAGGTTATGGGCTTACCCGAAGCAAACATCTTTTCGAGATCGGCCGAAGTAATAACATTGTCGTAAATTCCATAACCGTATTCTTCCTTACGATGGGCATCAAAAAGATTAAATCCGGTGGTTACCAGTATCGAAGATACCGTTATCCCCTGCCCGTCCGATAACCAAATTCTGAATTGTTGACCGTCGCGTTGTACGTCTACCACAGTTGTTTGTGTCAATATTTTGACCGGCTTGGCTTCCTTCAACATTTCCCCGGACAACAAAGCCGCATTTCGTTGAAATGGGAACAACCTGTCCCATCCGGCTACATGCCCGCCTGCTTTTTCGCTTTTTTCGACAAGCACTACCTCGTATCCCATTTTCGAAAGGCCGGTTGCAGCTTCCATTCCGGCAATTCCTGCACCTATAACAGCAACGTCGTACATTACAAAACCCTATTAAACATTACAAAAAACGATAAATGGAAAATGTTTAAGTCTGTTTCCAATTACATCACGGGAAAATATTAAAACGCTCCCATACACACTCATGTCAGGTTAACAGCCGCAAACACACATCTATAACGATTAGAAAATGTGTTTTGACATCATCAATCCCCTGACAAAAAGAACGCCCAAAAATAATGAATAATCATTTCTTACTCAAACTTTATTTTCCCGGCACCGGAAATTACCCGGAAAAACTAATTTTGCAAGATGGAAAAAACATATTTGATGTTGGGTAGCAATATCGGCGAGAGGGAGAAATTTCTGCAACAAGCCGTTGTTCTTCTTTCCCGAAATTGTGGAAAGATTTTACGTTTATCGGCTGTTTATGAAAGTGAACCCTGGGGATTTGACTATCCGGTTTGGTTCCTGAATCAAGCTGTGGAAATCGAGACAACCTATGGAGCTCAAGAATTATTACGGGCTATCCATGAGATTGAACAATCGCTTGGACGCACGCGAAAGGTTGGTACTTACCAAGCACGAACCATTGATATTGACATTCTTTTTTACGACAATCATGTCATCAATATGCCGGAATTGACCATTCCGCATCCGCAAATTGCCGACAGAATGTTTGTACTGGAACCGTTATCAGAATTGGTTCCCAACATGATACATCCAGTATTGAATCTAACAATTAACGACTTAAAGAAAAATTGCACCGATAAATCAATGGTAAAAAGATTTACCCAAAAGCCATAACACAGAAGCCTTTGCTACATATTTTTAAAATATTATGATTTTTTTCGTAATTTTATCCCCCCATTAAAACCAGGAAAGTCCTTTTGAAGGATTGTCAAAAATAGATTTATCTTGATATATGAACCAGAAGCATGACCGTTTCAGGGAGTTAGAGGAGGAGAATAAAATCTTAAAAGAGCAGTTGTCGCGCATGGAAGCGGGTAAGCTGCAGTCCGAGTACATGGACAAAATTATCACCTACAACAAGGAGGTGGTTGTCACGATAGCTTATGACGGGAATGGAACTATTGAAAAAATTTCAAATAGTATTTCAGCATACGGGTACACTTCTGAAGAATTTATTTCCGGTAAATTGTCATTTTGGGACATCATATATTCCGAAGATATTGAAAATCTGAAAAAAAGTATCGATAAAAAAACATCATCCAGTAGTGTCGGATTCGAAGTAGATTTTAGGATATGCGACAAGGCGGGACAGATTATCTGGATGAAAGGAGCAGCTATTCCGCTCACCGGACCATCAGGACATGTCGAAAGGCACTTTGTCAAGATGAACAATATCAATAAACGTAAAAAGTATGAAGAGGAACTACTCGATACCAACGAAGATCTTTTCGTAACCTTGAAAAGTATCGGTGAGTCAGTAATTCTTCTGGATGCCGATGGTTATATTGAACGATTGAATGCTGCCGCCGAAAAAATGATCGGTATTCTTAGTTTGAAGGCCAAAAACAAACGGCTCCAGGATGTCGTCCAATTTAGTTTTTCACCCGACTTTTCGGTTCTTGTCGACCCAACTACCATGAATGCCGAAACACGCAAAATGGTACAGCTCGACGAAATTTTCATGCGATGTCCTTTCGGTGTGCAATACCGCGTATCATGCAATGTCTCACCTATTGTCATACAAAAAAGCAAGTTGAAAGGCTATGTGATGGTTGTCAAAGACCTGACCGCCATATACGACACATTACATTCTGCACAGGAAAACGAACTGGCCTTGAAAGCCAAGCTTGAATTGCTGCTTTCGGGAAGCGATACAGAAGTAAGCGATGTCAAGCTGACTGATATCATCCCGATAGAACAATTACAGTCCTTGCAGGACAAGTTTTCGCTTGCCAATGGCGTTTCATCCGTGATTAGCGATCTTGACAATGAACCGATCACCGAACCAAGCAACTTCAACGATGTTTGTACGTCCGTGTTTTACGCCGGTGAAAAATGTTTCCAGGTAAGCCGGCTGATTAAAAATGTCCATCCGACAGATCGCCCCTGCAAGTTAATCGACGCTAAAGCCCCCATCTATATCGGCGGGAAACACGTAGCTGACTGGAAAATAGGCATGTGTGGGTTTGGCGGAGTCATAGCTCCTTTTGTTAAATCCGCATGCAACAGTAACGAAGAATATACAGCAACCTATACACGCTCACAACCTGATGTAAGGAAACATTTCGAAGATGTCCAGGACTTATTGACCATCATGGCCAATAAAATTTCTGAAATCGGGTACAACAATATAAAACTGGCGCATGATCTCATCAAAGGGAAAGAAGATGAGGCCAGAATTGCCGAAAGTGAAACAACCCTTCGAAGTATCTTCGATAATTCGGTCGATGGATTGATCCTTACCGATCCTGAAGGTATCATCAAAGAATGGAGCCGGGGATATGAACAACTGTCGGGAATTAGCAAAAAGCAGGCGTTGGGTAGGCATATCTGGGATGTGGTAAAAATGATGCTTCCGGAAAATCGTTTCAATGAGGATGAAATCGAGAAAATGCATGCCGAATTGGATAAGATCATACTTCTGAAGGAATATACTGTGGTTACCCGACAGATCGTGAATAAAAGAACAAAACAGGAACGTATTGTTCATGCTTTGTATTTTCCGGTGCATGCCCCCGGAGGCACAATGGTCGGCGCTATCAGCCGCGACGTAACCGAGGATATCCGTAACGAAAAACGGTTGATCGAAAACAATGCCCTGCTCGAAGGCATCATGAATACGATCCCTACCCCGCTTTTCGTCAAAAACATGAATGGCGGTTATATCAAATTTAATAATGCCTTTTTGGATGTATTTGGATTCAATAGAGAACAAGTATTGGGAAAAACTGTATCGGATATTTTCCCGAAACAGAGCAAAGAAGTGAACTTGCTTGAAGAAAAGTTGCATACAGACAATAATCTTGTTCAAACAGTAACCGGTTTACACACTGTTTCCGGTGAGCGCGACGGGGTCATTTACAGGAATGTATTTTACGACGAGGCTGGGAAAAAGCAAGGTTTAGTAGGAGTTATATTCGACACGACTGATTTAAAAGATGCTGAACGCGAATTAATTGCCGAAAAGGAACGTTTACAATCTTTAGGTGATAATTTTCCCAATGGATGCCTGTTCCGTTTCGTTTATGATATCCGCACCAACCAAATGACCATTGCATATCTGAGCAAAACGTGGGATACCCTGACCGGGATTCCGAGAACGGAAGCTATGAAAGATATCAATATGGCATTCAGCATGATTGTACCCGAGGATTTACCGGTGTACATGCAGGCTGTGACTGAAAGTGTAGCAAATTTAAGCCGTTTCAATATCGAAGTTCGTTGTGTTGTAGATAAATCTGACGATATCAGGTGGTTTCAGATATCCTCGCAACCCCGCCAGGAAGGATATAACATTTTATGTGATGGGTATATTCTGGATATCAGTAACCGGAAACAGGCTGAACGTAAATTAATTGCTGAAAAAGACCGCCTCCAGGCGTTGGGCGATAATTTCCCCGACGGTTGCCTGTTCCAGTTCGAAATTGACATTGCAACACAAAAAATGGAATTCAGTTACCTGGGAGGCACATGGACACGCTTAACCAATACTTTGCCCGAAGATGCTTTACTTGACCTTAACGTCCCTTTCGGAAAAGTGTATACCGAAGATTTACCGATCCTGATGCAAGCTATCCAGGAAAGCGCTGCCACACTGAATAATTGCGAAGCGGAAATACGCTATCATTATACTGAAAAAGAAACAAGGTGGTTCCAGGTATTATCACATCCGCATGTCGAAGGAGGAACTATTGTATCCGATGGATTTATACTGGATATCAGCAACCGGAAACGAGCCGAAAAGGAAGTAGTAGCTGAGCAAAATCGTCTCCAGGCGTTGGGCGATAATTTCCCGGATGGATGCCTGTTCCGTTCCACCATGGATATCCGGACGCAGGAGATGCAAATCGTGTATATGAGCCAGTCGTGGGAAGTTCTATCGGGAATTGCCGTCGAAGATGTTCTCAACGATATCAATGTTTCATTAGACAGGGTTTATCCCGAAGATTTACCGAAATACATACAGGCTATCAAGGATAGCGCCCAAACTATGACCAATATGAATGTCGAAGTCCGGTTCTGGTTCGACAACAATACGATAAGATGGGTACATGTATCGTCTCATCCCCACATGGAAGGGGAATTGGTTGTTTGGGACGGATTTATCCTGGATATTACCGACCGGAAAAATGCAGAACAGGAATTGGAACAGTATCGGATGGACCTCGAAGGTATCGTGAAGGATCGTACCGAGGAGCTTGAAGCTTCCAACGAGGAACTATATGCCACCAACGAGGAACTGTATGCCACCAATGAAGAATTTGCTGTCATCAACGAAGAATTACATCACAAGAACGACTTGTTGCAACAGGAAATAACCGCACGCAAGCAGGTGATGCAACAATTAGAAGACAGTGAAAACAAAATGAGGAACTTTATCCAGCAATCGTTCGAAGGGATCGTCATTCTCAACGATGAAGGAAAAGTTATCGAATGGAATACCGCCCAGGAAAAAATTACCGAAATCCCGCGCGAAAAAGCCATCGGGCAATATGCATGGGATATTTACCAGCAAATTGTTACCGGGGATCAAACGGAAAAACAAAGCAAACAATTCCACGAGTATATCATGGCTTTTACTCAGCCGGGTCAAAAACAAGTATCCGACGAATCGGAACATACGTTCCATACTTCCGGCGGCGAACGCTTCATACAAATGACAACGTTCCCGATAGGGTTGGCCGACAGGTGTTATGTAGGTCAGATTGTCCGTGATATTACCGAACAAAAGATGATTGATTTGGAATTGGAACACTACCGGACACAACTTGAGGAAATGGTAGCCATCCAAACCAAAGAACTGGTAGTCAGCAAAGAACGACTCACATCTCTTAGCGATAACCTGCCCGGAGGCGTTATCTATCAAATGCATGAGACGGATGATAACAAAACCCGATTCACATACATCAGCGCCCAGTTCACCGATATGTTCCATGTCGATGTCAACGACGTGATGGCCGACAGCAGCAAGTTTTTCGATCTGATATATCCTGACGATCGTAAAGTATTCAATGATTTTAGCACAATCCATGAATCGGATTCTATTGATATAGAATGTCGCATAACCCTTGAGACAAGCGCAATCAAATGGATACACATGCGTTCATCTTTCCGGAGAGAAGAAGACATACGTGTATGGGACGGGTTCATGGTAGACATTACCGACAAGAAAATTGCCGAACAAGAACTGGAAGAAACGCGCAAACGGCAGAATATCCTGATCAAGGTATTACAGGTGGTACAATCGTCCGAAAATATCCCTGACGCACTTAATATTGCTTTAGCTGAAATAGGACACTATGCCGGAATAAGCCGCGCTTATATTTTCGAAAAATCGGCAGATGGACGGACTGCCAATAATTCCTATGAATGGTGTAATGAAGGTGTTATCCCTGAAATCGACAACTTGCAAAATGTTCCTATCGAATATATGCAGGACTGGTTCGAGGCATTCGAAGCCGGAAGCTACATCTGTACATCCGACATCAAGACATTATCACCGACAGCGTACGAACAACTGTCCGCTCAAGGAATCAAATCCATTCTGGTATTACCGCTTGTTGCCAATGGCATCAATTACGGCTTTGTCGGGTTCGACGAATGTGTCCACTATAAGGAATGGCAACAAAAAGAAATTGACTTGATTATCAGTCTTTCACAAATCATATCTTCCACTACTCGACGTCATTGGGCCGAAAAATCCATGCAACTTTCGCAACAAACCATGCGTACAGTTCTCGACAACATCAATGCCAACATTTATGTCGCCGATTTTGATACATGGGAAATATTGTTTGCCAATAAGAAAGTCAAGGACGAATTGGGAGACGAAATCGAAGGAAAGAAATGCTGGCAGGTAATTCAAAAAAATAAGAATGCACCATGTGATTATTGTCCCAACCCAAAGCTGTTAGACAAGAACAAACGTCCGACGGGGTTATATCATTGGGAGGCATGGAACGAAAACATGCAAAGATGGTACGAATGCACCGACGCAGCTATCGAATGGGTCGACGGTCACCTGGTACATATGGAATATGCCACCGATGTCACCAATCGGAAAAAAGCCGAAGAAGCCCTGCGTCAATCGGAAGAAATGTACCGTCAGCTAACCGTTGCTTCCCCCGATGCTATTATAGTATGTAGCCCGATGGGACACATTATGTATATGTCGCCTAAAGCAAAAGGACTATTCCTTATTGACGACCATAAAAATGTAGAATCGCTACGTCTTTACCGTTATGTTCATCAACATGATATGCAACGGGCATTCGAAATGTTCCGCCTGTTTGTCCAGGATAGCGTTGCATTCCTACCCCAATTGCTTTTGAAACGTTCGGACGGATCGGAGTTTTTTGGCGAAATATCGTCCGCATCTGTCAAAGACGCCGAAGGACAAACTACTTCGGTGATTATGATCATACGCGACATTACCGAACGTAAAATGAGTGAAATGGAACTCATCCGGGCAAAGGAAAAAGCCGAAGAATCCGATAAATTGAAATCGGCATTCTTAGCCAACATGTCACACGAAATACGTACACCGATTAATGGTATTATTGGGTTCCTCAATTTTCTGGCCGATGACAACCTGACTCCAAAACGACGCCAGGAATATATCAATGTGGTAAACAATAGTAGCGTACAATTGGTCAAATTGATTGACGATATTATCGATGTGGCCAAAATTGAAGCCAAACAGATGAGCATCCGTCCCGTACCCTTCCGGATCAATGAATTTATGAATGATCTGCAGGTTTTTTTCGAAACCTTTCTTCAAGCCAACAATAAAGATAAAATAGCCTTGATACTTGACGACAGTCAGTTTATTGACCAATGTGTTACGTTCGTTGACCCGATGCGCTTGCGGCAGGTACTTACCAACCTGATCGGTAATGCCATCAAGTTTACTGAAAAAGGTTACATCCGGTTTGCATACAGCTTATTGGAGTCGGATAAGTTAGAATTCGTAGTTGAAGACTCCGGTATCGGACTTGCGCAGGATCAGCTTGAAGTCATATTCGAACGTTTCCGTCAGGCCGAACTTACCAACAGCCGCCGTTTCGGTGGCACGGGTCTCGGATTAACCATTTCACGAAGCCTTGTACAAATGATGGGTGGCGATGTGCATGTAGAGTCAGTCGAGGGCGTAGGCTCAACCTTCTCCTTCACCGTATCCTATTTGCCCATTGACGCTGCCGACGAACAGCTTTTTGAAGAATCGAAACCCGACACAACAGACAACAAACCGTTTAAAGGCAAAACCATCCTGATTGTCGAACCCGAACCAATGACAGGCAAGTATTATGAAAAGCTGTTGTCGGCGACCGGAGCAACCCTGATGTGTGCACAAACCACCAAACAGTGGATTGATACCATTAGCCAGCACAAACGTATTGACGTAGTATTGGCTAATGCTACCATATTTGAAGCTGATGATATGGAAACTATCCGGCAAATCAAATCCATCAGATCGGGATTGCCATTAGTACTCATTATTCCCGAACGAAATGATATCTACAAGCGTGTAATTAGCGACAGTCAATGCAACCGCACTGTAGACGGGCCGGTCAATTATGCGAAACTGTACGATGCGTTAAAAAAATACACCGAACGATAAAAATATAAATTAATCCTAACTTTAAATTTAATAGAATGAAAAGAACAATTTTTATGATCCTTCCGCTTGTTGCGATAATGTTTGCCTCATGCGGGTCAAAAGAGGCCAAATTCGAGTCTATCTTTAATGGCAAAAATTTCGACGGATGGGAAGCCTATCTTGGAGTTCCGGATCCTTCGGTAGATGTCCCCGGGATGACAAAAAATGCAGAAGGAGTCTATACTCAACCCCTTGGTGTTAACAATGATCCGTTGAACGTTTTCAGTATTGTTGAAGTTGACGGCGAACCTGCATTACGCGCTTCAGGTCAAATATACGGCTCTTTTGCTACTGTGAAGGAATATGGTAATTACCACTTACGCCTCGAAGTCAAATGGGGCGAAAAAAAATGGGTGCCGCGCGAAGATAAACCACGCAACGCCGGCGTGCTTTACCATGGGACAGGTGATTTTGGAAAAGGGTTGAATGTGTGGAAAATATCGCATGAATGCCAAGTGATGGAAACCATGTTCGGCGACTCATACCGCATGGGCGAAACCTTCTGCGACATCACAGCGTCGCGTACCAATGAGAATGAACGCTACACATTCGATCGAAATGCTTCTTTGGTTAGTTTTGGCCACGGATTGCCTGCCGGTCCTATCTGTGGGCGTAATCCGATGAATGAAAAGCCTCTGGGCGAATGGAATGTCATTGAAGTATTGTGCTATGAAGGCACCAGTGTCCACGTAATCAACGGCAAGGTAAATATGATCAACACCAATTCACATCTGGTAGTTGATGGAAAAGATGTACCTCTCCACAAAGGTGTTATCCAGCTACAATCCGAAGGGGCCGAAGTCTTTTACCGTCATATTGAATTGCGTCCGATCAACAAGATCCCGAATGAATATTTAAAATAGAGCAGAAGTATTATTGATATTAACAGTTTGTATTTCGTGTGCGCACACGAAATAACATATTTTTACCGTGTGCGTACACGAAACAATAAATTAATAGCAAATAAAATAGAAAATGTAATTAAGTCTGTCAGTTAATAGCATCTATAGGGTATCATCATTTGGCAACTCGGTCACTACAGACAATAAAATTTCAAATAAGGGCAAAAACTTCAGTAAAATGATTCAAACCCTTAAAATGGAATTGATTCATTTGTAGTAGTTCCCGCCGAGAAGGGATCTCCGAAAGAATTATCGCCAATTGTATCATCTTCGTTCATTTTCGACGGAATGATTTGTGACATTACGTCGTATGAAAGACTACCTGCATCCGGTTCGACAAACTTGGCAAAGTTGCTCTTGAATTTCAATTGCACATCGTCCAACGCTCCATTACGATGCTTGGCAATGATAACCTCAGCTATTCCGCGTAAAGAGTTGCCTTCTTCGTCTTCAGTAAACCCATAATATTCAGGTCGGTGAATAAATGCTACAATATCTGCATCCTGTTCAATAGCACCCGATTCACGAAGGTCGGCCAATTGCGGACGTTTGTTTTGCAGCCCTGTACGGTTTTCAACCCCACGATTGAGCTGGGAAAGAGCAATAACAGGAATATTCAACTCTTTGGCTATGGCTTTGAGTGAACGGGATATATTCGATACTTCCTGCTCACGGTTACCTTTGGTATCGCCCGTCCATGTCATCAATTGCAGGTAATCGATAATAGCAATGCTGATATTATGTTGCTGTACCAATCTCCGACATTTGGCACGGAATTCAAATACCGATAATGCGGGAGTATCATCAATAAATACCGGCGCTTCCACTAATTGCGTAATCATGGTATCCAAGCGGGTCCACTCATCCTTATCCAACCTTCCCGTTCGTATCTTGTCCGATTCCAATTCTGTCTCCGATACGATCATACGCTTGACCAATTGTTGGGACGACATTTCAAGCGAAAATAGCGCCACCCCACGTTTATGTTCCACTGCCATGTTACGCGCCATGGAAAGTACGAAAGCCGTTTTTCCCATTGAAGGCCGGGCGGCAATAATCACCAGGTCGGTCGGTTGCCATCCTGCCGTGATACGGTCAAGTTTAGTGAAGCCCGATGGTACGCCACTCAAACTGTCTGCACGTCCCTCGGCTTCCTGTATACTTGCAATGGCATCCTTCAGCAAAACATTGAGCGGCTGGATGTCCTTCTTAATGCTATTCTGGGTGATTTCAAATATCGACTGCTCGGAGTGATTCAGCAACTCTTCCACATCCGCACTTTCATCGAATGCCCGCTCTTGTATATTGGTCGATACACGGATCAACTCACGTTGAATATATTTCTGGTATATGATCCGGGCATGGTACTCGGCATGTACCGACGACATCACCCGCATGGTGAGCTGCGTCACATAAAACGGCCCGCCTATCTCTTCCAAAATCCCTTTCCGGCGGAGTTCCTGAATTACAGTAGCCAAATCTATCGGTTCTTCGCGGATGGATAAATCGACTATTGCCTGATATATTTTCGAATTTGCTTCTTTATAAAAACATTCAGGCTTTAAAAATTCGATCACTTCGTATATGGCATCTTTCTCGAGCATCACTGCTCCCAATACGGCTTCTTCCATATCAACAGCTTGCGGCGGTAATTTTCCCGCCTCCACACCAATAACACGGGTATTGTCCATAATAGGCAATGAACCCTTGGCTCGCCGTCCGTTCATTGCATTACCATATCTGTCTACCAATCCCGCCATATAAAATGTAACTGTCTGTGATTAATATAGAACATTCAAATTTAGATGAGCAAAGATATAACAGCCGGACAAGTTTACCCAACGAATTTTCAAAACAACTTATTAACAAATTCAATTTTCCGAACCCGGATGGAGCCCTCTACTTTACGCCCAACTTATATGTAGTTGTCTGGGTATAAGTATCTCCCGGATTTAAAATCGTGGTCGGAAATTCCGGTTTATTGGGAGAATCGGGATAATGTTGTGCTTCGAAACATACTCCCATAAATGGAGTATAGGCTATCCCCTCAGGACTTTTTTTACTACCATTCAGATTACACGCTGTGTAAAACTGAACGCCAGGTTCGGTAGTATAGGTTTGCAACAGGCGGCCGCTCACAGGATCGTATAATTCAGCAGCCAAAACAGCTTTTGAAAGTGTCCCTTTTACACAAAAGTTATGATCATAACCTTTAGGTAAAACCGTCAACCGGTCGGCTATGGTCGTCCATTCCCGCAAATCATATACCGTCCCGTCCACCGGAGTAATCTCTCCTGTAGGGATATTTCCTTCATCCACCGGGGTGTATGCATCCGCACAAATTCTGACCTGGTGATTCCGCGTATCCTCTTTACATCCGGTAAGGTTAAAATAGCTGTGATTGGTGAGGTTCACCACGGTTGGTTTGTCAGTGGTTGCTGTATAATGAATTTGTAATTCATTGTCGTTGTTCAATACATAATCCACTTTTACCACCATGTTTCCCGAATATCCTTCTTCCATGTCGGCTGACGTACAACCAAGAGACAATGTAGCCGCATGATCGTCTGAACGGGTATTTGCATCCCATATTTTTTCGCTGAAACGCTTGATGCCGCCATGTATATGATTTTTTCCATTATTGGCTGCTAACTGGTACTCCGTCCCGTTAAGGGTGAATTTGGCATCTCCGATACGATTGGCATAACGTCCTATGATACAGCCAAGACTGGGGTGTCCAGCAAGATAATCGTCCAAGCTACCCAATCCCAATGCAATATTCTCCATTTTTCCATCCTTGTCGGGAGCAAAATAAGCCACAATTATACCGCCATAATTGGTGATTTTAGCCGATACTCCGTTCGAATTGGTTAAAGTGTATAAATATACCGGTTGGGAATTGACGCTTCCCCATTCTTCTCCGGTAATGGTGGGTTTGGATGTTGACGAACATGCTGCCATAATCATGATACTTAATGGTAAAATAAAATATTTCATTCGTTTAAAAAATTTTGTTTTTAAAGTTAGATGGAAATAACCAAAAGCTTTATTATTGTCTCCTTTTCGAAGATACTGTTTTATACAACCACTCGATATAGTTGGTAACTAACCGGGGATCCTGATGATGAATGCCGTGACTATACCGGGGAAGCATAACAACGGAACTGTTATCATTATTCTTGATCAATTGAGCATAATGTTTTACCCGGATCATATCCAATTCAGCAAACCAAGGTTCAAGATTAATTCCTGTTTTTTTACTTAGCTCCAATTCTGCCTGTTCCGTCCGCCTGTTATAAGCTATCAACACAATACACGGAATATTTTGAAGTGGAGCCAGAGATTGATACTCGGCAAAATAAACCGGTTCGCCGGCTCGTTTTACCCGGCTAATCTCCTGCCGTACGCCACGTGGCAAAGCATTGTCTGCCAACATTTCGGAAAACATGATCGGTAATAATTCCCGATAACCTGTACGGCTATTTGTGTTTATCTTTACTTGCTCGTCTTCTTCCCGGGTAAGCATGTAATTTGTCGGGTCAATAAACATCAATCCGCCGACCTCATCAGGATAGTATGATGCAAAAAGCCGTACCAAAGGACCTCCCAACGAATGGCCTACAAGAATATAAGGTGGCTCTACCCGCGATTCAACCAACAAATCATGTAACCGATGAACCACATCCGCATCGCTGACCAATGCAGTATCGATCTCTGATTGCCCTAACCCGTTCCGGTCGTATGCAAATCCCGGTATACCGGCAGGTAACGAAACAAGGAGGGGCATGAAACTACCTCCACCCGACCCGAGGCCGCTTTCAAAAACCAAAACAGGCTCACCCGTTTTTCTGTTTTCCATCCCGACTTTTAGGGAAGCCATTTGTTTCCCTTTAACCAAAGTCGTACCAGGAGTCGGATTTTCTGCAGATAGTTTGATGCAAAACATCCCCATCAACGCAATCAGGAAGACATATTGCATGATATTTCTATTGATCATATTCCTCAAATGTAAAATCGACAACTGACCAGAGTTTATCTATTCTCAATGTTTTATGGAGATACCTGGAGCAGATATAGAAACATAAATACATGGTTGCAAATGTAATCGAAATTAGCCACAAACTGAGAAATAATTTAGGGCAAACGCACGAAATTCTTAGCTTTGCAGCATGAAATCGTTTCAGGAGTACTTGTCAAGTGTAGAAGACTTTCGTATAGAGAAGAAATGTTTGCATAAATTATCCGACATTTTATTTATAGGATTATTGACCTAT
>JAVBNI010000045.1:0-23322 GCA_031551645.1 Bacteroidales bacterium | reverse complement strand
TCATAATCCTCGCCATTACTCAGATAGGTCAATAATCCTATAAATAAAATGTCGGATAATTTATGCAAACATTTCTTCTCTATACGAAAGTCTTCTACACTTGACAAGTACTCCTGAAACGATTTCATGCTGCAAAGCTAAGAATTTCGTGCGTTTGCCCTAGTGGTGAGTCCTACAAAGCATATTGAAAAATAGATCCCCTTATTTTCAGTAGATTAGAAATCGGCATTACCTTGAAATAATTTCCCACAGACTCGGAACTAATTGATTCCCAGTAAAAATTTTCGAGGAACGAGGAGCGGGCTGCAATGTGGGTTAAATCTATATCCTGTAACCCTTTAGTTCGGCAAAGTCAGCCGAGTTTATAGTTTACCAGCTATGAATCAGATAAAACAACAGTAATAAGCATAAAAATGTTTGAACAAACATCATAAGAATGATGTCCGGTGTCGTTTTATGTTTCATCTCCGAACCTTTTTCAAAACACAGTGTTCCTTCATAAGTATGAAGAACTATTTTTTTTTCATATTTCTCATGTGCTCAGTTCATGCGGTAACTTTTGCACAACATGGCGGCAAGTTGCATTACAGCGGGCAACTGTCCGGATGGATACAATATGCTCCCGACCAGCCTTACAACCTGTTGCTTGGAGGACGTTACATCCCTGAACTCAGTTATTCGTTACCATTGGCGAAGAACACGCAAACACTGAGCGCGCTTGCCTCCTTGAATATTTACGGAACCACAGCCTCGGCCAATTTCGACAGCACCCGCAACGACGGAAAAATAGACCCGTATCGCCTGTATATCAAGTGGGAGCGCAGTGGTTTGTCGCTGGTAGGCGGCTTGCAGGAGCTGCGTTTCGGTTCGGCAAAGATGTTCCGTTCGGTAGCGTGGTTCAATCGTACCGATCCGCGCGATCCGCTGCAACTGTCCGACGGTGTGTGGGGACTCACAGGACGGTATTATTTTCCCGGTACAAAACTAAACCTTTGGGCATGGTTTCTATATGGAAACGAGAACCCCAAAGGCATTGACATTTTATCAACCAACCAGGGCATTCCCGAAATGGGCGGACGACTACAATGGAAATACTTGCTTGGTAACATTGCTCTTGCCTACCATTTCCGCAGGGTGAACACCGATTACTACCAGGCGGAATATAATTGGGCACGCGAGCACCGTTATGGTCTGGATGCCCGGTTCAACTGGCGGGTAGGCGTAACCATTGAGGCCTCCAGTATCCATCTTTCCGAGGATGCTGGTATCTATACCCACCAGTCGATGGCTACTTTGGGATTGGATTATACTTTTAAACTTGGCAAAGGTTTAAAAACAAACTTTGAGCAATATGTGTTATCGCTCAATGAGCAGACACTCCAATTCGAGAATTCCGTTACCTTGTCGGGACTGTCACTGGCTTATCCTGTTGCCCGTGCTGATGATGTGAATTACATGTTGTATTACGACTGGACGAACCAAAGGTGGTACAATTACGTTAGGTGGTCGCACCGGTTCAAGTATTTGACATTGCATACCGTGGCTTTTTGGAACCCGACAGTATACGAATTCGACCGCATCCAGTCCATTGCTCAGGAACACATGCTCGGAAAAGGCGTGCAGGTGATGCTGGTGTGGAACCACTAACTTGTAATTTAAGTAATTGAATATTGATAATTGTCAATTTCTTATTTCTCAAAAAGCTTTATATCAATATTATATCTTGAAACAGAAACATCGATTATTCATCTGCAAGTACTTATTTGGCTTTACCGAGCTAAGGGTTCAGTCTGATGGTAATCTTTAAGTTTAACCGAACCATTCCCGTTGCCTGTTATTCATGTTTTGAAGTATATCGATACAGATGTTTGTATCTTCGACAACCTGGAAGTCGAACATTCCGACACAGATAAAATCTGCGCCATTTTCAAAAGCCCATCTAAACCCATTTTTAGGCGCAATAGCCCCAGCAGCAAGCACCTTGAATCCCATCACCGGAATATTGATTCGGTTGACAAATTCAACTGTACGATCGGGAAATGGACAGAAACAATTGTCATGGAACCTGTTATGATCTGGACTTCTTGTACCGTCCACTTCGAATGGTTTTCTGTTTTCGCGGGGATGGGCCGACCAATAGTTGTCGTGATGCATGGTTTTCATATAATAGTCGGGTAATATGCCATTTTCTTCACAAATAATAAGTGAATCAATGGTATGCGCTCCCATTCCTGCGGTATAACCTTGACTTCTGATCCTGTCAAGCATGTTGGCGATGATATCCAGTTTTTTGTCACGGACCAACCAATCACACCAATTTCCTTGCAATTGGATGATATCCATTCCCTGGTCAATAGCCTGACTAACATTGTCGTAAATATCTTTGTTTTTCTCGTCAATCCCAACTTGGGTAATTACCTTGATTTTACTGCCAGTCAGTTTTTTGTATTTTGCCATCATAGACATGGTGGGGTAGCCAATGTTAATGGTATTGATCCCTACCTGTTCGCACAACATCAACGTCTCGAATATTTTCTTTTCGGTGTTATAGGCCTTAAAAAGGCTACCGGCATAGAGCAGGTCGCGTGCATGTGCCCAGCCTCCAATCAGGTTACCACCCATAACTAAGCGGCTGATTTCATGATTTTTGATTTTCCCTTTAGGTAATTCGCCTTTCAGTTCATTCAGTGATAACCGGTTGATTTGGATGGTTGCGCCTGTCGAAGCATCCATGCCGTACAACTTGTTACTCCGGTATGCACCCCAACCCAACACACCTAAAACGGGTAATGTGGCCAGATTTTTCAATACTTCCCGCCGGGTATTTGCATGAGGTTTTTCTGTTATCTGTTCTGTTACAGCTTGTTCCTTCTTTAATTTTTTTGTTAACCTAATCAATGTATCTATTCCATATCCTTTTTCCTTGTAGAAAAAAAGGAAGACGAGGGCAGTCGCCTCAATAAAGATTTTGTCGACAACAAATAAGCTGCCATCTCCTCCAAGCAAGGTAATGCCAAAAGGAGGGTAAGCAAAGTAATATAGGGCGAGTAAAAATGCTCCGGTAATAGATGTCCATTTGATAAACAGGCCGATAAATAATGCCAATCCAATGAATATCAAACCATAGATATTCAAAAAGTCGACTATTTGTAACCGGACTGGCGAAGCTGCCAGCCAATGATAAAATTCTGAAAGAAACCCATAGGTATTGTTTAGGAAGGCTTCCGACGACCAGTTTTCTGCAAACAATTTTGACAGTCCTTCATACAGGAAATGCCAGCCGATAACCATCCGAAAAATGGTAACAACAATTTTCATTTTTAACTCCTTTATTTTTTGACAGGACTAATATAGAAATCAAAGGTAGTAATCATTAACGAGTAACGGCGAAATAATCTATCGTTTATAAAATTATTTCGTCGTTTCTACCAATGACAAATTTGCGTAAATCGCTGATTTTAAGATAACTTGTCATAGCCGCATTATGCCACATTTTTTTGGGGTAGGCTCTCGCAATGATATGAGGTAAATCTTTCAGACGACTTTGTTAATTACTTTTTTGCCGGTAAAAGCGCTGTACGGCAATAAGCAACGCATTTAATCACTTCTTTGACAGCGTCTGATCCCTGCGGGATATCATATTCCAATTCAATATCGCAGGTAATCGGCCATTTTTCCTTTTGAATCAGTTGGAGCATTTCCACTACGGGTGTCTGTCCTTGTCCGAATGGCTGGTTTTTATCGCTGGGAGTTGCCTGCGGTCCGGTTTTGTCTTTGAGGTGAATGCTGACAATACGACTATGTAACCTTTTGATCAAATCGCAAGGATTTAATCCGGTAGCACCGTAATAATGTCCTGCATCAAAATTCAGCATTAACCGCGGCCCGTAAGCAAGAACTTTGTCAAAACTGAAATCTGGCTTTCCCGGTTGACCGTGATTATGAAAAATGACATAGAGCTTGTGCTTGTCGGCAAATGGAGCCATTCTTTTACCGGCCACTTCGGAAACTTCCATGGTAATACCTTTTGCTCCTATTGTTTTGCAAACATTAAAGGCATAATCTATTTCTTCGTCCGACCATTTGTGATCGCCTAATTTTAAAATATCAATCTTAACACCTTTGTCTTTGAACATTTTCCGGATTTCCTTGAATTTGTCCATTGAAACGGTTGTTCTCCACTGGCGAATGGCATCAGCATCTTTGGTCTGTGGGATGCCGGCATATCGTTCCACTGCATCTCCCATTAATTCTACCGAGCTGAGGCCGGATTGAACGGTATAATCCAAAATCGCAGTAAGCGATTGATCGGGCATGCTCCGATAACTGTAGGTGATTGCTCCGATCTGTACACCACCGAATTTGGAATTTGGTTTTTTCGCAGCTATTGATACAAACTGCACACTAAAAAGGGCGACTACAACAAGTAGTACGTTTTTTACTCTTAGATCCATTTTATTATTTTTATGATATTTATTGGATTATCACAACGTTCCTTCTCACAACAAAGAGAAGGAACGAGGATGCCTTGTTTATAACGTATAAGGTTTTCTATATTGATAACGATACAACCTGTGCTGGGCAGCTTCCTGATCATCGCCGAAACTCAGAGTTGCAGGATCCCATTTGACTGGTCGTTTCAGTTCGACTGCTATATTGGCAAGGCAGCACAGCGTATTGGTACTGCAACCTACTTCTACCGGCGCGATGGGATCTTTGCGGGAACGCACTGCGTCGATAAAATCCTGCATGTGTGGCGAACTTACTTCGTATTGTCCTTCTCCGATTTTCTTTTCTTCCTTGGTCAAAAGTAATGGATTAGAACATTCGATGTAACCTCTGGAAACTTTCAGCCAACCTTTGGTACCATTAAATCTGATACCATTACCACCTTCTTCGCGAAATGGTTGTTCTGTCATAATAATACCATTTATATACTTCATGGTGAGATATGGCGTGTTGCGATATCCTTTGGGAATGAACTCACATGGTCCCGATCCGTCCATACCGATAGCGGCCTGGGCAATATCGAACATATGAGCGCCCCAGTCGGCAGTATACCCGTTTCCGGTTTCACAATACCAACGCCAAGCACCCCATATTTTTTCATCTTGCGGAGGATTCAGCGTGATAGGAGGACAAAGTTCAGGATTGTAATGAACCTTTGGATCGTTCAATGGGCCCATCCATTGATTCCAGTTTAATGAGGCAGGAATAGGTTCTTCCGGAAGATCAAGAGGTTTCGGAGGATCGCCAACTTTGGCGTAAATGGTTTCAATGTGTCCAATGGCGCCGCTCCGAACCAAAGCAATGGCTTGCTGGAACTCTTTGCTGGAACGTTGTTGGCTTCCTATCTGCAAAACACATTTGTTATCGCGTACCGCTTTTACCATTTCCAGCCCTTCGTAAATAGTATAGGCTAAAGGTTTTTGTACATAAACATCTTTCTTAGCCTGGCAGGCATGAATGGTGGTCAATGCATGCCAATGGTCGGGAGTGGCAATTGAAACAGCATCAATATCCTTACGTTCGAGCATATCTTCGTAAAATTCATAGACATCGCATCTTGGGGCTACTTTCATTTTGTTTTGCCATGCTTCGACCTTTCCTTTGAATCTTTCGCGTTTGATCTGGTCGACATCACAACCGGCTACTACTTGTACCCCGGGGCAACTGGAAAAACTGTTAAAGTCCGAGCAACCTTGACGTCCTAAACCTATAAAACCAAGAACGACTCTGTCACTTGGCGCCAACCGGACACCATTGGCCGTTACCCAACTCGGAAGGATAGTTAAACCGGCCAAACCGAGGGCGGAATAACCAAGAAAACGACGTCTGCTGATATTTTCTTTTTTTGTCATAATGAATTAATTATTTTTAATTGTTTGATTGTATTTGATTTATGGAATTACATTGAGATATATAATTATTTAGTTCTACCGTTATTCCATATTTTTTTGATTACATCCTCATCACCATGGCCGTCGGGCACTGCGTCGCTATGGTGATTGACGGCATACCACCGCTTCCCGTCTAAAGGAGAAGTTGTCTGGCGTCCTCCCGGCATTTCAAGCCAGCCGTTGGCATCAGTGTCCTTTAGCCAATCATATGCATACTGCAACTATTTATGACGATATTCCTGATTCTGGTGTGCAAACCAGCTTATTTCATCGTAACCCCAACACCAGAAAGAACTTCCCGCAGCTTTTTCCTCTCCGGGATGTTTACTTACTCCAAAATTATCGAATTCAACAAGATACGGAAGATTTTCACATTTCCATCCGCTATATGTCTTTCCTCCTTTGCTGCGGAGATACAACGCATCAGTATGTCCCACTTCGAGTTTGGCTTCTTCCGGATGTCCAGGAATTTCTTTAATACGCATCGGAAATGAATGAAAATCCATCAACAGGTAATCGCCATTATAGAGAAAGCCTCCGCCCGGGACATGTGCATCGCAGATAATCATTCCCCTGCGGGCATGCTTTTTGGCATATGCACGGATTTTTGCCAGTACTCCCGCATATTGATGAAGATCCTTGTCATTTTTATTCATAAGCTCGACTTGACCAAAATGGATGGCTTCGATACCCATATTGATGTACATGGCAGCTTGGTAGAAAAAATACAATTTTGTTTCGGGTTGGCTCACATCGGGAACGGAACTACGCCCATTCCAGTGGTTAACAAATTGCCCACTGGGATAAAGCATTTTTTCATAACTGAAATTTCTTTTTTCAACAGGCATTTCCATTTCTTTAAAACACCAATCGGGAATAGGAACTTCATTAACATTCTGGGAAACAATTTCAAAAATACAAGCTTGGAGGACAATGTCAGGATCAATGGCATGGACTCTCGGAATAAGTTCTCTTTCTTTTTCAAAATTTGCAAGCATGTTGCTTTCTCCTGCCCACTGGCAAACGGCACGTCCAATGAATTTAACGCCGACGTTCCGGATCATTCTCAAATTGTCTTCGAAATTTCCTCTTCCGATCAACAAGCTTTGAATGGTCATGGATCGATCAAGATAATTTTCCAACACTTCCTTGGAAATTGTTTTATTGAATTTGTATTTCTTGGAAGATTTTACAGGGACAAATTTCTGATCTTGGGGAGGAACAGCGTATGAAACAGTCGCATTCATAACGAACAACACTGTTAAAAAAAACGCCAAACCCAAATACTTTTTGATCCGGCCGTTTAAACAGATTGATTTTGAACAACTCATAACACGCTAATTTTAAGTAAATAATATATCTTCCCTCAAAGATAAATTTCTAAATTCACAATTAGCGGCAATTGTTCAAATATGTCAATAGCAATCATATTTAACGACCACGAAGGTAATAGTTATTCATGAAAAAACAAATTCATACACTTGTTTCAAATGTGATTACAATGATCAAAATTCTACATTTTCAAAACAAAATTGTTGCCATGGTTCTGTTTTGTATGCCTGAATGTAGGGCGAATATGTTTTTACATCGATCTTTTTATGTTTTGTGTCGATCGTCAGGATCCGGAGGAAACCCTCTTTCCCATTTTCAGGCCCATCCACTCCTTGCTGGTAGTTGGCAAGCATTTGATATACTTTATTCCCATGTTCGCCTGTACTGACCAATGTCCCGGCTCCACGGTGCAATACATGGCCGCTGACCACCATCAGGATGTTCGGATAACGGCTGACCAACTTTTCCCATTGCTGTTCGCCATCATTTACTGCATTTTTTCCCAATTCTATACCAAGTCCATAACTTTGAGGTAACCAGTCATCTCCTTCACCCATGCGGGTGTCATCGGAATACATGTAATCATGTGTGTTGATAATCACTTTGTGTTTTGGATATTTTCCGATGACATTACCAGCCCAGTCCAGTACACAGTTTCGGGTACCGAATTCCAGAGAAAGGATCAACCAGTTGCATCCTCCTGCTTTGAACGTATGCCAAGTGTTGTCCATTTTTCCTTCTTCAAAAGCGCCGCCAAAATTTTTTGTCCGGCTGTACTTACTGTATGGAAAATACTGGTTGAATAACCGGGAATCCCTGATATTTGAGTTTCTTCCCAAATCATGGTTACCCGGTGCAAATGTATAAGGTACTTTGCCATCCATCAGGCTCATAGCCGAAGCCGCTACTCCCCATTGTTCGTCCACATTATTGTCTGTAATATCCCCTTGTTGCAGGGCAAAAGCAATACTATCGGCATGTTCGACGATCCACCGGGTCTGGGATTGAAATATTTCAGGGTATAGCCGGGAATATGTCTGGGTATCTGGTAGTAATATCAGTTTAAATGGCTGCGGTTCGGAACATGAACTTAAAATGATAACTATCAATAAGAATGTGAGTTTTAACAACTTTTTCATATAGGTATATTTATTTTGGATGATACTAAGCTTATGCTTGTGCTTTGAAAATAATGGACTTATGCTTTTTTAGCCCATTGTTCCCAAAGCACAAACATAAGAACTTAGTAATTACATCCGACAGTTATAATATATATCTTTGAAAACTATTTTCATAATACAAGTGTTATCTTATATTAATCGTAGTAATAAACAAAGTGTATTTTTAAATGCTGTAAAATTATATTATTATGGAATACAGAAGTTTAGGATATTCTGATTTTCAAGTATCTGTTATCACATTCGGCTCGTGGGCTGCAGGCAGTTGGATGTGGGGTAGAACAGAACGGAAGGACGCTATAGAAGCTATCCGGGCAGCTTACCACCTGGGGGTAACTTCCATCGACACCGCTCCCATATACGGACAAGGCGATAGCGAAGAAATTGTAGGGGAAGCCATCAAGGACATTCCAAGGCATGAAGTACAAATATTGACAAAATATGGCATGCGGTGGGACATGAAAAAAGGTAATTTTTATTTCAAGAGTAAGGATAACAATGGGAAAGATATTGATATCTACCGTTATGCGGGAAGGGAAAGTATCATGCAGGAGTGTGAGAATAGCCTTCGTCGCCTGAAAACAGACTACATCGATCTTTACCAGATACATTGGCCTGATCCAACAACACCGTTGAGCGAAACTTTTGAAGCTATTGACCGTCTAATCGGACAGGGAAAAATCCGTTGCGCAGGCGTTTGTAACTATGATGTAGCGCTGATGTCGGAAGCCGAAAAAACGGTTTCATTGGTATCGAACCAAATCCCGTTCAGTATGGTAAACAGGGGAGTGGAGAAGGAAGTAATACCATATTGCATAAAACATCATAAGGCAATTTTGGCCTACAGTCCTTTGGAACGAGGCTTATTAACAGGTAAGATAGAACCGGGACATCATTTTGTGGAAGGCGATCACCGTTCGGAATATTTTACTCCCGAAAATATTGTCCGAACCGATGAAATGCTGAAAAAACTGAAACCTTTAGCCGCCGAAAAAGGTGCAACATTAGCACAGTTGGTGCTTCGTTGGACAATAGACCATCCTGGCATTACAATTGCCCTGGTGGGAGCACGTAATGCCGCCCAAGCCATAGAAAATGCCAAAGCAGTGAATGTGAAACTGACAAAGGAAGATATTGCCTTTATCGATAACGCCGTAGCGGAATGGGCACCTAAATAATTGAAAATTAGCGCAATATTCAATAGGATAGTGCTTTATGATATAAGGATGTCACGAATATGAAATTACAAAAAGAATTTGAACAACAAGGCAATTGGTTGTTCCGGAAACGGGGTTGGTTGCCTGTCATCATACTGATACCGGGTATCCTGCTTTTCGGGATGCGACAGTTGCATATAGCGGTGTTGTCCGGCAGCCAACCCGGTTTTAGACATTACGAAATAGGTTGCCTGCTGATAGGGCTTGTGGGGCTGATCATCAGGATATACACCGTGGGATACTCCCATGCTAATACCTCCGGTCGAAATACCAAGCAGGGGCAAGTGGCCGACACACTGAATATAACCGGAATTTACTCCATCGTGCGGCATCCTCTCTACCTGGGTAACTTCCTGATGTGGTTCAGCATAGCGCTGCTGGTACAACATGTATGGTTTATAATCGTATTTATTCTCTTGTTTTGGCTTTATTACGAACGTATTATGTTTGCCGAAGAACAATTCCTGGAAAGGAAGTTTGGAGAACAATTTACTACATGGGCTGACCGTGTACCGGCATTCATCCCGCATTTATGTAAATTTATCAGACCTGACTGCCCATTCAGTTGGAAGAAGGTACTACGGGCAGAAAAGAACGGTCTATTCGAGCTTTTCCTCGTATTTTTTGTCTTTGATGTCACCGGAGCGCTGGTTAGGGGTGATAACCGGTACAATTACATTCTGATGTTCGGATGTATCGGATCCACCATCCTTTATTTGGTGCTAAAATTTTTGAAGCACAAAACAAAAATATTGAATGTTAAGTGATTAATCCTGTTAAATTTGTACGATCGGTTGACGGTTGAAAATTGAAAATGAGCGTCTGTCCGAATTCATTCAGGCAAGCAAAAAATGATGAGAATAATCGGTTGCTTCGAAAACCATTCATTAAATCGGATTGTTATAGACATGTATTGTTATGCGGTGTCAGGTATTTATCGGCATACCAAAACATATATACAAGGCATTTATGCTTTAATAAAAATCAATAATATAAAAATTGTGACATGATTTATCATCTAAAAGGAGTTGTCTACGAACTTGGCAAAGTACTGTTAATATTTAGTTTATTTGTTACGACTGGGATTTCGTGTTCCCAAAAAACAAAAAATGAAAAAGAAATTCGCAGTATTGCAGAAAATTACCTGATCGCTTTTGTCGATTACCGTTTTGAGGATGCCAAAAAGTTCGGCGACAAGTCGGCTGCCCGGTTTCTGGACGAAGTGCAACAAGCAATCAATACTTGGACGCCGACCAAACGCGAGCAGGCACGTAAAGAAAACGCAAGTGTAAAAGTTAAAATCAATGAAATAGAAATAAAAAATACTGACAAGGCCGAGGCAAAATATGAGCTTGTAAAAGACAACCAAGCTTTACAATCGGATATATTATACCTGTCAAAGCAAGGTAAGACATGGAAAGTCCGGGAATTTGTGAGATAAACCGGAAGGGAATTAAGGAATTAAAAATTGCAGTTTCTTTACTATAGTTACAGTTTAATTGCCTCAATATTTCTAAAATTTTTCCACCCTTCGGCTGTACTGTAGGCTTCTATCGAACCGACCGGCACCTGCAGTGTACAGCTAAGTTTGTCCAACCCGCCAAATACCCATTCATCAATCACTTGGGGTATTGTCTGATAATTGATAATTTCAGTCAAGCTGCTACAATTGCGAAAAGTGTCGTTACCGATAACGGTTACCGACTTACCAATAGTGACGGATGTCAAATTTTCGCAAAAGTAAAAAGCAGATTCTCCTATGTTGGTAACTGAATTAGGAATAACTACGGATGGTAAACTACTGCAACTAAAAAAAGCCTCACTACCGATAGTCGTTACTGAATTGGGTATAATTGCCGACATCAAATTTTTACATTGGTAAAAAGCAGCATTTCCTATATCCGTTACCGAATCACCCATAGTGAAGGTTCTCAAATTTTTGCAACCGGAAAAGGCATCATCACCGATGGTAAGTACTGAATTAGGTATAATTACGGACATTAAGCTGCTGCAACCGGAAAAAGCCCTGATACCAATCGCGCTTATTGAATTTCCAATTGTCATGGAAGTCAAATTTTCACATCGAAAAAACGCATAGTTGCCAATTTTTCTGACATTATCATCAATAACCACGTTGAAAATATCATTTCGATACGCATACCATTGGGGAAGAAACTCGGTTGGCAAGACCTGATAATCCGGTATTTCGCCCTTTCCGTTGATCGTGAGTGTACCATCCGTACTTAATGTCCATGTAAGCGTTCCTGCTCTTCCAGTTCGTTCATCCTTTTTACAGCCTGTTACACTCAGCAGACCGCAAAAAAGAAATAAAAACAACCTTTTCATTGAATGGATATTTTTGGTTTGAAACTTAACATTGACAGCAAAAATCACGCCGATTTATCTAAAAAAACACAATAAATATTAAACATTTATTCTGATTCGATGATGTCTGATTTTTGATTTTAGGATGATAAAAACACACAAAAGATTTTGTTGAAAATAGACTGCTTCGAAATGAAGACAAAATAATTTATTCATTTGACAGGATTACCTGCGGTGAGCTAAAGGTTAACAGGATTTACAAGATGTAAATAATCCTGTAAATCCTGTCTGAAAAGATGAGAATGTTATTTTGTCATTGTCGCTTCACTGTAAGAAGACGGAGTACCAATAAAGAATATTTTTGTTTTTTCCTCGCAAGCGGCAGAAAATTAGACCCTAACAAATTAAAACACCACTTCTTTCTAAGATGATGAATTAATACAATTCATTGCTAATAAGCAATTTGTAAATTGAGTATTCTATACATTGTGGCGTATTAGAGAACGCTATTATTAGCTAAACCCGCCGGATTTTCAATGATCTGCCGGATTCTATATTTCTGCTCTGTTCTTTTTGATTATTTTTGCATCAAATTTGTAAAAGGCAAAAGAGATCCGATAATTAAAATCACCAACATAAATATATGGCAAACAGCATTATCCTTGAAAAGCTGGAAGGAGTAAAAGTACGTTTTGAAGAAATAGGTCAGCAAATCACTGATCCTGAAGTGATGGCCGATATGAAACGTTACGTGAAGCTGAACAAGGAATATCGCGACCTGGAGCCGTTGATAACCGCATATGGCGAATACCGGGATGTGCTGAGTAACCTGGACGAAGCCAGAAATATACTTCAGGACGAGAAAGATGAGGAACTCCGCGAAATGGCCAAAGAAGAAGTTGAAACATTGAGTCAGCGGGTGGAACCTCTCGAAGAACAAATCAAGCTGTTATTGTTGCCTTCCGATCCTGAAGACGACAAAAATGCTGTTATGGAAATACGTGCCGGTACAGGTGGTGACGAAGCCAGTATTTTTGCCGGCGATCTTTACCGGATGTATACCCGTTATTGCGAAAACAGGGGTTGGAAAGTGGAAGTTACCAGCATGTCGCCCGGAACATCGGGTGGATTCAAGGAAGTCGTCATGAATATTTCGGGCAATAAAGTATACGGGACACTCAAATATGAATCGGGTGTGCACCGTGTACAACGTGTACCTAAAACCGAAACACAGGGGCGTGTCCATACCTCGGCGGCAACTGTGGCTGTGTTACCCGAAGCCGGCGAGTTTGATATAGAATTAAACATGAATGATGTCCGTAAGGATACTTTCTGCTCGTCGGGACCCGGTGGGCAATCGGTTAATACCACTTATTCGGCTATCCGGTTGACGCACATCCCTACCGGCATCGTGGTGCAATGCCAGGATGAAAAGTCGCAAATCAAAAACCTGGAAAAAGCGCTTAATGAATTGCGAACACGTATCTATAATCTTGAATATCAAAAATATTTGGATGAAGTGTCGTCTAAGCGGAAGACGATGGTTTCCACCGGCGACCGTTCGGCCAAGGTGCGGACGTACAATTATCCCCAGAGTCGTATTACCGACCATCGTATAAATCTCACACTCTATAATTTACCCACAGTTGTCGACGGCGACATACAGGAGCTGATCGACAAGTTGCAAATGGAAGAAAATGCTGAAAGGCTTAAATCCAGCGGAATGTAATTGAATAATTCTTTCGCCATTTGTAAGAACACCGCATGAAAGGATACCTTCTTTTAATAATCTTGCTATGTATTATCGGAATATCTCATGGTAAAGACATTGAGAGAGAAGTTGTATCTCCCGATCCTTCTTTTCATATTGATTTCCCGTTCGACAACCTGCATAGTTCATGGGTTGATTCGGTGTTCAACAGTCTGACTCCCGACCAGCGCATCGGTCAGTTGTTTTTTGCCGCAGCATATTCCAGCCTCGGGAAAAAACATGTGGATCTAATTACTGAATACATTGATAAATACAAAATCGGCGGATTGATTTTTTTTCAAGGAGGTCCTAAACGGCAGGTGAAACTGACCAATATATATCAATCTCGGTCTAAAACGCCTTTACTTGTGGCAATGGATGCCGAATGGGGCCTGGGTATGCGCTTGGATAGCTGTATTTCCTTTCCGAGACAAATGACACTGGGAGCTGTCCAGGATTTGCGTCTGATTTACCAGATGGGTTACGAGATAGGATTGGAGTGCCGCCGCATGGGGGTGCACCTTAATTTTGCGCCGGTGGTTGATGTCAACAACAATCCGGCCAATCCTGTGATTGGTACGCGTTCATTCAGCGAAAACAGTCGTGATGTGGCGCGGCGCAGCGTTATGTACATGGCCGGATTACAACGGCAGCATATCCTTACTGCAGCCAAACATTTCCCGGGACACGGGAATACTTCCGTCGATTCTCATTATTCGCTCCCGGTAGTTCATGATTCTTATGCATCGCTTGATTCTTTGGAATGGTATCCATACAAGGAGTTGATCAATAACGATCTTACAGGTGTTTTAGCGGCTCATCTTCAAGCGCCCGCCTTAGATTCGACCCCCGATTTGGCTTCTTCGCTTTCCCGTCGTGTTGTAACAGATATTCTGCAGGATTCGTTGGGCTTCAAGGGATTGATTTATACCGATGCGCTGAATATGAAAGGGGTGACAAAATATTTTAGTCCCGGTGAATTAGAAGTAAAGGCGCTTGAGGCCGGTGTGGACGTTTTGTTGATGCCTGCCGATATACCCAAAGCTATAACAGCCGTAAAGACAGCTATTGAAAACGGTCGCATCAGCAAAGAACAGGTAGAACTATCGTGCAGGAAAATACTTGCAGCTAAAGAATGGGCAGGGTTGAACCAATATCGTCCGGTGGACACTACCAGGTTGATGGAATATCTGACCAGTCCAGATGCCGAACTACTGAATCGCCAATTAGTAGAAGCATCGTTGACGGTGGTACAGAACCGTGACAGTATTCTTCCATTGAAACGCCTTGACCAGGAAAAAACCGCCATATTGATTGCCGGGACGTCGCTTCCTAATAACTTCCTGAGAACGCTCAGGCTATATCAGGAAACGGATTATTATTTCATGGACAAGAAAACAACCACCCTTCAGGAAAAGTCGTTGTTTGAAACATTGGGTAATTATTCGCGTGTGATTATCGGCATACACAATACCAGTTCATATCCGGGATCCAATTACGGCATGTTGCCTAATGTAGTTTCATTGGTTGATCGTTTGGCTGAAAAAACTCATGTAGTGCTTTGTCTGTTTGCTCCTCCTTATGCGTTGGCGTCATTCGGAAATAAAGAAAAGATGGCAGGCATTGTTGTGAGCTACCAGGAAACTCCCTTATCCCAGGATTATACGGCGCAATTACTTTATGGAGCAATCGAGGGTAGGGGGTCCCTGCCTTTTTCAGCCGATTCGATGTTTTTATACCGTAAGGGGATGAAAACGGCGGGTCATTTACGATTAAAATATTCGATACCGGAAGAGGTTGATATATTATCATATAAGTTAGCGCCTATTGATACTATGATAGAAACTGCTATCAGGAACAAGTCAATCCCGGGTTGCCAGATATTGGCGGCACGCGATGGAGTTGTCTTTTTCAGCAGGGAGTATGGTCAGACCCGTTACGACAGTGAAGCTGAACCTGTACAGCCCGGACATATATACGATCTGGCATCTGTCACTAAAATTACTGCGACATTGCCTTCGGTGATGTTGTTGTACGATCAGGAACAGATCAAATTACGCGATAGGATAGGGGAGTACCTGCCGTATTTGTCGGGTAGTGACAAAGCTAAGATCACCCTGATCGATATTTTGACACATCAGGCACGGTTGCAGCCCTTTATTGGTTTTTACCTGAGTACTATGCAACCGGTGGATTCAACCAAAAAACTGCTTGCCCATTCGCCGGATAAATTATACACCATCCGGCTGGGAGCAAACATGTACCTCAACAGTCAAACTCGTTTTAAAGAGAAATATTATTCTGTTTCAGAAGACGGTCAACATCGTTTGCAGGTGGCCGATAGCCTGTTTGTAATCAGCACGTACCGGGATACCATCTTCAACGGAATCAGGGATTCAAAACTGTTAACGAAAAAACAGTACCGTTACAGTGATCTGGGATTTATTCTGCTCGCAAAGATGATAGAGCAAATTGGCGGGATGACTCTGGATGAATATGTCACCCGCCATTTTTATAACCGGTTGGGAGCATCGACATTGGGATATTTACCGGTTAAACGCTTCCCGCAGGGCAGGATGGTTCCTACTGCACACGATACCATTTTCCGCCGCCAGTGGTTGCAAGGCTACGTGCACGATGAAAATGCTTCACTAATGGGAGGTGTAAGCGGGCATGCCGGTGTGTTTGGCAATGCCAACGACATGGCCAAAATAATGCAGATGTACCTGAACAAGGGAACATATGGTGGCGAACGTTATATCAGGGAAAAGACGATCGACTATTTTACTTCAGCTCCTTTCAGCAAAGAAGGTAACCGTCGGGGGATAGGTTTTGACAAACCGGAACTTAACCCGCAAAAACCTGATCCGGCTTCACCCCAAAGCTTCGGGCATTCGGGATTTACCGGTACTTACGTTTGGGCCGATCCCAAAACAGGATTATTATACGTATTTTTATCCAATCGTGTATGCCCTGATGCCAGTAACACGAAACTCATTACATCCAATTTGCGAACAAGAATCTACGAACTGTTGGTTGATGCAATTCGTAAAGAAGAATAAAACTTTTCAGTAGAGTTTTTGGCATCGTTACCAAAAACATGTTTGTACAGATAAACTTTTAACTTAGATCGTTGTTAATTTCAATGTTTCATCTATTTCGAATGAAATTTTTCTTTTGTATAAGAAAAATATGATAATTTTGTGCAAACATTTATTTATCAATAAAAAATGAAAAACAGGATCTCTCCCTTATTAAGTGCAGGTTTGCTCATCTTCGTATTGTACACAGTCACGGATAGATTTATTATGCATATACCCAATGGCATAGCTATAACATTGCTTTTAGTCGCCATTGCCCTGATCATCGCCGGTGGTTATAAGGCTAAAAAAACGTCCTGATATCGACTTTGTTACGAGCGGTGTATTGTTTGTGTTTTTGTGATATAGCAAATAACAGAAATATCCGATTTTAGAACAATTTCCATAACCGAAGTAAGAAATACATAAAGCGCTTTTTTAGCGCCTGTTACGTTCGTTGGTTATCTTATGATAGATAGGAATTGCTGATATGCTTTATTCCATTGATCTGATTCCTGTGGCAAATATGTTTCTGTTTTAACGGAATTACGTACCACCCGACGGATATCAGATAACGAGTCAAGGTATCCCAAGGCCATTGCTTGTACCAGAAGATTGCCCATTGCCGTTCCTTCGGCAGGGCCAGCTATTACCGGCATACCAATGGCGTTGGCAGTGAGTTGACACATATACGCGTTCTTGGAACCTCCGCCTATTACGTGCAGTTTCTCAATCGGATGGGGTGAAATCCGCTTGAGCATATCCAAAGTATAACGATATTTCATGGCTAAACTTTCGAAGATGCACCGGACAACCTGTCCGGTATTTTCCGGAACCTTTTGTCCTGTACGGGCACAAAAAGCCGAGATAGCATCTACCATATTCTCAGGGTTGAGAAAATCGGAAGCATCCGGATCAACAAAATATTGAAACGGTTTTTCAGCTTTGGCCATGTCAACCAGTTCACTATATGGATGGTCTTTTTGTGAAGCCCATTCCTTGCGGCATTGCTCCAGCAGCCACATACCGGTGATATTCTTCAGAAAACGGAAAGTACCTTCCACTCCACCTTCGTTGGTAAAATTCATTTCGGCAGTTTCTTTGCCTATCAATGGTTTTTTTGTTTCAATCCCCATCAACGACCATGTACCCGAGCTAAGGTATGCCCAATTTTCACCTTCAACCGGTACAGCCGCAATGGCCGAGGCGGTATCATGCGAAGCAACTGCTATTACCGGGATTTTTCCAACGCCGGTTTCCTTGACGATGGAGTCGGTCAGCATTCCTACTGTTGTCCCCGGAAGTACTATTTTTTGCATAAGCGTAAGTGGAATATTGAATGCATCGAGTAGTTCAGCTGCCCATGTCATGGTTTTCGGATTGAGTATCTGTGACGTGGATGCAATGGTGAACTCGGCTTTCTTGACGCCGGTAAACAGGTAGTTCAATAAGTCGGGAAGGAACAATAAATCCTTTGTTGCAGCAAGTAATGACGAATGATGTTGTTTCATTGCATAAAGCTGGAACAAGCTATTGAACTGCATAAACTGTATTCCTGTCAGATCATACACTTTCTCACGCGAAACTAATTTGAAATACTCATCCATAATGCCGTTGGTGTGTGGATCGCGATAAGCATAAGGCTCGCCAAGTAAAGAACCATCATCGGCCAGCAATCCGAAATCGACTCCCCATGTATCAATACCAATGGATTCAGGTTGGTATTTTCCTTCCATGGCGCATGTTTTCAGGCTGTTTTTCAGGATGTCATATATTCCCAAAATATTCCAATGAAAATGTTCACCTATGGTAATCATGTTGTTATTGAAACGGGAAATTTCTTCCATGACAATTTTTTCATCGGATAATGTCCCGGCAATAGCTCGCCCACTGGTAGCTCCAAGGTCAAAGGCAATAAACGTATGAGCATTCATATAATTTAGATTTTAGTGTATAAAAACAGGTAAGTATTTTCGACTATATAATCGATATTTTCAAATATGCGCTTAACATTGATTATCTGTATTTTGAATTAATAATGCGATTCAAGGGCTTTAGCCCAAAATTTTAAAGCATTTTTCAACTCTTGATTCGCATTAATTACTACACTTTTATTCTCTTAGAAGTGATTGAGGTTTACTGTTACCTCACGCTATAAGATCGCTATAAGGTAGCTATAAGCTTCCTATAAGCTTATAGCTACCTTATAATGTGAATCAAGGGTTGGATAGATATAGTCGATCAGCTTGAAAAGCTGTATTTTCATAACTCCGGGAAAGCAAAGCGTAACCCGGGGAAAAAGTACATATCTTATCTGCCTGAAAGGCAGAACCGGATCAGAATAAAAATCTTGCCTTGCAGGCAAATCTTTGATTGTATTGTTTCTCCGGAGGTCAACGGCCTCCGGTTATGAAAATATAGCTTTTCAAGCTATTCTTGCTTTCAACCCTTGATTCGCATTAATATTCAATTACTTGTCATTCCACATTGCACAATAAGGCCAAATAACATTATATCAAATAAAAACGTAATGAGAATGTAAGGCTAATCAATGATCACAATCTTATTGGCAGGATACAAATGTAAGAGAATTTTATCAAAACTTTTCTAAAACAGTTCTGTCAAACTCGGATAATTGATACAATAAGTTAATTTAGAATATTTCTAAATATGCTGATGTTGATATTTTCCGTTGCAAATCGTCAAATTACCCAATACCTTTGTAACCTTATAAATAGAAATTCGAATAATAATCAAGAGTAATTAAAAATCAATTGTTTATGAGTAATATCTTTACCTCGTCTGTCGGAAAAAAATTCTGGATGGCGCTTGTAGGGTTATTTCTGTGTGTCTTTTTGGTACTGCACATGTCTATCAATTTATTGATGCTGTTGCCGGACCGGAGTTATTTTGATATGGGAGTTTATATCATGAGTACTGCCCCGGTCAAGGCCATGGAAATATTCCTGTTTGGAAGTATTGCATTACATATGTTGCTGGGTCTGTTGTTACAGATACAGAACTGGCTGGCACGTCCGGTACGTTATGCAAAAAAGTACAATTCGGAAACCTCGTTCTTTTCGAAGTATATGATTTGGACTGGTGGTATTATCTTTATTTTCTTTTGTATCCACTTTACGCATTTCTTGTTTTACAAGTACGGATGGTTTGGTTTCACCCCCGAATCGATTGGTGTACTTGCCAATGAAGCTACGGAAACAGAGGCAAAACATAACTTTTATGATATTGCGCGCGTAGTGTATGCCAGTAAAACCATGTGTTTCATATATATCGGTTTTATGATATTGCTGTCATTCCATTTGATCCATGCATTTCAAAGCGCCTTCCAAAGTATCGGTTGGAATCATCCCACCTATACACCGATCATTAAATGGGTTGGGTACATTTATGCGGTGGTGATACCCATCGGGTTTGCCATTATACCGATTTATTTCTTACTGGGAGGAAAGTAATAATTTTTGATTTTTGACTGTCAATTCTCGATCGAAAATCGGCAATCAAAAAGGCGAAACAGTAATCAAAAATTTAAAATCAAAAATCGAAAATGATTAAGTTAGAAGCAAGAATACCTGAAGGGCCAGTAGCCCAAAAATGGACAGAATATAAGGCGCACCAAAACCTGGTAAACCCCGCCAACAAACGTAAATTGGATGTTATCATCGTTGGAACCGGTTTGGCTGGCGCTGCAGCCGCTGCAAGTTGCGGCGAGATGGGTTTCAACGTGCTCAACTTTTGCATACAGGACAGTCCCCGCCGTGCGCACTCTATCGCTGCACAGGGTGGTATCAACGCTGCCAAGAATTACCAGAACGACGGCGACTCCATCTATCGTCTTTTCTACGATACCATCAAGGGTGGCGACTTCCGTGCCCGCGAAGCCAACGTTTACCGCTTGGCCGAAGTATCAAACAATATCATCGACCAGTGTGTGGCACAAGGCGTGCCTTTTGCCCGCGAATACGGCGGATTGCTCGACAATCGTTCGTTCGGTGGTGCACAGGTAAGCCGTACATTCTATGCCCGCGGACAAACCGGACAACAATTGTTGTTGGGCGCATACAGCGCTTTGAGCCGCCAGATTGAAAAAGGCGCTGTGAAGATGTATACCCGCCGCGAAATGCTGGATGTAGTAATCATCGACGGAAAGGCCCGCGGTATCATTACCCGCAACTTGATAACCGGCGAAATTGAGAAATTTGCAGCTCATGCCGTGGTGATTGCTACCGGAGGTTACGGCAACGTATTCTTCCTGTCGACCAATGCCATGGGATCAAACGGTAGCGCGGCTTGGCAAAGCTACAAACGCGGCGCTGCATTCGCCAATCCGTGTTATGTGCAGATACACCCCACTTGTATCCCGGTTCACGGTGATTATCAATCGAAACTGACGTTGATGTCCGAGTCGTTGCGTAACGACGGCCGCATCTGGGTTCCCAAGAAGAAGGAAGATGCCGAAGCCATTCGTGCCGGCAAACTCAAACCGACACAAATCAAGGAAGAAGACCGCGATTATTACCTCGAACGCCGTTATCCTGCTTTCGGTAACCTGTCGCCGCGTGACATTTCGTCGCGTGCCGCCAAGGAACGCTGCGACGCAGGCTATGGCGTAGGCGAAACGGGGCTGGCAGTGTATCTCGACTTTGCTTCGGCGATCCAACGCCTCGGTAAGAGTGTGATTGAAGCCCGTTACGGCAACCTTTTCCAGATGTATGAAAAGATCGTGAACGAAAACCCGTACGAAACGCCGATGATGATCTACCCCGCCATCCACTATACGATGGGCGGCATCTGGGTCGACTACGAGTTACAAACCACCATCCCAGGATTGTTTGCTGCCGGCGAAGCCAATTTCTCCGACCACGGAGCCAACCGCCTTGGTGCATCCGCTTTGATGCAGGGGTTGGCCGACGGATATTTCGTGTTGCCGTATACTATCCAGAATTACCTGGCTCCCGAAATCAAGACGCCGCGCATCTCAACCGACTTGCCCGAATTCAACGAAGCCAAGAAAGGTGTCGAAGAAAAAATCAACAAGTTGATGAACATCAAGGGCAAACATTCGGTTGATCATTTCCAGAAGAAGTTGGGCCACATTATGTGGGAAAAGGTAGGTATGGGACGGACCAAGGAAGGTTTAACGGAAGCCATTGAGGAAATCAAGGCTGTTCGCAAGGAATTCTGGCAGGATGTCCGTATTACCGGCTCTACCAACGAGTTTAACCCCGAATTGGAAAAAGCGCTCCGTACAGCCGATCACCTCGAATTAGGCGAATTGATGGCCATGGATGCACTACTCCGTGAAGAATCATGCGGCGGTCATTTTCGCGAAGAGCACCAAACGCCTGATGGCGAGGCGCTCCGCCACGACGACAAATTCATGTACGTTTCGTGTTGGGAATACACCGGCCCTGACAAAGAGCCGATCCTGCATAAGGAACCGTTGAATTACGAAGTGATCAAAGTTGCAACCCGGAATTATAAATAGGCCCCCTTCAAGTCCCCCAAAAGGGGGAGAAGCCCCTCCTTGGGAGGGGTTGGGGAGGCTCAAAAATTAAAAATTGATAGCGATGGAAAAGAAAGGATTAAACCTTACATTAAAGATATGGCGCCAGGAGAACGCCAAAACCAAGGGTGAATTTAAAACCTACCAGATCAGTAATATTTCTCCCGATTGTTCCTTCTTGGAAATGTTAGACCAATTGAACGAACAATTGGTGGACAAGATTGAAAAACCCGTTTGCTTCGACCACGACTGCCGCGAAGGTATTTGCGGCATGTGTAGCCTATTCATCAACGGGCGGCCGCACGGTAACGATAGCGGTATCACTACCTGTCAGTTGCACATGCGCCGTTTCAGGGATGGCGATACCATTTTGATCGAACCGTGGCGTTCGGCTGCTTTCCCGGTTATCAAGGACCTGGTGGTTGATCGTAACGCTTTCGATAAGATCATCCAGGCAGGTGGTTACGTATCGGTAAATACCGGTGGTATTCCTGATGGAAACGCTATTCCCATCAAGAAGGTAAATGCCGACCTGGCAATGGATGCAGCAGCTTGTATCGGTTGCGGTGCATGTGTGGCAGCTTGTAAAAACGCTTCGGCTATGTTGTTTGTATCGGCCAAAGTATCGCAGTTTGCCCTGTTACCGCAAGGCAAGCTCGAAGCCAAGGAACGTGTGTCCAAGATGGTTTCACGTATGGATGAGCTCGGTTTTGGCAACTGTACCAATACCGGAGCTTGTGAAGCCGAATGTCCGAAAGAAATCAAGATTACGAATATTGCCCGTTTGAACAGACAGTATTATATTTCGAGATTTAATTGAATCATAATATTTTACTTATTAATCATAAACGCCTTGGAAATAAATTTCCAAGGCGTTTTTTTTGGTGTGCCGTGCATGATTGATCAACTTGGTGGTGTAAGTCCACTACGGGGGTAGGTAGCGACCAACCGTTAGCCGCAGGCAATGGTGTCCATCGCGAGGTGGAATCAGAAAGAAGCTGTAGGCAAAATCCCGG